>CAIXRH010000001.1 GCA_903921785.1 uncultured Pseudomonadota bacterium
AGAGGGTGCAGGCGGCGAAGAAGAGGACCACGGGGACTCCGGCGGGCCGCGCGGCTAACGTCGGGGTCCCGTCCGCGCAGCGGCGGGGCTACATCGACCCGATGTGGTTCTTCCTCGCCTGCATCCCGCCCGCCCCCGAGGTGCGCCTGCCCACCCCGCCGCCGGCCGAACACGCCGACGCGCTCTCGACGGACCGGCTGCTCACCCCCACGACCCTCGGCGCGTCCAGCGACGTGCTCTGCCCGTGGGCGCGCGGCGAGCCGACGCCGGACGCGTCGATCGCGCGTTGGCTCGCCGAAGAACGCCTGGTGTGGCGGGTCTACGACGTCGAGGCGTCCACCCTCGGCGGCCGCCCCTTCGACCGGGCCTTGGAGCTGGCGGAGGCCGCCTCCGCCCTGGACCAACGCTGCGGGACGACGCTTCCCCGAGACGTGCTCGTGGCCGCGGGGCCGGAGGTGCGGAATGAGCGGGTCTTCGCGGGGATGATCCAGCTCAGCCGCTACCAGGTAGAGCCGTACTGGCTCCTGGTGACGGACACGACGCCCGAGCCGGCCGCGACCCCGCCCGCCGCGACCCAGTCCGAGCCGCCGACGCCAGAACCGGCCGTCCCGAGCGCCGCTTCGTCGCCTCCCGGCCCGGCCGCCGCGGCGACCGCGTCCGCGGACGCCGTGGCGGCGGCCCTCGCCAGCCCCGCGCCCCGGCAGGTCACCTTGATCGCCGAGGACCCGCCCCAGGCGTACGACTTCGGGAGCGGCGCCGCGTTTCCCTCGGTCGAAGCCGCGCTCGCCACCTCGCCGGGCTGCCTTTTGGTGACCGGACCGCCCGAACGGCCGTGGTCCGCCACGGTCGCCCTCGCCGACGCCGGCCGGGCGGTCGGCGCCACGGTGGAGCTCGCCTCCGTGGTCAGCGGCCGTCAGGAGGCCGCCGCGCCGGCCGAGAACTCGCCAGCCCCCTCCCCGAGGACGGTGCCCCTTGCGCCGCACGGCACGCTCGCCGCGCTGTGGATCGACGTGCCCCACTACTCGGCGCCCGGCGCGGCGTCGGGCGGCTGTGCGGCGGCGGTCAGCACGATCAACACGTTGCTCGCCCCCTGACCCCCGGCGACGGCGCTCCGAACCACGACGTCGAGGGAGCGGCGGTCGAGCCCCGCCCTGCCACCCGGGCGGCGCCGCGGTCGAGGAGCTGCCGCGGGGAGAAGGGCGAGGCGGGCGCCCGAGTCCGCGCTGGCGCTGTGGGCTCGGGGTTGGGCGCGGTGAGTCCCCTCATCCGGCGCTCCGCGCCACCTTCTCCCGAAGGGAGAAGGGTAGCTGTTTCGAACGTTTCTGCGATGTTGTGTTGAGGTGGGCGGCCGATGTGGCGAAGGGCGACCCATCGTGATCGCCTGACGCCCGGGCGACCTTCAGCTCGGAAGTTCCAGTGGTTCTTCCGGAAGCCTTCCCGCTACGCCGTCGCCGCCGCCAGGTTCACCTCGGACGGGCTCACGATCCCCACCGTGACCGGCCCGATCCACACCAGCGCCAGCTTCTGACGGTCGCCGACGATCACCAGTTGGCGGAGGTCGCCGAGCTCGAGCACGCCGGCCGAGTGGTAAGCCGGGACGAGGCTCGCCTGCGCCATCGCGGCGAGCGCCTCGAAGTCGCTGGAGATTCCCGAAGCGGCCACCAGGAGCCCCTCGTAGGAGGCGAACGCGGCGGTGACCCCGTCGCGGTTGGCGATGTCGTCGACCAGCTCGCTGACATGGTCGATGAACGCGCGGCGCGCTTCACGCCCGGCGTCGCCGGAGAAGCCGGCGTCCGCCTCCGCGAGCATGGCGGAGACACGCTGTCCGAGCCAGTGCATGACCCTAGGCCTGGAAGAGGGTGTCGAGCTCGGGCGTGGACTCCTTGATCTCGAAGCGCACCGCGCCGAGCATCGCGGAGCTGTCCGCCACGAGCACCAGCACGAACCCGCGGACCAGCGGCGCGAGCAGCACCAGCCCGTCCTTGTTCTCGCAGAGCACCAGCTTGGTGGCGCCCTGGCTCACCTGCTTCGACGCCTGGGCCGCCGCCGTGAACACCACCTGCGTGGCGGCGCCGAGCGCGTCGGCGTCCATCTCGAAGTCGCGGCGGATGTGGGTGACGAACCCGTCGGCGTCGACGATGGCGGAGGTGGTCACGCCGCGGAGGGAGACCAGGCTGGCGAGCACGCCGTCGATGCGCTGGTTGCGTTCGGACTTGCTGAGAGTGGACATGGGAGCTCCTCGGTTCAGGGGGTGAGACAGGTGACGACGGCGCGCCGGTTGGCCCGACGCCCCGCCAGAGTGGAGTTGTCGCCGGCCGGCTCGTTCGCGCCCGCGGACCGGACGCTGTCGCCCGCGCGGGCGGCGTCGGCACCGACGAGACGACGCGTGGCGATGGCGCGGCCAAGGCCGATGATCTCGTTGACGTGGGCGTCGCCAGCGGCGTCGGTGTGCCCGACGATGCCGAGCCGCGGGCAGCTGCGCACCCACGCAGGCACCGTGGTCTCCGCAGGTTCTACGCCGTCGCGCTCGAAGTGGACGGTCCAGCTCCGGCCCGACGTGTCGGGCTTTGCCGCGGCGGCGGGCGGCGGCTTGGGCGCGGGCGGCGTGGTGGCGGCCACGTCGGGCTTCG
>CAIXRH010000002.1 GCA_903921785.1 uncultured Pseudomonadota bacterium
CCCGGACGCCGTCGTGAACATCACGGTCGCCCTGACCTTCAACGAACGCGACGCCGTGAGCCTGCTCAACTGGCTCGCGCGCTGCAATGCCCGGCTGCTCCGCGAGCGGCCGTCGCTGCCGCTGCTCTACGACACGAGCGTTCGGTACGACCGAGAGGAGGAGGAGACGTGGTCCGACTTCATCCAGCTCCTCGCTCAGGGCTGGGAAGACTGTGACGCGCTGGCCGCAGCGCGGGCGGGGGAGCTCCTCGCTCGCGGCTGGCGCGCCTTGTCTCCCCGCGATCCCGGGTACGCCGCCGCGAAGGCGGCCAGGCTCACCAGCATCCCCGCCGAGGTGGCGCTGACCACCCAGCTCCGCCCCGGGGAGCACGGGCTGTACCACTGCATCGTCCGGTACGTCGTCAACGGCATCGTCTGGTTCGACGACCCCTCCGCGCGCCTCGGGATGCTGCCCGAGCGCCTCACCGGCCAGGAGTGCCACGAGCGGATCGTCACCCGCGTCCGCCTCGCCGGGCTCCGTCGTGATCCGGAGGCCGCCCGTCGCCCTCGTCCCCCCCATCGCCCTTCGTCCACGCGCCGCCCGCGGCGCCGGGAGACCGCATGACCGCCTCGTCTCGCTACATCCGCGCCCGCGTCGTCGACTTCGGCGCCATCGACTTCGCCGGGGACACCCAGGTCGCCGGGCCGAAGCGCAAGCTCACCAAGAAGGACCGGCAGATCCGCCGGCTGCTCCGGCGCGCCCGGGCGCTGAAGAAGCGCATCGCCCACCTCAAGATCCGCCAGCCGCTCGGTTGGAAGGGCGCGGTCAAGACCGCCAAGACCAACCTCCGCGTCGTGATGAGCGACCTGAAGCAGCTCGGGTGGAAGCCCAAGAAGCCCGCGCGTGCGCTCAAGCCCGGCGAGGACGAGATGGACGCCGCGCTCGACGACATCCCCGAGGCCGAGCCCGGCGAGAAGGACGACGAGGACCTCGAGGAGCTGCCCGACGCCCCCGACGCCACCGACGACGTGACGGAGGGCAACTGGCTCGACGGCTACGTCGGCGTGGACGCGCCGGCCCCCGCGCGCAAGCCCAAGAAGAACCTCTGGGAGGAGGCCGGGAAGCTGTTCAAGGCGCCGTGGGGCCCGCACAAGCCGCTCGGCGACGCCGCGCGCATCCAGGCCAAGGGCGGCAACCAGGTGATGGTCGCCACCGTGAGCCCGGGCCTGTTCATCGTGCAGGTCGTCTCGGACGCCGCGGCGCAGAAGATCGCCGGCGACAACGTGGGCATCCTGCCGCTGCTCCTGTACCCGCTGGTGAAGAACCAGGTGCAGAAGGCGCTCGCGCCGCAGCCGGCGGCGCCGGCCGCTGCCCCCGCTGGGCATCCGGCGCCCGCTGCCCCTCCGGCCGCCGCCGGCGAGTTCGGGTGTGAGGGTCGTCCCTGCCGGTGCGGGCGCTGAGATGGACGCCTTCACCGTCAGCGCCGAGGCCGTCTCCGAGCGCATCCAGGCGATGCGGATCTCGGCCGAGCTGTCGCTCTCGCGGGTGCAGACCTACGCCGAGACGCACGCGCCCGAGCTCGCGAAGGTCGTGGCCGGCTATCGCTCGCTGCTCTCCGACACTGGGGTCCGCCTCGTGCGGGCGCAGGTCGCCGTCACCCGCGGGCTCGCCGCCAAGCCGGGCGACCCCACGCTCACCGCGCTTCTGCGGAAGACCATCGAGCTGCTCACCGCATGGACCGCGCACGCCAAGGGCTACGGCGCCTACGAACGTCCGGCGACGGACGCGGAGAAGGGGCAGGCCGTGGCGGTCGGGTGGGCGGGCGTCGTCATCGCGCTCGCCATCGCCGGCGCGGTCATCGCCGTCTCGTTCACCGGGATCGCCTGGGCCGTCGTCCACTACAAGGAGGCGCAGACGCTTTCCGACGAGGTGGCGCTCATCGAGCGCGACCCGTCGATCGCGCCGGCCCTCGCCCAGGTCAACTCCACCGCGCCGAGCTCCGCCCCGCCCGACCCCACCAACCCCGGTGGTGGCAGCGGCGGCGGCGGCTGGGTCTGGCTCCTCGCCGCCGCCGGCCTCGCCGGTGCGGCCATCTACTTCGCCCCCAAGCTGGGGAAGGGCTGAACCATGTCCACGATCAAGCCGGAACGTTTCCGCCTCCAGGTCCTCGGCGCCGACGAGGACGTCCCCCGCCTGCTCCTCGCCTACGGGCGGGCCTGTGGCGGCGAGCTCGCGCTCGTCGTGCGTCCGCGCGACAACACGGCGCTGCTCGTGCACCAGGTGAAGGCCCAGCCTGCGAAGGTGTGGCGCACGGACCTCGGCCTCGCGCCGTCGCACCCGCCCGAGCTCGACACCGACCCCACCGCGGCGGTCGGCGAGATCAAGCGCATGAAGGCGAGCCCGCCGCCCGCGGGCCCCGCGACGCTGAAGGGCAAGTGGGCCGGCGTGCTCCTGTGCGACGGCGGCCAGCCGCGCATCCAGCTCGAGCGAAAGGTTGCCGCCTACGGCACCCTCCGTCTCAGCTCGGGCGCCGACGGTCGCTGGACCGCGACCTTTGAGCGCGCCGCGAAGTGGTTCAGCCAGGCGAAGCAGGAGAGCGTCACCCGCTCCGCGCTGGCCGAGGCGGTCACCGCCGGCATGGGCCTCGTGGTCGGCCTCGTGAGTGAGGCGTGCAGCTTCCGCGACACCCGGCGCCGCAACACGGTCGATGCCGAGTACGCGGCGCAGCA
>CAIXRH010000003.1 GCA_903921785.1 uncultured Pseudomonadota bacterium
GGCCTCCGACAGCTCCAAGGCGCGGTCGAAGGGGCGCCCGCCGAGGGTGAACGCCTCGACGTCGTAGACCCGCCACACCAGGCGTTCTTCGGCCAACCACCTGGCGATCGACGCGTCCGGTGTCGGCTCGCCGCGCGCCCACGGGCAGAGCACGTCGCTGGACGCGCCGAGGGTCGTGGGGGCGAGCAGCCGGTCCGCCGAGAGCGCCTCGGCGTGCTCAGCCGGCGGCGGGGTGGGCAGGCGCACCTCGGGGGCGGGCGGGATGCAGGCGAGGAGGAACCACATCGGGTGGACGTAGCCCCGCGGATGCGCGGACGGGACCCCGACGTTAGCCGCGCGGCCCGCCGGAGTCCCCGTGGTCCTCTTCTTCGCCGCCTGCACCCTCTTCGCCCCCGCGACCGACTCCGCCGCCGACCCGACCTTCGGGGGCGGGGACGGCGCCGCGTCCGAGGCGAACGACGCCGTCCTCGTGGGTTTTGTGACGACCTGGGTGGAGCTCGGGGAGTCCGACGCGGTGCCCGTGAAGACGCCGAAGCACGCGACCTTCGTGCGCGTGGACAGCTGCGAGGGCGAAGCGGAGGGCGAGCGCGTCTGCGACGAGTGGGACGGCGGCTACCTGCTCACCGAGGACGACACGCTCACGCTGACGCCGTCGACGTGGGACGGGTCCTGGGCACGCCTCACCTGGCTGCAGATCGGGGGGTGATTCGGGCGCCATACACCGTCAGCGCCGGCCCAACCCGTCTCAGGCGCAACGACCGTCAGCGCTCCCCTTCCGACGCCTCGCCGTCGGGACGATAGGTCGGTCCGCATGAAGGACGTGCCGCTGCAGCCCGGTCCCGAGCTCCCGATCCTGGTGGTCACGGCGCGGGTGTCGCCGCGCAGCCGCCGCGCGCTCGCGGCCGGCTTGCCGACGCGGCTCGGCGGCGACACGGTGCTCGTGTTCGTCAGCTTCGCCCCGGCCAGCGTTCCGCTCGGCGCGACCTTCGACTTCGTGTTCCCGCGCGCCGACCCGGCGGCCGCGGTCGCCGTCCGCTGCCGGCTGGACGCGGTGACCCAGGAGTTCGCTCGGCCGTTCCACGAGGTCCCGTCGGGCTGGAGGACGGTCTGCGCGCTCACGTTCGACGGCGGTCCGCCGCCGATCCTCACCGAGCTCCCCGCGGTCGACAGCTGGTCCGAGGCCACCGGAGCACCCCTGGGCTTGTGCTCGGCCCAGACCTGGCGGTCGCTGCGCGAGGAGGGGGCGAAGCCGAGCTCCCTCTGACCGCAGGGCCCACGACCGTTGACCCCGGCGTCCGCCCGCGCGCCGACGAGGCCAAGGAACTCACGGGGTGAGGCCGTCACCGTGCCCGTTCCTTGGGCTCAGGCGCCGACGAGGCCAAGGATCTCCGGGGGTGAGGCCGTCACCGTGCCTGTTCCTTGGGCTCAGGCGCCGACGAGGCCAAGGATCTCCGGGGGGTGGGGCGACGGCCGCGGCCGACCCGCCGCCTCCAGCCTCCCGCCTCCCGCCTCCAGCCTCCCCGCGCCGACGGCGTCCGCCCCCGCCGCCGCGGCACACACGCCCCCGCCTCGCCATTCTCGCCGACCCTGGCACCTCGACCGCCGACGGCTCCGGGCGGCAAGGCGGTGGAGCGCCTCCAGCCCTTCAACGTCCTCTGCGTCCCTCCCGTAGGAACCGAGGCCCGCGCCCCCTCAGGGCCGGAGGTTCTTCTTCCCGGGCTCGTCGCCGGGGTTGGACTGGTCCCACCCCTCGACGTCCTCCTGACCCTGGAGGTACCAGGGCTTCTCGGCGCGGTCGGTCTCGTGGTCGGGCGACGGCGGCGAGGCGGGCCCGGCGACGTGCGCTTCATGGACCGGCGGCACCGTGCCCGCGGGCGGGACCCGCACCGGCGGCGGCGACGACGGCGCCGCGCCCCCGCTCACCGCCCGCTTGATCGCTCGTTTCGCCAGGTCGCGCAGCCCCACGGGCACCTCCGCCGCTGCTCTAACCGCGCCGCAGCCGCCGCCGCACCTTCTCCAGGGTGCCGCGCGCCTCCTCCACGCCGAAGGCCAGGGTGAGGGCGCCATACACCCCCCCGAACGCCGCGACGACGAGCCCGCCCCGAAGGATGGGGTGGAGCATCGTGCCCACCAGCACCTTGAGCCCGAAGCCCACCGCCGCCGCCGGGAGCGCGGCCGCCCACAGCCGGGGGACGAGGCCGGAAGGCAGGCCGGTCTGCCCGATACGCCGGTTGAGCGCCGCCCGCAGCGACAAGAACTCCACCCAGCCGGCCATGCCCGCAGAGGCGGTGAGCCCCACCGTGCCCCACTTCGCGTCGAGGCCGAGCCACCCGGGGAGGTCGAGCGCCATGATCCACCCCAGCCCGATCGTGAGCGCGACCCGGATCGAGGCGTACTTCAGCGGGGTGCGGGTGTCGTGCAGCGCGTAGAACGCCGAGGCGTACAGCCGGCCCTGGGTGGCGGCGAGCAGGCCCACGCACGAGCCCGCGAGGACGGTCCACACGTAGCGGGTGCTGTCGGCGTCGAAGGCGCCGGTCTGGAAGAGGGCGGCCACGATCACGTCGCCGTTGAAGACGAGCCCGGCGGCCGAGGGGATGATGAAGAAGGCGACCTGCCGGAGGCCGCGGTCGAGCTGGGTGCGCAGCGCCGCCGCGACCTCGGCCTCGGTGCCGGTGGCGCTGGACATCGCGGGGAGCTGCGCCGCGGAGACCGACATCCCGAAGAGGCTGATCGGCAGGAGGTACAAGGTCTGCGCGTAGGCGAGGGCCGAGACCGCGCCGGTCGGGAGCAGGCTGGCGAGCAGGTTGTCCACATAGGCGCTCACCTGCACCACGCCCCGAGCGCCGACGACCGGGAGGAAGCTGCGCAGCACGGTCCGGGTGGCCTCGAGCTGCAGCCCGAGCTCGGGGCGGAGGCCGCGGACCAGCCGGATCGCCGTGGGGAGCTGCACGAGGAACTGCAACCCGCTGCCCACCACGAGGCCCCAGGCCACCCGCTCCGCGAGGGCGTAGTCGTGGAAGTCGCCGCCGAACCAGAACAACGCCCCGATGATCGCGAGGTTCCAGAGCACCGGCGCGGCGTACGAGAGGAAAAACTTCCGGTGGCTGTTCAGCACGCCCAGGCACCACGCGCTGAGCACCAACATCCCCGTTCCGGGGAAGAAGATCTGCACCAGCCGGATGGTCTCCAGCCGCTTCTCCCCGGTGAAGCCGGGCGCGATGGTGTCGATGAGGAACGGGGTGGCGACCACGCCGAGGAGCACCAAAAGGCTCGTCGCCAGCGCGAGGAGCGTGGCGACAGAGGAGGCGACGCGGCGGGCCATGACCTCGTCGCCCTTCGCGAGCGCCTTGGCGTACACCGGGATGAACGAGGCGCTGAGCACCCCTTCCCCGAAGAGGTTCTGGAGGAAGTTGGGGATCTTCAGCGCGGCCTTGAACGCGTCGCCCGCGTCGGAGTTGCCGAAGTAGTGGGCGAACGCCCGCTCCCGCACGAGCCCGGCCACGCGGCTGAGCAGGATCCCCGCCGCCACAAGCTGGGCGCCGCGCGCGGCCTTCGGCTTCTCCGCGGGGGCGGGGGGCGTCTCACTCATGGCGGCGCAGGATATCCCGGCAGCGTCAAGAGCGGACGCCCGGCGATCGTCGGCGGAGGCCCGCTACGCCCAAGCCCCCACATGCGCCTTCGCCCAGTCGCCCAGGGCGAGCGGCGCGCGCCCGGTGACGCGCTGCACGTCGGGCGAGAGGCCACCGGTCCAGCCGGCGCGGACCATGCCGTAGAGCCACGTCATCGTGGCCACGGCCACCTCGTTGCCGCCATGGGCGCGCAGCCCGTCGGCGAACGCCGCTTCGGGAATCTCGACGTAGCGGATCGGGCGGCCGAGCGCGGCGGTGAGGCGCTCCGCCACCTCGTGGTGGTCGAGGCTCTCGGGGCCGGTGAGCGTCCAGGCTTCGCCGGACACGTCGCCGAGGAGGGCCACGGCCGCGACCTCGCCGATGTCCGCGGCGGCGATGAAGCCGGTCTTCCCGGTGCCGGCGGGGAGGTAGATCGCGCCGTCGGTCTTCACGCCGTGGCCGTAGAACTCGATGAAGTTCTCGTGGAAGAAGCTGGGGCGGAGGTGGACCCAGGCGAGGCCAGAGCCTTCGATGGCCACCTCAAGCTGCCGGTGGCCGCTCTCCGGGGCGTTCTCCACGCCGGCCGCCGAGAGCTTCACGATACGACGCACGCCCGCGGCCTTCGCGGCGGCGAGGATCGCGGTGCCGACCGCGACTTCGTCCGGGCGGAACGGCGGAAGGGCGAGGTAGAGCGCGTCGACGCCGGCGAGCGCGGGGCCCCAGGTGGAGGCGTCGTCGTAGTCCCAGCGGACGGCGGTGACGCCGGCGGGCACGGCCGCCGTGGCGGGGGTGCGGGTGCCGGCGCGGACGGTGGCGCCGCGCGCGACGAGGGCCTGGACGGTGGCGGAGCCGGTGGTGCCGGTGGCGGTGAGGACGAGCACGGTGCGGGACATGGGGTTTCTCCGGAGGGTGAAGGCGGGGTCGTCCCCGCGGCCCGCATCATGTAGGCGCCACGAGGCATTCGGGGTAGACGATGATCGGGTACGGCGTGATAAGGTTTGCCTTATGGCTGATCTGGACGCCCTCTCCCTCCGCCAGCTCCGTTCCCTGCTGGTCATCCTCGAAGAAGGCAACGTTTCGCGTGCCGCGCGGCGGCTCGGCGTCTCGCAGCCGGCGCTGAGCCAGACGCTCCGGCTGGTCCGGGAGGCGGTCGGCGATCCGCTGCTCATCCCCGGCGCCCGCGGCCTCGTGCGCACGCCGCGCGCCGATTCGATCCTCGAGCCGCTCCGCCGCCACCTCGTGGACCTCGACCGCACCCTCTCCGGCGCCGCCTTCGACCCCGCCACCACCCGGCGCACCTTCACCCTGGGCATGGGCGACGCCGGGGCGCTCACTCTCCTGCCCCCGCTGCTCACCGTCCTCCGCGACGAAGCCCCCCGCGTGGACCTCGACGTACGCCCCGCCTCCGCCGACTCGACCGACCTCGAGGCCGGCCTCGACGTGACCTTCCTCGTGCGCCCCCCGCCGGTCCCCGCCTTCCGCGCGCGCCGCCTCTTCGACGACCGCTTCGTCTGCGTGGTCCGCCGCGACCACCCGCAGGTCGGCGCGACCCTCGACCTGGAGACGTTCCTCGCCCTCCCCCACATCCTCATCTCCCCCCAGGGGGAGGGACCGGGGGTGGTGGACCTCGCGCTCGCCGCGGTCGGCCGCGAACGCCGGGTGGCCCTGCGCATCCGCTACTTCCTGGCCGCCCCCTTCGTGATCGCCGCGTCCGACATGGTGCTCACCCTGCCCGAGTCGTTGGCCCGGACCTTCGCCGCGACCCACGGCCTGCGCGTGCTGGAGCCGCCCGTGGAGCTGGCGCCGTTCGCCACGCACCTCGTCTGGCACGAGCGCTACGAGGACGACCCGGGGCATCGTTGGCTGCGCGAGGCCGTCGTGAAGGCGGCCCGGAAGGTGGCGTCGCGCGGAGTGGGGTAGGCGCGCGGCGGCGGCGCCGACGGTTGTGGCGGCTCGCGAGGGTCGAGGAGGGCCGGGAGGGGGGACCACCCCACTCCGGAAGTTCCCTCAGGGTGGGCCGCGTCCTGCCGAAGAGCGCGCACGCGGCGCTGCGTGGCGCCACGACAACGGGTCCAAGCCCAGATGGAGCCAGGAGTGATCGTTCTACTCAGCACCCTTCTGACCAGCAACGCCCTCGCCGGTCCCGCCACCTACCGGCACGTCGAGGACGGGGTGGGCAACTGCATCTGGGCGACCCACTCGCTGCCGAAGGACCAGGAGTCCAGCTACACGGACGTGCGCGAGCAGTTCACCAGCCCCGAGAAGATCATCGAGCACCGGTGTTATTACCCGGCGCGGCTCGACGAGCTGCTCAAGGAAGGGCGGCTGTCCAACAGCATGCGGGATCAGGGGAAATACTGGTCGCAGTACATCCTCACCGGCCCCGGCGGCGAGCTCGACCAGATCGTGAACATCCGCCAGCCCTGGGACTACAGCTCCGGCGTGGCCAGCTTCGACCAGACGCGGGCCATCCTCGATCCCGGCAACTCCGCGTGCGTGATGAAGTCCTCCGACCCCAAGACCGCGTCGCCCTCCGGCTGCGTGGACGTGGAGAAGGCCCTCCGGTCGGCGGCCAAGGGGAAATACCCGTACACCGGGCACCTCTGCCTCGACATCTTCTTCGAGAAGTCCGACGAGGCGATCGCCGGCTCGCCGGTGCTGGTGGTCCGGAAGATCTCGGCGGGGTGCACCGCGTACACCGTCACCAAGTAGCGGTCGGGGTCGGGCGGGCGGAGACGGCGGCGAACTTCCGGGCTACCCTGCCCGGATGCGCCCCTTCTTCGCCCTCTTCGTGCTGACCTTCACCACCGCCTGCGCGCTCCCGGCCGTGCCGCCGGCCCACGCGTCGAGCTGCTCGAGCATCTCCAACAGCGATCTCCGGTACTACTGCGAGAGCTCCTGCTCCTCGATCAGCAACTCCGACCTGCGCTATTTCTGCCAGGGCAGCTACTCCAGCATCTCCAACAACGACCTGCGGTACTACGGCCAGGGCAGCTGCTCCAGCATCTCCAACAACGACCTGCGCTACTACTGCCAGGGCAGCTACTCCAGCATCTCGGCGAGCGATGTGCGCTACTACGGCCAGGGCAGCTGCTCGTCGATCAGCAGTAGTGACCTTCGCTATCTCTGTGAGTCGGGGCGGAAGTATCCGGGGCCGTACTAGGGAGACCGGAGGCCATAGGCGTCAGGTCCGAAGGGCGTCCGACTACGTCGGACCGGCTCGGCTGGCGAGGGGGTGGAGATCGGACGCGGGCTTGCCGACCGGCGGCGGGGGGCGGTCGAGGAGCCGATGGGGCGAGAATGGCGAGCTCGGGAGCGGAGCCGCGAGCCGGACACCGCAGGCCCGGAGCCGCGGACCCCGCGCACTGGAGGGACCGGCGTCGCGATCGCGAGCCCGCAAAGCTGGAGCCGCGGACCCCGCGCACGGGAGAAACAAAAACCGCGATCCCCGGCGTTCCTAAAGCCTACGGCCTACGGCCTATACTCCACCACTCGTAAATCCGGATCCGCCACCAACCCCAGCCCGTCGGCGAGCCAGAGGGTCGTCGAATCCAGGCCCACGCAGTCGACGTCCACGCGGCGGGCAGGCACCGTGGCCGCGCCGACCGGCACCGTCTCGTCGTCCGCCGCGGTGGAGGTACAAACCACCTCCTCCGAGCCCTCCACCCCGTTGACCACCTGCCGGTGGGTGAACCGGTCCACCCAGGCGTCCTGCAGCGTGAGGGTCGAGGGGCGCACCAGCCAGCCGGGGTCGAACGTGCGGGTGCCGGTGATGGCGCTGGAGTGGCCGCCCGAGGCGTACGTGGTGCTCACCACGGACCCGGTCCACCAGGCGCCCTGGGCGTCGCAACGCCAGGTCTCGGTGCGGCTGAGCTCGAACGAACCTTCGTCGCCGGAGTAGTGGGCGGTCGTGCGCAGCGTCACGACCTCACCGTCGATCGCGGTGACCACGGTGCTGCCGGTGCCGTTCCACTGGAACCGCTCGACGTAGTCGTTCGTCGGCACGAAGTCCCACCGCGTTCCCACCTGCCGCACGCCCGCCCACGGGCCGCAGGGGCCAGGACCGGGCGGCCCAGCGGTGTCGACGCCCGTCTCGGCGGTGTCGCCCCGAGCGGTGTCCGCCGCCGGGACCGGCTTCACGCACGCGGCGAGCAGCAGGAGCATCCCGGCAGGGTAGCAGGCTATGGGGGCGGCGATGTCGCTCCTCCTCTTCTCCGCCGCCTTCGCTGGCGCGCCGGATGTGCCCTTCACCGCCTATCAGCTCGACAATGGGCTGAAGGTCACCCTCGCCCCCGATCACACGGTGCCGTTCGTGTGCGTGAACGTCTGGTACGACGTGGGGAGCAAGGACGAGGTGCCCGGCCGCTCCGGCTTCGCCCACCTGTTCGAACACCTCATGTTCAACGGGAGCAAACACGCGGACGACGACTACTTCAAGCCGCTGCAGCCCCTCGGCGCGCGGCTCAACGGCTCCACGACGCTGGACCGCACCAACTACTACGAGTGCCTCCCCAGCGAGCAGCTGCCGCTCGCCACGTTCCTGGAAGCCGACCGCATGGGCTGGCTACTCGACGCGCTCACCCCCACCAAGCTCCAGAACCAGAAGGACGTGGTGCGCAACGAGCGGCGGCAGAACTACGACAACCCGCCCTACGGCCACGCCTGGCTGGAGCTCCTCGGGCACGCGTACCCCGAAGGCCACCCGTACCACATCGCCACCATCGGCAAACACGAGGAGATCGAGGCCGCCACCCTCGAGGACGTCAGCGGCTTCTTCCGCACCTGGTACGTGCCGAACAACGCCTCTCTCGTCCTCACCGGCGACTTCGACGACGCCGAGGCCCGCGCGCTCGTCGCCCGCTACTTCGGCGCGGTGCCCCGTGGTCCCGCGGCCGTGCACCACCCGCCCGCCGCCCCGGCCGTCTTCACCGGCGAGGAGAAGGTGAAGGTCACCGACAAGGTGCCGTTCGAGAAGGTGTGGATCGCCTGGCACTCCCCCGCGCTCTACGCCCCGGGGGACGCCGAGCTCGACCTCGCGGCCTCTGCGCTCAGCGAGGGCAAGGAGAGCCGCCTCTACAAGGCTTTGGTCCACGACAAGCAGCTCGCCCAGGACGTCACCGCGTACCAGGGCTCCCAGGCGTGGGAGAGCCTCTTCGTGGTGTCCGCCACCGCCGCCTCCGGCCACACCGGGGACGAGCTGGTCGCCGCGATCGACACCGTGCTCGCCGGCGCCCGGAAGGACGGGATCACCGCCACCGAGCTGGAGATGGGCCGCAAAGACTTCGAGGTGCAGTTCTTCCGGATGGTCTCCACCATCCAGGGCAAGGCCGACATCCTCAACGGCTACGTGACCCGCACGGGAGACGCGGGGTACCTCCAGAAGGACCTCGCCCGCTACACGAGCACCACCGTGGAGAGCGTGAACGCCGCCTTGCGACAGTGGTTGCCGCCCGACAAGCGCCTCGTCCTCACCTTCGTTCCGGAGGCCAAGTGATGCGCGCCTCGATCCTGCTCCTTCTCCTCGCGTGCGCGCCCAAGCCGGTCGCGCCGCCCGCCGCGCCGTCGGCGCCCGCGCCCGTGGAGTACGTCCCGGCCGCGGCCACGCCGCTGGCGCCCCGTCCGTTCACGCTCCCGGCGGTGGCCTGGGGCTCCATCGGGGCTTCCACCAAGGTGGCGGTGGTGGAGAACCATGAGGTTCCGTTCATCAGCGTCTCCATCCAGTTCCCGGTGCACTCCACGAGCGTGCCCAAGGGCAAGGCGGGCCTCGCCGAGGCCACGATGGACATGCTCAACGAAGGCGCCGGCAAGCGGGACGCGGAGGCGATCTCCGCCGAGCTCCGCCGCCTCGGGGCCACCCTCGGCTCCGGCGCCGGCTACGACGGCGCGAGCGTCTCCATCAGCTGCCTGAAGGACACCCTCGGCCCCACGCTCGACCTCCTCGCCGACGTGCTCCTCCGCCCCACCTTCCCCGCCAAGGAGTGGGACCTTCGGCGCTCGCTGTGGATCGACGATCTCACCGAATCGCGCACGAGCCCCACCCGCATCGCCGACCGGGTGATGGCGCACCGCCTCTGGGGAAACACCTACCGCGGCATCGAGGCGGACGAAGGGAGCCTCAAGGGCATCACCGTGAACGACATGGTGGCCTGGCACAAGGCGCACCTCTCCCTGGCCGGCGCCCTGGTGCTGGTCGGCGGCGACACCACCCTCGACGAGATCGTGCCCGCGCTCCAGTCGCGCCTCGGCAAGTGGGACCACCCGGTCGCCAAGCCGGAAGAGGGACCGACGGCGCCGGCGCGCCCGGACGTCACCACGGTCTACCTCTACGACAAGCCCGGCGCGGCGCAGTCCGTGGTGCGGGCGGCGATGTACCTCGGCAAGCCGACCGACCCCGACTTCGCACCCTTCATGTTGGGGAACATGGCGATGGGCGGGCAGTTCGCCTCGCGCATCAACCTCAACCTCCGCGAGGACAAGGGCTACACCTACGGCGCCCGCTCCGGCGTCAGCTACGACCGGGCCGGCGTCTCCTGGACCTTCGACTCGGGGATCCACACCGAGAAGACCGCCGACGCGCTCAAGGAGCTCTTCGGTGAGCTCAAGCAGGTCCGCGACGGGCGACCGTTCACCGACAAGGAGGTCAACGACGCGCGCGGCGCCCTCCTCGGCGGATGGCCGTTGCGATTCGAACGTCCCGACTACCTGCTCGGACAGCTCGATGCGATGCGCACCTACTCGCTCCCCGACGATTGGGTCACCGGCTACCTGGACCGGCTTTCCCGTACCTCCGTCGCCGACGTGCAAAAAGCTTGGGAGGCGCGCGTGGATGCGGGCCGCCTCACCTTCGTCGTGGTAGGGGACGCCGGCAGCATTCGCTCGGGAATCGAACAACTCGGGCTTCGCGTCGTGCTGGTCGACGTCGCGGGGAACGAAGTCGGAGGCAAGTGATGGGCATCGAGAGTCGCTTCATCTGGATGGACGGGAAGCTGGTCCCGTTCGACGACGCGAAGGTGCACGTGCTCTCGCACACCTTGCACTACGGCCTCGGGGTGTTCGAAGGCATCCGCTCCTACGCCCAGCCGGGCGGCGGCGGCGGGGTCTTCAAGCTCGACGAGCACGTCCGTCGCCTCGTCGAGAGCGCGAAGATGTGCCAGATCAAGCTCCCGTATTCGGCGGCCGAGATTCGCGACGCGTGCTTGCAGACCCTCGCGGCCAACGAGATGCCCGAGGCGTACATCCGCCCGCTCGTGTACCTGGGCATGGGCCAGATGGGCCTGGGCGCCCGCGGCAACCAGGTGCACCTGTCGGTGGCCGTGTGGGACTGGGGCAAGTACCTCGGCGAAGAGGGCATCCAGAACGGCGTGAAGGTGCAGACCTCCACGTTCACCCGCAGCCACGTGAACTCCAGCCTCCAGCGGGCGAAGGTCATCGGCCACTACGTGAACTCGATCCTCGCGCGCTACGAAGCGGCCGACAACGGCTGCGATGAGGCCGTGATGCTCGACCACACCGGCTGCGTGGCCGAGGGCACCGGCGAGAACATCTTCGTGATCCGCGATGGGGAGATCACCACCCCGCCGCTGCTCAACGCGCTCGGCGGCGTCACCCGCGCCACGGCGATGGAGATCCTCAAGCACGAGGGCATGGCGGTGTCCGAGCAGCGGTTCGGTCGGGACGCGCTCTACGCGGCCGACGAGGTGTTCTTCACCGGCACGGCCGCGGAGATCACCCCGGTTCGCGAGGTGGATCGTCGCGAGGTCGGCGTGGGCAAGCCGGGGCCGATCACCCGGAAGGTGCAGGACGTCTACCTCTCCGGCGTGCACGGTCAGGTCGACTGGATGAAGCCGAACATCAGCCTCTGGTAGGCGGCGCCTCCGCCTCCTGCCCTCGCTCCGAACGCGGCCGGCGACGCCGGCCATCGTCACCTGCGGGGGGACCTCACCACCGCCACGCCGCGCTGACCCCGCCGACGAACGCGAGCTGCTCCGGGGAAGCGGCGGCGAGGCTGGAGTTGCCGTAGAGCCCCGCCACCTCGGCGCCGAGCACGAAGTGTTTGCCGAGGTTGAACTGGGCGCCGAGCGGGAGGCGGGCGATGCCGTTGCTGCGGAGCCCGACGGAGGGGTTGGTGTAGAGCCACACGCTGTCGGCCAGCTTGAAGGCGATGGGCAGGCCGGCGGCGGCGTAGAGGAACCCGGCCTCGAAGTCGACCCCGAGGCGGAACTTCTCTCCCTCGATCGCGTGGTAGCGTCCGAGGAAGCCCACGCCCACCACGTCGGTGGCCCCGCCGAAGACGGTGCCGCCGAGGGAGAACTTCTTGCCGACCCGCTGCGCGTACCAGAGCTGCGCGTCGGAGCCGTAGTAGCCGTAGGCGTCGGCGCTCGCGGTGCCGCCCACGCCGATCTCGTGGGGCGCGTCGAGATCGAGGGTGATGGGGCGGAAGCTCGCCGACGGCGCGCACGCCCAGAGGGCGAAGTACGCGGAGAGCGCCAGGACGGCGACCTTGGCGAGGTGGGGCAGGAGGCGCACCGTCACAGCATAGCGCGGCGGGTGGGGGCCTCGGGGGGCCCGACCGTGGCTCCTCCCCTTTCGTGTACGGCTCCTCCGGTCCGCCCCCGTCGAGTCGAGGGCGTCACCGGCGACCTCACCTCGCGTGCAACCGCCTCCACCGCCGCACTTCGGCCCCGATCGCGACCACCAGGACGAGCCCCAAAAGCGCGGCCGTGAGCCCCGCCAGCAGCGGCGAGGCCAGGGCGAGCGACACCATCACCACCAGCGCGACAATACGTTCGGTGAGCAGGTAGCCATTGCCCCGAAAGACCACGCCGACGAAGCCGCCCAGGTAGAGCACGAGCCCCACCGCGAGCGCGACGCGCGCCTCCCCGTGCCAGGCCGCCAGCGGCTCCGCGGCCAGGTCCTTGAGGGCGACCGCGATGGCGATCACCCCCGCGACGAGCGGGAAATGGCCGAACGTGAACGCATCGCGCGCCATGCGGCCGGCGGCGCCCGCGTCATTCGGTGCGAACGGCCGACCGTGCCCCTTGAGCCAGCCCTCCGCAGAGTCGAAGGTCCACGCGAAGTAGCTCCACCACAGGGTCGCCACCAGCAGAAAGCCGCCCAACAGGCCCAGGATTGAAGCGGGATCCAGCGCCGTGGCCACCGCCTTTCCCCCGAGCGCGACGACCGCCTCGCCCAGCACGATGATGAGCACCAACGCGTGGCGCTCCGCGAAGTGGGCGGCGCTGATCCGGAAACCCTGCCTGCCCACCAGCAGCGTCCCGCCGAGCTCGATCAGCATCGCGATCCCCCAGGCGACCAGCCGCCCGGGCGGAGGCAGGAACGCGCCGACGAGCACCACCAGCGGCGCGATCGCCGCCTTCCGGGTGTAGTCCCGCACGGCCGCCGCGTGGGCAACACCGCCGTCGGCATCCATACGATAGAGCATCAACGCACCGAACTTGACCACCGCATAGGCGGCGCCAAACCATGAAAAGCCCGATGCGGTCGCGACGGGGAGGGCCACCGAGGCCACGAGCAGAACGCCGGTGAGCGCCAGCATCAGCGCCCGGGGGCGAGTCGCCGAGAGGTGCACGCTGGTGCCGAGCCACGCGAACTGCGACCACAACCACCAGATCATCGTCGCCAGCAGCCCGACCTCCAACCACCCCTGGAGCGCATGCCCGGCGTGATGGTGAGGGACGTCATGGAGCTGACTGGCGAGCTGGGTGATCGCGAAGACCAGCACGAGGTCGAAGAAGAGCTCCAGGAACGTGGTGCGGCGCTCCTCCTCGGCGGCGTGGCTCATGCCTGGTTCCGCGGGTCCAACCCGGTGACGAGGCCCGCTTGGGCGGCGTCGAAGCCATCGTGGAGTCTCGTGTGCCCGGTCATTCAGTCCCCCTCCGCCTGGAAGCCAGCGCCCACATGGGAGAGGTCACAGAAGGGCTTGGTCCTTGACTGACCACAGCGACACAGGCGGGCCTCGGTGACCCGGGCGACCACGCGGCCCGTGCCCGCGCAGATCTCGACGTTCCCCCGGAGGCTCAGGGGCCCGTTGCGGACGGGGACGATCTCCAGCGGCCCGTCGCGGCTGGCGAGCGGCTCGACGGCCCCGGACGCGGGCTCGCCGGTGGCCACGAAGCCGGCCCCGGCGTGGCTGCCGTCACACCACGGCTTTCGCCGCGACTGGCCACACCGACACAACGTGGCCCGGAGCCCGTCCGCCTGATGGGCGACCGTGAGGGGGGCGTGGATCGCGTAGGGGCCATTCTCGCGGAGGCGGAGGGTGTTCACCGGCGGCGAGGCCTCCTCGGCCCCGCCGTCGTGCCGCGTGAGCCGGATCGCGCCGGACGGGCAGTTTTGGGCCACGCCGACGAGGACGTCGACGTGCACCGTGTCCGGGTAGATCCACTCCCCGGGCGTGTTGGCCTTGAAGACCGTCGGGGCGTCGAGCACGCAGTGCCGGGAGTGAATGCAGCGCCGCGCCTCGAAGTGTACGGTCACGGCCTTGCCGCTGACCACCTCCACCGGGTTGGTGGGCGGGCTCGCCACGACGGGCGCGGCCGCGACCGGCGAGGACGGCGGGGGGGCCGCGGCGGCAGCCGGCGCCGAGGACACGCTCCCCAGCGCCCGGAGCGCCCCTTCCTGCTGCTCGAGCACCCGGATGACGGTCGTCCAGGCGGACGTCCCCTCGCCATCCACCGGAACCACGGGGAGCGCCTGAGCGCGAGATCGCAGCTGGCCCATCCGCTCCGCGACCACCCCCGCGGCGGCCGCAGGGGGGAGGGCGGCCAGCGTGCGCAGCGGCGTGAAGGTGAAGCCGGCGTGGGGCCTGGGGCTCGCGCCCGCCGGTCGGGCCGCCAGGCCCTCGCCCACGGGCACCATGGATCGCATCAACGCGAAGCTCGCGGACAACCACGTGGCCTTCGCGGCCCGCTCGGGGTCGGCGAAGCCTTGGAGCAGGCACCGCAACGAGGTCGTGTAGAGCGCGTTGCCGATGTCCACCCACTGCGCGAGGCGGGGCTCGCCGATGTGCACACGCTCGGGGTTCGGCTGGATCGGCGCGTTCATGACCGGGTTGGTCGCCGCGGGGTGGGCCGGCTCGAAGTCGGGATCCGCCGCGGTCAGCGCCTGGAGCTCCTCCACCATCTGCCGGAATCGCGAGAAGTGGGAGTGGATATGCTCCGCGCCGGCGCCTTCGCCTTGCACCACGATCGTGTGGAGCGCCGCGCGGGCGCTCGCCAGGTCGGTCACCGCGGCGACGCCGGGGAGCGGGGCCAGCGCGCCGTCCACCTGCAGGCGGGGGTCCCCGACGAAGAGCGCCGCCTCCCCCAGCGCCTCGACGCACGACTCGAGGGAGTGGGCGAGCGTCTCATAGAGCTCGCCGACCGTCGCGTAGTCGCGAGGCCCCGGGCTGAGCCGCTCAGCCGGGACGATCCGGCGGTAGGCGGCTCCGCCCGCAAAACCGGGAGCGTCGCGCAGCTCCTCCCCGTGCGGTCGCTCCAGGAAGGTGAAGTGTTCCAGGGTGGCCGCGCAGAACGGCGCCAGCCGGATGACGAAGCCCGACGGGTAGGGACCCGCCTCCACCGGCAGCGCGGGCCGTTGGAAGTTCGGCGTGGCGCCGAGCGCCGAGGACAGGTTCCCCACCAGGCAGAGGTGGGTCATCTCCTCGAGCGCGACGCCGGTGAGGGTCGCACGCCAACGGCCGACCGCGGCCCCCTGCTCGGCGGTCCAGCGCGGGTCGGTCCGCTTCAGGCTGAACGCGGCGTAGAGATAGCAGCACATCAGCTGGTGCTCGATCTCGGCGGCCTCGTGGAGCCAGTAGAGCAACTGTTCGCGCGAGGGGGGCGATTCGGGCGTAGTCGTCATGGCCTGACCGGTATCCGCCGGCCGGACCGCGAGCCGGCGCCGGTCCTCGGTTCATTGAGCCAGCATACACGCGGCGTCTCGGCGACCGCTCCCCCACATCCCAACTCCAGATCGTTGTCCACCCGCGTCGTCTGGATGCGCTGGCGGGCGCCGTCGAGCTCCCCCGGCTCGACCGCGCGCGCACCCGTCGGCTACCCACGCTCCAAAAGCAGGTCCCGAAGCTTCGCCGCGGCCATCCCGCGCCACTCTTCGGCGCGGCGGGTGTGGAGGCGCGCGAGCACCTTCTCCACGTCGGCCTCCTCCTGCTTGAGCGCGCGGTAGGTCTTCTCGGGCAGCTCCAGCGCCTCGAAGCGGGCCTTCACCCCCTCCCAGGCCTTCTTCTCGCGGTTGGACACGAACTCGTCGCGCGCGCGGGCGAGCTCCTTGGCCTCCCGCTTGCGCCCCTGCGCGTCGAGCTGCTTCACGGCGCCGGCCGTGCGCTGTACCCACTGGGCCACCGGCGCGTCCCGGTCGGAGCGCACCCCGGCCGCTTCGAGCAGCTTCGCCCACGCCGTGCCCTCCGGCCGCGGCAGCGCCGCCACCCCCACCGGCGGCCCTGGCTCCCGGGCGGCGAGCACCCGGCCGGTCGGGGCGCTCGGCCCCGACGCCGCC
>CAIXRH010000004.1 GCA_903921785.1 uncultured Pseudomonadota bacterium
ACGTGACCCATCAGCGACACCATGCAGATTTCGGCCGCCCGCTGCGTGACGTTGCCGGCGGAGACTTCACGTCATGGAACGACGCAAAATCCGCAACGCTGCCGACGCCCAGGAGTGCCTGGCGGCCGCCGCTGCTTCCGGCCAGCCACCCACCGACTGGGCCCGTGCGAACGGGGTTGACGCCCGCTCGCTGAACTGCTGGCGTCTGGGGCCGCCGAAGCGGGCGCCGCATGAGGTCCAGTTGGTCGAGCTGGTCCCGACGCCGGCTGCCACCACGTCGGCTCCGAGCCGGTACCTGGTGCACATGGGCGAGTTCAGTGTCGAGGTGGACGCCTTGTTCGACCCCCAGATCCTGGGGAAGTTGCTGCGGGTGGTCGCCGAGTGCTGATCCTCCCCCCTTCCGTCCGCGTGTTCATCGCGGTCGAGCCCGTCGACATGCGTGGGTCTTTCGATGCGCTCGCGGGCGCCGTCCGTCGGCTGGGAATGGACCCCCTCGACGGTCATTTCTACATCTTTCTGAGCCGCCGCCGCCAACTCGCCAAGCTGATCTACTTTGATCGCTCAGGCTGGTGCATCGTGGCAAAACGGTTGGAACGCGGCTCGTTTCAGCTCCCATCGCCCGAGGCGCTCGCTGGGCAGACCCGCGTGCAGATCGACGCGGCGACGCTCGCCGCCTTCCTCCAGGGCCTCGATCAGCGCGCGCCACGCCGGAAGTGGTACCAGCGAAAAATGACCCCGTAAAATCTAGCCGCGAAATTGCACTCTTTGAGGGGGCCTGGACGGCCGGTTTTAGCTGTGTTTTCGTGGCCTCGTGACCCCGACCGAAGCCCGCTTGTTTGCCGAGAACGCGCTCCTCCGCGCGGACAACGCACGGCTTCTCAAGGCGGTCGAGGACCTCACGGCCCAAGTCGCTGTGCTTGCCAACGGCATGGCCACCTCGAACACGCGGATCGCCGAGTTGCTCGCAATCGTCTCGCGGACCAAGACTCAGCGCAAGCCGGCGGTCGAGAAGCCGCCGGCGCCGGCCGTGCCCCTCCCGTCGCAAGCCGGACTCGACGCTCGACCGACTCCGCCGGTGATCCCCGCGAAAATCAAACCGGAACCGAAGACCGGCTACCGAACCGGGCGCAAGCCGCTCCCCGAGCACCTCCCTATCGAGAAAACCGAGTCTCGCCCCTGTGAGTGTGGCGACTGCGGTCACGGCGGCGTGGATCTGGTGGACACGTTCATCGAGGAGAAACTCCACGTCATCAAGCAGCACGTTCGGCGCCGAGTCGTCGTGCGGTACACCGTGCGCTGCCGCAAGTGCCTGGTCCGCACGACCGGCGAAACGCTCCCAGCACCCTACGCGCGGTCGAAGGTGACGTGCGAGTTCCTCGCTTGGTTGATCGTGCAGAAGTTCTACCTGCTCGTGCCCTTGGACAAGATCCGCAACGACCTGGAGCTCAAGGGGATCAAGCTGTCGATGGGCACACTCGTGGGCTTCATCGAGCGCGCAGCGGACGCACTCTGCAAGGTTGATGGCCAGCAGTGGCGGGATCTGCTCGACGGGGGGCGGATCGCCTCGGACGGGACGGGCATCAACGTGCTGATCCGCGGGCTTCCGACCGCCTACAAGGGGTACCTCGAGGTCTACCGCTGGGGCGAGACGGTGGTCTTCCAGTACGAGGCCCAGAAGGATGGCCCCACCCTCGCCAGCAAGCTCAGCGGGTTCAAGGGCGTGATGCTCACCGACGCAGAACACCGGTTCAACGAGGTCTTCGCAACCGGGAAAGTGTTGGAGGCCGGCTGCAACGCGCATGGTCGTCGGAGGTTTGAAGCTGCGGAGGCCGTACAGCCGGTGCTCGCGGCCGAGGCCGGGCGCTTCGTCTCCGCCATGTTCCTTGCCGAGGAAGCGGCGAAGACCGCCGGTCTGGTGGACGAGGCTCTTCGAGCCTGGCGGCAGGAGAGAATTGCGCCGCTCTACCTGGAGCTGCGAGCGTGGATGGACGCCGTCGAACCCACGCTCCTCCCGTCCGACGCGCTCGCCGAGACCATCCGCTACTACCGGAACCACTGGAAAGCGCTCACCCGTTGGCTCGACATACCCGACCTGCCGCCGGACAACAGCGGTTCGGAACGAGAGTTTCAGACCGTTGCAAAAGCCCGACTGTCGTGGTTGTTTGCGGGCAGTACCGAGGGCGCCCATCGGGCCGCGATCCTGCTCGGCATTGTCGCGACCGCGCGAAACCACCGCATCGACGTGCAGGAGTACCTGACGTGGGTGTTCGAGCGGGTCGGAACCCACGCCTCGAAGTTTGGGCTGACGTCCGCCGCGCTCACCCCGGCCGCCTTCAAGCGAGCGCATCCACAGCACCACCATCCGAAATGACGGTGTGGGCTGGGTGATCGAGGGGACCAGGGACATCGGAGCGTAGGTAAACGACCGCGGTGAGCGCGCCTACACGGTGTCGTTGATGGGTCACCGCGCTACCAGCATGGGGCTGCAAGACGCGGGGCTTCTGCCCGAGCTGTGCAGGCCGGCGCATG
>CAIXRH010000005.1 GCA_903921785.1 uncultured Pseudomonadota bacterium
CGAGGGGCGCCGAAGAGCTTGTCGAAGAAGCTGGTCATCCCGCGACCTCCCGGGCCTCGCCGAGGCCCATCCAGCGCTTCATGGCGCCCCACCAGTTCTCGGGCTCTTCCGTGGCGACGAACGGGACGTTCTGCTCGCCGGTGACCCGGCGGGCGATGCGCCGGTAGGCTTCGCCCACGATGGACTTGTCGTCGAACGCGGCGGGGGAGCCACGGTTGGCGCTCACGATCACGTCCTCGCTGTCCGGCACCATGCCCACCAGGGGGATGGCGAGGATCTCGAGCACGTCGTCCTTGTTCATCATCTCGCCGGCCTTGACCATCTTCGCCCGGAAGCGGTTGATGACCAGGTGCGGCTCGGGGAGCTCGGCGGCCTCGACGAGGCCGATGATGCGGTCGGCGTCGCGCACCGAGGAGACCTCGGGGGTGACGACCACGATCGCCCGGTCGGCGCCGGCGATGCTGTTCTTGAAGCCCTGCTCGATGCCGGCGGGGCAGTCGATGAGCACATAGTCGAAGTCGACCTTGAGGTCGGCGACGAGCTTCTTCATCTGCTCCGGGCCCACCGCGTTCTTGTCGCGGGTCTGGGCGGCGGGGAGGAGGAAGAGGTTCTCGGTGCGCTTGTCCTTGATCAGGGCCTGACGCAGCCGGCACTCGCCCTCGATCACGTGCACGAGGTCGTACACGATGCGGTTCTCGAGGCCGAGGATCACGTCGAGGTTGCGGAGGCCGATGTCGGCGTCCACGACCACGACCTTCTTCCCGAGCCGGGCGAGGGCCACGCCGAGGTTGGCGGTGGTCGTCGTCTTTCCGACGCCGCCCTTGCCGCTGGTGATGACGATGCACTCGCTCATGCGTTCTCCTTCTGCTGCGGGAGCTTGCCACGGTACGGCTCGACGGCGATGTGCCCATCGACCACGGTGGCCACTTCAGGGTTGAAGGTACGACCAGCCTTGTCGGGGTCGGCGCCGGGGACGACGCCGATGACCTTGCCGATGCGGAGCTGGGTGGGGCGCAGATCGAACGCGAGGATGACCGCCTTCTCGTTCCGCGTGCCAGCGTGGGCCATGCCCTTGAGGGCGCCCATCACCACGATGTTGCCGCCGGCGATGATCTGGGCGCCCGGGTTCACATCCCCGAAGATCTGCACATCGCCCGAGAACCGGACGCAGGCGCCGCTGCGGAGGGTGTTGGCGACGGTGAGGATGCGGTCGCCAATGTCGGCATCGGCTTCGTCGCTCTGCTCGCCGGGGGGGCTCACGATGTCCGTCGATCCGTCTTCGGTCTCGTAGTCGGGGCCCTTCCGATCGGCCTCAGCGGCGAACAATGCGGGGCTGGTGGCCGACTCGTCCACCAGGGTGACCGCGCGCTCTTCGGCGCCGGCGCCCCCGGTGGCGGCGGTGGCCGGCGCGACCTCCGCAGGGTCCGGCGGCGGCGGGGCGACGCCGACGGTGAGCTTCAGCTTCAGCTCGCGCTCCGCCATGCGCTGGAGCGAGAGCGGCTCACACTGCAGGCCGACCACCTCGACATCGAACTCATCCTTCGTGAGGTGCACGAGGCGGCGGATTTCGAGCAGGTCGAGGTCGCGCTGGCCGAGATCGAGCTTGACCCTGGCCCCCTTGAATCGGCCCGGGGACTCCGCGAACAGGTCGCGCAGGGCGATGCGCAGCACATCGAACCGCATCGCGGCCGGGAGCGTGAGCACGAGGAGGCCACCAGGGGCACCGCGGAGCTGCAACGGGGACGGCGAGGCCGTTCGGACGAGGGCGGGTTCGGACATCGGAGGGAGGGGGAAGGAGGGGCCGGCGGTTCGTCGGCGGTGTGGACGGGGAAGTCCACGGGGGGAGTTCAGAGTACCACGTTGCAGCCCAACGATGCAAGAGGAGTGTTGACACGACAAGGGTTCGGTCAAGAGATTTTTGGGCGCGGACCCACGCGCCGCTCGGCTTCGGCCCGCCGCGGTAGCCCCAGGGGAAAGGCGACCTGCCCGCCGACCCGGCGACGACGAAGCAGGGGGCGCCAGACCGAGGTCGGCGCTCCGGCGGACCCACGTCAGGCGCCGGCGGGCAGAGCCCGCCGTGAACCGCCGCACTTCGAGACGAACGTCGCTCCGCCACCGCATGTTGGCCTACTAACAGAACGCCTGTACAGGTGTCAAGGCGACCGATCGACGTCCCTCAGGCCTTCACCCGCAACCCCGGCGCTTCGCGGCCCATCGCGACCACGTATTCGTCGTAGGTGCCGTGCCAGGGGCGAGGGCCATCCGGGCCAAGCTCGAGCACCCGGCTCGCGAGCGCACGGAGGAAGCCGCGATCATGCGAGACGAAGACGATCGTGCCGTCGTAGCCGCTGAGCGCCTTCACCAGCGCCCGCTTGGTGGCCAGGTCGAGGTGGTTGGTCGGCTCGTCGAGCACCAGCAGGTTGGGCGCGTCGTAGAGCATCTTCGCCAAGGCGAGGCGCGATTTCTCGCCGCCGGAGAGCACGTGGATGGGCTTGTCCACGTCGTCGCCGGAGAACCCGAAGGCGCCGGCGAGGTTGCGGAGCACCCCCTGCCCTTCCCGGGGCGCGTGCTCCTGGAGCTCCTCGAAGATGGTGTTCTCCCCGTCGAGGGTCTCCATCTGGTGCTGGGCGAAATAGCCCAGCGTCACCGCGGCGCCGATGGCGACGTCCCCGGCGTCGGGCTTGAGCGCGCCTGCCATCATCTTCAGCAGGGTGGTCTTGCCTGCCCCGTTCGCGCCCATGATCGCCCAGCGTTCGCCGCGACGGATCATCAGGTCGAGCTCGCGGTGGACGGGGCGTCCCGCGTAGCCCTTGCTCACCTTGCGCACGGCGATGACGTCGTTGCCGCTCCGATCGGGCTTCTTGAAGTCGAAACCGCGCTCCACGATGCGGCGCGGCTCTTCGATGCGCTCGATCTTGTCGAGCTTCTTCGCCCGGCTCTGCACCTGGCTCGCCTTCGAGGGTTGGGCGCGGAACCGCTCAATGAAGCGGATCTCCTTGGCGAGCATCGCCTGCTGCTTCTGGAACTCCGCCTCGCGCTGCGCCGCGTCGAGGGCGCGCGCCCGCTCGTAGGCGTCGTAGTCGCCGACGTAGGTGCGGAGGCGCCCGCCGTCGATCTCGATCACCTTGCTCACGACGCGGTTCATCACGTCCTTGTCGTGGCAGGTCATGAGCACCGCGCCCGGATAGTCGCGAAGCCAGGCTTCCAACCATACGATCGACTCGATGTCGAGGTAGTTGGTGGGCTCGTCGAGCAGGAGCAGCTCGGGGTGCGCGAGCAGCAGGCGGGCGAGCTGAACGCGCATCCGCCAGCCGCCCGAGAGCCCGCCGATCTTGCCGTCCATCTCGGCCTGGGTGAAGCCGAGGCCGTCGAGGATCGTCCGCGCGCGCGCGTCGAGGTCGTAGCCGCCACCTTCCTGATAGATCGCCTGGACCTCCCCATAGCGCTCGAGGATGTGGTCGTAGCGGGGGTCGTCGACATCCCCGAGGCGCGCTTCGAGCTCGGCGAGCTCTTCGCCCGCCTCGGCCACGGCGCCTGCGCCAGCGATGGTCTCCGCGAGCACGCTGCGGTCACGCCACTCGGCGAAGTCCTGGCGGAAGTAGCCGAGGGTGAGCTTGCGGGGGCGCTCCACGGCGCCCTCATCCGCCCGCTCCTCGCCGAGGATCAGGCGGAAGATGGTGGTCTTGCCCGCGCCGTTCGGCCCGACCAACCCGACCTTTTCGCCGGGGTTGATCTTGAACGACGCATCGACGAACAGCACCTGGCTGCCGTACTGCTTGGTGACACCCGTGAAATCGACCACCCCTCCCCCCCGAAGCTCGCGGGGCTAACTCCCCGGGGGCGAAGCGGCAGGGCCGTCATTCGTCGGCGTGATCCACACAACGGGTGGCGAGGGGGAGCGCGGCGAGGCGGCGCTCCGGGATGTCGTCTCCGCAGACCTCGCAGCGGCCGTAGGTTCCGGCGTCGATCCGGGCGATCGCCACGCGGAGCGCCGCGATTTCGGCGGCGGTGGTGGTCTCGAGCGCTTCAATCACCTCGTCGCCCTGGAGCTGCTGGGCGGCCTCCTCGCTGTCGGCGGGGATGAGCGCACGCCGATGTGCGTCGATCCGTTGGGCGCGAGCTTCGAGGTCACCGATGCGGGCCTGGAACTGGGAGCGGAGCGTGGACATGGGAGCCTCGCCCAGGTACCCCGCAAACCCCGTGCCGCGTGGAGCCCGGCGTCCCGTCGAGAGAACTCGCCGCGCCCCGTGCGAGGGGGCACACTCCGCAGTGGGGAGCCCTGAGGGGAAACGCCCACCCCGGCTGGCCCGCTGAACGGCGCCCCTCGACCGCCGACGCCGACCGGGAGGCCGGACGGGGCACCCGGGCCGTCCTTGGACACCAACCCGAGACGCCCACGGCCCCGTCAGCGACCGAGCGCCACCTGGGTGCCGGCGTCGCGATCGAGAATCGTTCCATCCGAGCTCAGCATGTAGGCGTGGCCGAAGCGGTACGTGTCGGGCTGCAGCCAGTTGGTGTAGGCGAGGTCCACCACGCCGAGGTGGGCGCCGCCGTCCGTCGTCGGCTCGTCCACAAGCAGCACGGGCGCTACGCACATCCACAGGTCCCGCTCACCCACGTGCGAAGAACGGAGCTGATCGACGTGCGGGCCTCGCGCCGCGGCGAAGGTGCCGGCAGGCGTCGCTTCGGTGAGCGTGAGCCAGTAGCGACGGACCTGCGGGTCCGCGGGCACGGACGGCGTGACCCCGGTCCAGAAGAAGGGCGCGCCCGGCGCCGGGAAGGCCACGACCGGCTCGGGAGCCGCTGCCACGGCGAGCTCCTTGAGCATCCCGGAGCCGAGGATCCAGGCCGACAACGCGAGCAGCCCTACGGTGGCTGCCCGGCTCCGAGCCGCCGCGTCCCCTCCCCGGCCGAGCCCCCACGGCAGCGCCCACGCACAGACCCAGAACATAGGATCGACAATAAAGATCCACTCGAGGCCGAAGCGGTGGTCGCTGAGCGGCCACAGGAGCTGGGTGCCCCAAGTCGTCGGCCAGTCGAGCAGGGCGTGCGAGAGCAGTCCGGCGGCCCACAGGCCGAGGTGATCCCGGTAGCGCCCCTCCCCGGTCCAACGCCGGGAGATCGCCGCGCCGATCAGCGCGAACAGCGGCCAGCCCAGGAAGCTGTGGGTGAACCCACGATGCTGCCAGGTCCCGACGTCGCGGTTCCACGCGTAGAGGAGCACGTCGAGGTCGGGCAGGTTCGCCGCGAGCAGGCCGATGAGCGGGGCACGACGGCCCACGGCTCGGAAGGCGTCAAGCTGGCCGATCCGCCAGCCGACGCCGCTGTGCGCGACGTTTTCCATGGAGGTCCGTCAGAATTGGAAGTAGATGAAGTCCATCGAGCTCATGCGTACGAAGACGTAGAGCGCGATCGCGAAGACGGCCCAGGCGTTGGTCTGGAGCGGGAGGAACCACGGGCTGTCCTTCACCCGGTGCATCACGTACTTCTGGAAGAGGAGGCCAAGGATCATCGGGATCGAGCACAGCCCGGTGATCGCCAGGAGGGCCACCACCGCCACCCACTCGTCATGCGACGCTTCCCACGGCACCTTGGTGAGGTGCGCCCACAAGGCGGATCCGTCCGTCTCCCGGAACAAGAGCCAGCCGAAGCAGGTGAAGAAGAACATGATCAGGATCGCCGCTGGCTTCGACCACACCTGGGTCTTCAGCGCCTTGGGAATCCGCGGGGCCAGCACCCGGTAGGCCGTGGTGAGCGACGCGTGGTAGCCGCCCCAGAGCACGAAGTTCCAGCTCGCGCCGTGCCAGAGTCCGGAGAGGAGCATCGCCCCGTACGTGGCGCGGGTGCCCTTCCAGAAGCCCCCCTTGTTCCCCCCGAAGGAGAAGTACAAGTAGTCCCGGATCCACGAGCTGAACGACACGTGCCAGCGGCGCCAGAAGTCGCTCGGGTTCACCGCGATGTACGGGTTCTTGAAGTTCTCCATGAGGTCGAAGCCGATCATCCGGGCCACCCCGCGCGCGATGTCGCTGTAGCCGGAGAAGTCGGCGAGGATCTGCAGGGCGAAGCCGAGGGTTGCCGCGTACACCAGCGGGCCGGAGGGGTCCTTCAGGGCGAAGACCTTGTCCACGTACGGAGAGATCGTGTCGGCGACGACGACCTTCTTCGTCGCCCCCCAGATCGCGAGCGCAAAACCGCTCCGGACCATGTTCAGGTCGAAGGTACGGCGGGTCTCCGCCTGTAAAAGCAGGTTGCTCGCGCGCTGTACCGGGCCCGCCACAAGGTGCGGGAACAGCGAAACCGCCAGCATGTAGTCGAGGAGGTGCCGGCGCGGCTTGAGCTCGCCCCGGTACACGTCGATCGAGTAGGCCATCGACTGGAAGGTGTAAAAGCTGATGCCCGGCGGAAGCAGGATGCCCAGCGGCGCGAGCGTATGGTGCACGCCGAGCGCGTCGAACGCCGCGGCGAGGTTGAGCACGAAGAAGTCGAAGTACTTGAAATACCCGAGGATCGTCAGGTTGGTCGCCAAGGAGACGAACAGCACCAGGCCCCGACGCGTGGGGAAGCGCACCATCCCCAACGCCGCAAAATAGTCCACGATCGCGGACACATAGAGCAGGATGAGGAACCACGGGTGCACCCACCCGTAGAAGACCGCGCTCATCACGCCCAGGAACAGGTTCTGCCAAACGCGCTTGGGAAGCGCCCAGTAGACCGAAAAGACGATCGCGAAGAACCAGAGGAACTCGGTCTGGATGAAGGTCATCGGGTGGCCGTGGGGTCGCGGAACACGAGGGGGCGGACGAAGACGAAGCCCGAGGGGCTCGCGTTCTCCATCATCAGGGAGAGTCGGCCCACCGGGCCGGTGAACGGAGGATCAAGCGGAACCGTCACCGGACCCGCCTCGAGAGTGGCCGCGTCGACCGTCTGGTCGACCAGGACCCTTCTACTGTCGGAGAGCCGCATGTGCACCGTGTCATCGGGGCGCAGGCCGATGGCGCGCAGGTCCGCCACCACCTCGGTGGCCCCTACGCGCATCCGGGACCAGGCCGCCCTCAGCGTCGAGGTGCCCGCCTGCCCGGGGTACAGCCACGCCCCGCCCGCGCACGTCGGCATACCCCGGAGGGAGACGCGGACCTCCCCTTCCCGATTGACGCGCAGCAACCCGTCGTGCACGCTGAAACGCGCACCCGCACTCGGCGGCGGCACGAGCCCGGCGTAGCCGCCGAGCGGGGCTCCGCCCACGGTGACCTCGTAGGGCGAGCAGGTCGGTACGCCGGCCGCGATGAGCGAGGCCTGATCGACCTGATTGAACGTGGGATTCGCGTATCCGCCGTCTCGAGGCTCCACCTCCAACGGCACACCCTGGAGGGCCCAGCGCAGCGGCGCGCTGAGCACGGCGTCGAACCCGCCGAGGAGATCCCGCGAGTGGCCGGCCTCGGTCACCGAGATCGCCTCCAACGCGACGAACGGCCCTTCCGACTCGACCTCGATGGACCAGGTTTCGGCGTGCTCGACCTCGGGGAGCGTCACGGTGAACAGTTCCTGGTCCTGCGGGATGTCGACGTGCTGCCCGCCCACGGACACGCCGGCCGGACCGTCGCCGATGCGACGGCCCGCGACCGTGACGGACGACGCGCCCCCGCCGGACACCTCCACCACCGCGTGCGTGCCCGGGTACACCCACCACGTCTCCTCGCCGGCGACGCCGACGAGCGGGAAGTCCTCGCTCAGCTCGAAGGAGAACTGGTCGGGCGTGGCGCCCTCGGGAGCCGTGAACACCAGCCCCCTCGCCTGGACGGAGGTCACCGGCGCGCAGGCGTCGAGCTTGTCTTGCGCGGGCGAGGCCAGGGAGCGGCGATCGTCGCCGACGCGGAGCATCAACGGAGAGCCACCCGCACCCAAGCCCGCCGCGGCGAGGCTCGCGGGAGAAAGCGCGGCCAGCCCGTCGAGGCTGACCAGCCAACGGCAGGTGGACCCGCGCGAGAGGATCGGCGGGTTCATCGCCGGTACGCGCGGCGTGCCTTCGCGGCGGACGCCCACCGGGTGCGGCCGCGTGATCGCCGACGGCATCGGGTCGGGGCCGAGGGGATCCAGGCGTTCCAGCTCGGCGACCAGCGCCTCCATCAACGCTGCGCGCCCGAAGGCGTTCATGTGCATGTTGTCCCGGAAAACGCTCGGCGGGGCCGGGACATAGCTGAGGTCGACGAAGCCGGCGCCGACCCGGTTCGCGAGCGCGAGGAGCCGCAGCCCCTCCGCCTGCGCCGCACGCCCGGGGATGGCCCCCGGGCGGTCAGGCCCGCGGATGATCACGATTCGTGCTCCATTTTCGTGCGCAACCCGGATCAAGTCCGGCATCACGCTCTGCGCCGCGGTGGCGCCCGCGTCCGTCGACGTGTCGGTCTCCTGCACCGGCATCACCCGGGCCGCGCCGGCCACCCGAAGGGCGGCGCCCCCGCCGAACAACGACTCCATCGCCGGCACCGCGATGGAGTCCCCCCGAGCGAGCAGGGAGTCGCCCGTTCCGCCGAAGACGAGCCCGACGGCGGCGTCGCGCACGCCCTCCAGGAGCGCGGAGTGAAGTCGGGTACGCTCCGACGCAAGCCGGCCGGATAGGCCCCGACGCCCTTGAAACACCCGCTGCGCCGCGCGCCCCTCGCTCCCGGCCAGCACATCCTCCAGGCGTTCCAGGCCGGGTCCGGAGGTCGGCGCCGCGGCCAACATCTGGTCCAGGGGCGCATACACGAGGATGAGCCTGGGGTGATGCCCCGCCTGGAAGACCCGAGCCTCCAGAACGGCCAACCAGGTCGGCCCGCCGGAGCCGGCGACCGAGGTCCCCGAAACCCGCCGGACACCAAGGGTCCTCGCGAGCTCGGCATAGTCCAGATCGGTGCGGCTGGTGGAGTTTCCGAGGACGACGACGTCGTCGCTCTCGGCGAGGGAGGCGTCGATCGCTTGACGGGAGAGCCCGGCCGGCGGCGGCCCGCCCGACGAGAGCGCGGCCACGCAGAGGGTGACCACCCCGATCGGGCCCAAGAGCGCGCTGACGAACGGCCCCGGCCCGACCCGGCTCAACGCCCGGCCCGCACGTGGCTGCGAGGCAGGGTCCCTCCCCGATCCCCCGCCCCGATCCGTCGCCACCGACCACGCCGCATCGTGCCAAGGTACTCTGTCGGCGCCGCACGAGCGAAGCGTCTCGCCGCGTCTGCACCGGAACTGCGAAGCCAGCTGCGAGGGGCGCCCATCCGCGCCGCGGCCGCGGCTCCCGAGTTAGGAGCCTCCCCCATGCCCGACACCTCGGACATCGCCGCCAGAAAAGCGGACCACCTCACGCTCGCCACCTCGGGGGACGTGGCCTTCCACCAGAAGACCGCCCTCTGGGAGGCGATAGACCTCGTTCACGACGCCCTCCCCGAGCTCGCGGTAGACGAGGTGAGCCTCTCCACCGAGTGGCTGGGGCGGCGTCTCCGTGCCCCGGTGGTCATCGCCGCAATGACCGGGGGCACCGCGCGCGCTGCCGCGATCAATCGCGACCTCGCCGCCGCCGCCGAGGCCCACGGCATCGGCTTCTGTTTCGGCTCGCAGCGGCCGCTGCTCGCGCGCGGAATTGAAGACGGGTACCGGGTGCGCGACGTAGCGCCGAGCGCCCTCGTCGTCGGCAATCTTGGGGTGGTGCAGGCCGCCGCCGTCCCCACCGCGCGCATCCGCGAGCTGGTGGAGTTCAGCGGCGCCGATGCCCTGGCCATCCACCTCAACCCCGGACAGGAGATGGCGCAGCCGGAGGGCGATCGCGACTTCCGCGGCGGTCTCGCCGCCATCGAGCGCATCGTCTCCGAGCTCGGCGTGCCCGTGCTGGTGAAGGAGACCGGCTGCGGGCTCTCGCGCCGCGTGGGCGAGCGGCTGGCCGCCGTGGGTGTGCGCTACGTCGATACCGGCGGCGCCGGCGGCACCTCCTGGATCGCGGTCGAGATGCACCGCGCCGATCCCGAACGTCGCGCCCTCGCCGCCCGCTTCCGCGACTGGGGCATCCCCACCGCGGCGAGCGTCGCGGCCCTGCGGGGGCTCCCGCTCGGCGTCTGCGCCACCGGCGGCGTCGCCAGTGGGCTCGACGCCGCGAAGGCGATCGCCCTCGGCGCCACCTGCGTCGGGGTGGCCCGGCCCTTCCTGCAGGCGCAGGCCGAAGGCGCCGCCGCGCTCGACCGCGCCATCGAGGCCTTCATCGCCGAGCTGCGCACCGCGATGGTGCTCACCGGCTGCCGTACGCTCACCGAGTTGCACACCGCGCCGCGGGTGTTCGCCGAGCCCCTTCCGCGTTGGATCGCCGCCGCGGGCGGGTCCCCGGGGTGACCCCCATCTGGCTCCCCCGCGAGGCGGCGCCCGCCGATCGCGCCGCGGAGCTCGCCACGCTGCTGGAGGCCGTGGAGACAGGCGGGATGATCGGGCTGGGCGGGCCTCCGGGCGCAGGGAAGACCACCCTCGCCGGCGCCGTCGCGGCGGCCGCGCGCCGACCGATCGTGGCGGTGAGCCTGCGCGGCTGCGTGAACGAAGCCGACGCCACCCGCGCCCTCGGCGCCGCCGCCGGCACCCTCCCCTGTGGCGACGAACGCGCCACCGCGGAGCGCCTCGCCGCCCTCCCCGGCCTCCTCCTGGTGGTCGACGACGTCGCCGACGTAGCCGTGCTCGCGCCCATCGAGCGGATGGTCACCGAGCTGGCGGATTGTCGGGCCCTGGTGCTCTCGGAGACGACGCTCCTCCCGCACCACCTTCAGCTCGGGGACGAGGGCGTGGAGGCCCGGCTGGGCGAGCGGCTCGGCGGCGACGTGGAGGAGCGGCTCGCGGCCCTGCCACCCGAGGTGGCCCTGCTCCGGGTATTCCCCATGGGCGTCCCCGCTGGCGCCATCGGTCCGATCCCGGAGTTCCTACGTGTGCCCGACGATCGGGGCCGGATCGTGCTCCGCCGGGCCGTCGCCACTCGGCTGCCGAACGCTCCCCTCCCCCCGCTCGACGGGCTCCGGAAGGCGCTCCAACCCCTGCTCGACCTCGGCCGTGGCCTTCACCTCACCCGAGCCGCAGATCCGAGGGACATCCTGCTCCTCCGCGCCCTCGCCGCCCACGCGCCCGACGCGTCCGGTCGGGCGGAGCTGCTCGCGGCCGAGGTGCGGCTGCTCCTCGTGGCCGGGCAGCCCGACGTCGCCGGCGCCCGGCTCGCCGCCGCGACCACCGCGGGCTTCGCTGGAGATGCGTTGGTCGCGCTCGCGCGGGCAGAGCTGGCGTTCGCCGTGGGGGACACCGACTCGGCCTGGAGCAACGCCATCGCAGCGGCAGATGCCCAGGGAGCGGCAGGCGATCCCGCCGGACGCGCCGTCACCTGGCGGCGGGTGGCGGAGCGGCTCGCGGAGCGGGGGGAGATCGATCGGGCGGACGAAGCGTGGCGGCGGGCGCGGCAGGCGTCGCGACTGCTCGGGGACGAAGGTGGCGTAGGTGCCTCGATGCGAGGGGCGGCCGCCCTCGCGCTCTCGCGCGGGGAGTGGGTCGGTGCCAGCGCACTGCACGAGGAGGCCGCGGAGACCGTCCCTCCGCCCGCCGAGCGTACGAACCTGCGGCTCGGTGAGCTCACCCTGGCGCTGGTGCGCGGAGAGAACGCCCGCCTCCGCCGCGGCCTCGACGCCCTCGAAGAAGCCGCTTCCGGCGACGAGCTCCTCCAGGCCAACCTCGCCCGTCGCCGCGCCGACGCGCTCTTGCGTCAGGGGGACCACGAGGGTGCCCGTGCGGCCGCGGATCGGGCAGCCACGTTGTACTCAGGGCTCGGGGAGACGCTCGCCGCGGGCAACGCCACGCGCCTGGGGGCCGACGCTGCCGCGCTCGCCGGGCAGCTCGCCGAGGCACAACGCCGGTACGAACGGGCGCTGAGGGCGCAGGTGCGCACCCGGGACTGGGCCGGGCTGGTGCGGACGCTCGACCACGCGGCGCTCGTGGCGGAGGCGGGCGGGGACGCGGAGCGGGCCCGGCTCTGGAGGGAACAACGCGCCGGGGCACAGCGCGCGAGGGGGCTCGAAGGATGATCGGCCCGCCGACCGCCGACCGAGAAGTGGCGCTCGCCACGGGAATCTTCGACGTTCCGTGGGCGTGGATGGTCTGCCTGGTGGCCGGAGCGATGCTGGTGTGGTTCGGGCGACGGGGCACCTGGGCGCTCGTGGGCGGGTTGATCCTGCTCTTCACGGCGCCGGCCGGCGGCCTGATCACCACGGCCGTGTGGGGCCACTACCCGACGATCGACAAGGCCGGCTCGCTGCACTTCTACACCTTGGGCGCCCACTTCCACAGCTTCGACACCTCTGCCGCCGCCACGCAGCTCATCGGGGTGTCGATGGGGCACCTGTGGGTCACCGCGGTGTTCGACCTCTTCGTGGCCCCGTTCGCGGCGATGAACCTCCAGGCCTTCGCGAACCTGGTGCTCGGCTGGGGGCTCGCGGCGAAGCTCGGAGAGCTCGTGGGGGTGGAGCGGCGCTGGGCGATCGTGGCGGCCTTGCCCATGGGCCTCGGGCTGCACCTCTTCGCCGACATCAACTGGTACACGATCGAAAAGTCGGGCGTGTGGGCGCTCACGCTGTACGCCTACGTGCTTCTACGTGCAGTACGCGAAGGCAAGGGATGGCTCCCCCTCAGCGCCGCCGCGTACTTCTGGGCGTTCTACTACAACGCCTACTGGGGGGTGCTCGCGGCGCTCATTGGCTCAGGAGTGTTCCTGGGGGGAGGGCCTCGCGCACGGCTCCCGGTGCTGATCAGCGCGATCGGCGCCTTGCCGTTCCTCGCGTTGCAGCTCCCCGCACTACGTAATTCCCAGCTCCCTCCCCCCGAGGCCTTCGCCACCCGGGCGGCGCTGGACTCCGTGACGTTGTGGCCGCCGACCTGGGCGAGGCTGGAGTTGTGGGCGGCGCTGGACTGGGTCGTCTGCGGCGCGGCGGTGTTCGGAGTGGCGGAAGCGCTCCGCGCCCGATTCGGTCCGAGGAGGCGGGCGGAGGCGAGCCCGGAGGTCGGCGTCTCCACGGTCGCGGTGCCGATCGGCGCCACGGGAGACGCGGCCGGGGGCCCGTTGGCCGGCTGGCCGGGCGCAGAGCTGCGATTCGGCGCCGGGCTGGTCGGGGCGGCGGTGCTGGCGCTCGGCCCGGCAACCTTCGTCTATTCGGCGTTTGCGAAGGCTCCCGGAATGTGGCGGTTTGCCAAGCCGGAGACGTTCTTCCATCTGGTGGTGCTCGGGAGCACCCTCCTCGCCGGCCGAACGCTCTCCCGCTCCCGACTGAATCCCTGGGCGGTGCTGGCGGTGCAGCTTGGCCTCTGGCTGTGGTTCACCCGCCTTCACCCGGCCTATCCTGGGTTTTCGGAGCCATAGGGGCGCCAGACACGGTCGGCGCCGACCCCACCCGCGTCAGGCGCAACGACCGTCAGCGCTCCACCTCAACCGCCCGCCGCCGGAGCGGGCCGCGCAGTCTTGGAGCGGCGCGGGCCACCGGCGCTCCAACCGCCGTGCCCCTCGCCAATCCCAGGCAACCCGGCTACGGAGAGGAACGGGGGTCCCTTGGACGACCGACGTCTGGATTTTGCCGCTACCACCCGCAATCGTGGTCCCATCCTCGAGGTGCTCCGGGGCACAATTCATCCGGACGCAACCGTGTTGGAGATCGCGTGCGGCTCCGGCCAGCACGCGGTCTGGTTCGCGGCCGCGCTCCCCGGCGTGATCTGGCTCCCGACCGACCGCGACCCGCTCCACGTGGCGAGCACCGACGCGTGGTGCGCCCACACCGGGGTGGCGAACGTGCTCCCCGCGCGGTTGCTGGACGTGCGCCGGGATCCCTGGCCCGACGGCCCGTTCGACGTGGTGTATTGCGCGAACCTGGTGCACATCGCCCCGTGGGAGGTGGCCGAGGCGCTGCTCGCCGGCGCGCGAGCAGTCGTGCCTACCGAGGGTCAGCTCGTGCTCTACGGCCCCTACCGACTCGGCGGCGCCCACACCGCCCCGAGCAACGCCGCCTTCGACGCGTCGCTCCGCGAGCGCGATCCCGCGTGGGGCGTCCGCGACGCAGAGGCGATCGTCGCCGCGGCCAGCGGGTTCGTGCTGGAACGCCGGGTAGAGATGCCCGCAGAGAACCAGATGTTGATCCTCCGGCGGGTCGCCGAGTAGGTCGCCGGTCAGCCGGCGATGCGCCCGCTGCGCGCGAGGTCGTGCGGCATCGCGTATCGAAGCGCCCACTCCACGGTGATCGGGCGCTCCCCGCGGTTGCCGTCGGGGTCGACCGGGCCGAGGTAGCGGAACGCCCGGTAGTCAAGCGCCGCCATCACGGTCTTCCCGGTGCCGGTGGCGGGGACCAGGAGGTTGCGGTGGCGACCGAGCGCCCGGGCGCGGGCGAGCTGGGCGACCGCCGGTTGGTCCTGCTCGGGGAGGCGGACGTTTCACTCCAGCCCGTCCGTCTGGGCCGCCTGGCTGAGGTTGGAGGAGCCCACGTAGGCGGTCGAAACCCCGCTGTCTCGATGGAAGATCCAGGCCTTCGCGTGCAGGCGGGTCATGGTGTCGTCGTAGGAGACCTTTGACCTCGCAACCTGGAAGGCGACCGAGGCGCTCCACCGCGAGCGCATCGGTGGCGCGCATGTACGTGGTGGTGAGGACGCGAAGGCGCCGGCCACGCGTCTCGCAGTGGCGCTCGAGGACGCCTCGGAGCCGCTCTACGCCGGAGAGCTTCACAAACGAGCAGAGGAGGTCGACGCGGTCCGCGGAGTCGAACTCGCTGCGGAGGTGATCGAGGAGCGACTCGCCCTCGGCGTTGACCAGCAGCCGCGACGTGTGGAGGGAGCCGAGAGGGGCGCTGGGGGCGGCCTCGGGGCGCGCCACCTCGGCGCGGATGCGGTCGGGGAGGAGTCGACGTTCGTCGGGTTCGCCGAGGGTCTGATCCGGGCCACTGAGGAGGTGGAGCACCGACTCGGCGAGCGCGAGGCAGCGGACCGGGTCACGGCGAAGCGCGCCGAGGGCGAGGTCGATCGCCTCCGCGAGGAGCCCCGATCCGCGGAGGGTGACGATCTCGTCGTAGAGGCCAGGGACGAGGTTCGGCCTGCGGAAGGAGCCGATGAAGCGGGAGTGTACCAGGTGGGGGGGCAGGATCGGGTGCGGGGGCGGGAGCCGTCGAGGAGGATGGCACCGCCGCTTGGCGGCCGACGGGGGACCTACGGGTCGGAGCCGCCGCCGTGGAGCCATTCTCGCCCCGGTGGCATCCCGACCGCCGACGCTTCCTGTCGGGCACGCCGGTGCTCCCGCGCCGCTCCTTTCTCGTCGTCCTCGAAAAGGAGCCGGGCGGTGGCTCCACCCGGCACGAGCAGCACCGCCCCGACGCTCACGGCATGGGGAACGCGACGCCCCCGTTGACGCGTGCCGCCAGCTCCGCGCCGTGCAGCCTGGCGATCAGCGCGAGCGTGACCTGCCGGGGCGTCCACTCCGGTCGGGCCGCGCGGATCTGCTCCCGGATCGTCTGCATCAGCGACTCCGAGAGCTCAGCCGCGGCGCGGCTCCGCCGCTCGGGACCCATCCGCCGCCAGACCTCGATCTGGACTCGGGCGGCACGGGGATCGGTGTCGGCGGCGATCACGGGGGGGGGATAGCCCGAAGGGGCGGCGGTCGGCGCTCCCCGGCCCAGGGGTCAACCGGACTCGAACCCAAAGACCCGCCTTCGCGGCCGATCGCCCTGGGCGCCGCACCCGCCCCTCGAACGCCAAAAGGCCGCGCTCAACCCGACTTACCAGGTCAAACGCGGCCTTTCGATTTGGTGGCAGGGTGTAGTGGACAGACTTCGAACTTCCCTCATCGCACCCACCTCGGAATTGAGGAGGAGGGTGGCGGGGGTTTCGAGGTTGGGGGTTCAGGTGCGGGTGGCGTAAGGGGGGCGGGCGGCGAGGGCCGCGCTCGCGCTCGCCGGTGTCTCACCTGGAGCAGCGGAGGTCACGTGGGCAAGGCGAAGTGGGTGCGGGACGACTCGGTCGAAGCGACGCGGCTGCGGCTCGCGCACCTCCTGGCCATCGGGGCGGTGCGGGCCGCGACGAGGATGCCCGAGGTGCGCCCGGGGGCCGCGCCGGGCGAGGCGGTGCCTGAGAAGGAGGCCAGCGTAGCGGTGAGCGATACGATCTGAGCAGGCGGCGGCGCGGCAGCGGGGGATGGGCGACCGGATGGTATCGCTCGGGGATACGTGAGCACCGTGGTCCGCCGTGGTGCGCTCTCCGACTTCGTCGACGACCTGCAGGTGCAGGGGCGGCTGACCTTCACGCGCGAGGAGGCCATGGCCGCGCTCGGGGTCAGCGCCGACGCGATGAAGCTCGCCGCGTGGCGGTTGGCGAAGCGCGGGCGGCTGGTCTCGCCGCGGCGCGGCTTCTACGTGATCGTCCCTCTCGAGTACCGGAAGGACGGGGCGCCGCCCCTCGACCGGTGGCTCCCGGACCTGCTGCGATTCCATGGGGCCAAGGAGTTGGGGCGGGAGGTGGTGGATGGAGTGGTGGTGGTGAGGGTGGACCGGAGGGTGCGGGGGGTGGAGATCGGGGCCTTGCGCATGAGCTTCGTGGGACTCCCGGCTCGGAAGTAGAGCGCGCCGCTACGAGGGAGCAGGAGGGGGCCGAGTGTGTCGCTCGGCCCCCTCGATGTTCACCTCCGCATCGTGCCGGCTACTTCCGCCACCGAGTCGAACCGGAACGGTCGTTCCCGTAGTCACGCCCGTTGCGGTCGCGAGTATTGTCCGACGTGACGTTCTTGTACTTGTCCTGATCGACGGTGCGGATACTGCCGTCGCGGTACTTCGTGGTGGTCCGGGTGACCCACTGCGTGCCATCCCAGTACCTGCTTTGATCCGACATTGTTGACTCCGTGCGCCTTCTGCTGCAGTTTGCCCGGTGACCGACCGGGCGGCGTGGGGCAGCGAACGCCGCTCCCACCCACCACCTCACCTGCTAGCGTGTCGCGCAGCTGAAACCCTGATGATGCGTACCTTAAACATCCCTGATACCACGGCATTTGCTCTCCGGGTCGCTCAGCTCGTCGAAGGTGGAGCCTCCGCGTGCCGCGAGGCGCGGCACGTCGCGCGCCCGGCCGTCCGCGCTCGGATACGCTCTTTGGGATGCAGATGAACCGCCACCACGAGTCCTTCTCCGTCACCGCCGACGGCACAGCTGATGGCGGCGGTCCGGCGGCTGCTGGCCGCGGCCGGCCCGTTGGTTCGAGCCGGGCGTGCTCCCCTCGGACATGATCGGTGCCCGAAGCCACCACGCGCCCGGCCGTCCGCATTACCGCCGTGGGGGGGTACGTCTTCACGAACGCAGACGGCATTCTCCGGCTCGAAGAGAATGGAGTGGAGAAGAGGCCGAAGCTGAGGCGGACGCTGCTCCTGCTCCAGTTGCTGTTGGACGCCGGGCCGGATGGGGCGGCTAACACGCAGTTACGACGAGCGCTCTGGCCGGGGGAGGGTGGCAAAAGCCTGAACTCGCTCGATCAGGTGCGAAACGACCTCAGGACGCTCCTCGGGGAGGGGAGCGTGGTAGCGGACCGCCTCAATGATGCCACGAGCCTTGCGCGCGAGTTGATCGAACCTCCGGTGCGCCAATTAGGAGTGTCCGCCGACGGGTTCGTCCATGGCGATCCTGCCGGCAACGACCTCGTCGGTCCTGGAGGTGCGGTCACCGACATCACGTCCAAGCCCGACGGGCCGGGCGTCCCGCCAGCTGTGCCAACCTCGCGGTTCGCGGCATACCCAACGGGTGTTCCGGGCTATCCCCACTTTCGCGGCAGGGCCGACGAACTGGCCGCTCTTCGAGCGGAGTTCGCGCTTGGCGCCCATACCTCGCCTCGGCGGGTGGTCGCCATCGTGGCGCCAGGCGGGTTCGGGAAAACCGCCCTCGCGGCGGAGTTCGCGACAACCATGGCATCCGACTTTCCCGGGGGCGTGCACTGGCTGGACGCCGGCGGCGCGGGTAGCGAAGGCGGGCTGACGGAGTGCCTTTCCGTATGGCTGGCGCGGCTCCTTCCGACGATCCCGCGACCAGTCTCACTGGGCGAGGCCGCTGCTCGACTGCTTGGCGTGCTCGCCGGCAGCACACCTGCAGGAGGGCGGCGCCTCTTGGTCGTTGACAATCTGGAGCATCGACAGGCCCATGCGTTTTTGGTCAGGACTTTCCTTGAAATAGACATCCTGATCACCGCTCGGGATTCGGGTGCGCTTGACGGACCGGGCGTTGCGCTCGTCGCGCTGCGCGGGTTGTCCCCGGCGGACGCCGAGCGCATCTCGGTCGGCGCGGGCGTAACGTTTGAGCAAATTCGACCGCTATGCGAGCGCGTGGAGTACCACGCCCTCGCGGTATGCCTGATCTCCGCGACCGCTGCGCTGCAGCGCGAAGGGACGGCGTCCCGCTGGATGGCGGGCTTGCTGCAGCCAGACATGGATATGGCCACGGGGCCTCGAGGCCCGGCCGCGGGAACGGTCGCCGCGTGCTTTGAGTCGTCGATTCATGGTGTTGGCCGAGGGCGAGCCCGGTCCCTGCTCGTCGCTTGCGCATCGTTGCCATCAACGGGTTTCTCTCTGGGGCTCGCGGACCAGGTCTCCGGCAGTCAGCACCCGGACCGCACCGCCCAGGGGCTTGACGAACTGGAGTCCCGCGGGCTGTTGAGCCATGTCGAGCCTGACCGCTGGGTCATGCACCGCCTCCTTCGTGACTTCGTCAGGATCACCTATGGACGCCGCGATCTCGGCCGTCTGTTCCCGGAGTTGGCGACGGTGGTGGATGCCGATTTTTGGCCTTCAATTGCCGTTCTTCTGATGGCCGATCCGCTCGCCGGTTTCTTCGCCGCGGGAACCGGCATCTACGATGCTCGGCTGCTTCGCCGCGCAGCGATCGAGGACCCGTTCGACGCCGGGGCCCTCTTCGGGGCGATGGAGAATTTTGCCGTACTCCCGCACGAGGAAGCGAACCACGACGCGCCCTCGGCCGCGCTTCGGCTTCTCGTCGAACGGGCGGCAACCGAGGGGGTACTGGCCGGGGCGGATCTCCGGGGGTTGTCCATCGGTCCGGTCGAGTTGCGTGAAGCGGGGCTCTCGCGCATCCGCCTCGATCGCTCCTGCCTGGGTGCTTATGGCCGCGCGGATCCGGCGCACCGATCGGGTCGGGCCGCACTGCCGGTGGCGCTCGCCGCGTTTGCCCTGCTACTGGCGGGAATGCTCGCGGTTGATGCTCCAGCCGGCCTGCGGGAGGCCGGGGCGTTCGAAGTGCAACTCGTGTCGGGAGGCGTTTGGGGCCTCATCCTGCCGGGCCCGACATCGGTGTACGGCCGCGGGGAGTCGAGGGCCGGAAACCGCGTGCAGCGCGAGCGACTCGCCGGGGCCGTTGCTTCGGCGGCTGCGCTCCTTGTGCTCGCTTATTCGTTATGGAACAACCTTGGGATCTTGGCGATGCTGATGGGCAGTTTTTCTGCGGGCGTCGTCATCGGAGGTGGCGGGCGCGCTGCCCTTCTCGGCACGCTGCGACACGGGAAGGACGCCGCTACGGGGTGGTTGGTCGCTGGATGCGCGCTGATAGGTGCCGCGGTGATGTCCGCGCAGAGCCTCCCCGATGTTCCCGCTGCAACCGAGGGGATCCCGTTCGAGACTTGGGACCCGGCTGGTTCCATCGGCGTGGCCATGCTCGCGGGAGCAGTTTTGGCCTTCAAGAGCCTCCAACTCCTTTCGAAAGACTGGGTGGGCGTTCACCTGTCTGCGGCGGCCAACCTGACCCACGCCGATCTCAGCGGCGCAGACCTCTCGGAGGCATCGTTGTCGGGCACGTGCCTCGGGGGCTCCATCGCCGTCGCGGCCACGTTCCGACATGCCAACCTGTCGTCGGCGAACCTGGCTCGTGCGGACCTGTCCGGCGCGAACCTCGCTGGGGCCGATCTCCGGGGCGCCCGACTCTGCTGCGCGGATCTCACCCGTGCCGATCTCGCCGACGCGAACCTCGTAGGAGCGACTTGCTGCCCCCGAACGCGGTGGCCCGCGAGCCCACCCTTCACGGCTGGCGTTCGAGTCGAGAAGTGTTCGTCTGACGTAGACGACGACTCCTGGCGCCGCGCGATCAGGCGATTCTGGGAACGATGGGTGCCCGGTTGACAGCGCTCCAGCCGCGCCCGATTCCGGCGAGTAGCGCCTGAAGCCACGGGGCTCGCCGGCGAGCACCGGGGCGGGGTAGACGCCCCGCGCTTCCCCGAGGGTGGGTGTCCCGTCTCGGTCGTTTCGCCCAACTCCCCTCCCAGGCATTCACCCACTTGCGCTCAAGAGGATGCCGGATGCACCACGAGACCGCACCCGTGAATGGGTAGCCGAGGCGGGACAAATGCCGTGCAAAAGCAGTGGGATACGACGCTACACGATCCTCCAAGATGCCTATACTAACCCCGGTGATTCGGCGGTCTGTGAGGCCATGGCGCGCTTCAAGTAGGGGGAGGGTGGCGCAAAAGGACTCCGTGGTTCGGATCGTAAACCGGCCGGCGCGACTTCTTATGAGCAGCCAAAAGCACTCATCCTTACTGCAATAACCCCCTTGTTTCGTCGCCGATCGAACCATTTTCTGGCAGTCCGGAGCGAGAACGGGGTGATAGCGATCAGATCGTGAGGGGCACTCCGCTCCTCACGTGGGGACAGTCATGTTTCAAACTACCGATTGCTATCGGTTTGCGCGAGCTTTGCCTCGGGATTCCGACCCGGACGACGGGTTAGATTCGGATGGGGGGAAAGTGATCAACAAGGTCATCCTCATCGGCAAGGTCGGGGGCGCCGAGGTGCGCGCCCGTTCGGTGGACATGACCTCCATCGTGCTTTTCGGACGGCCTAAACACTCTAAAAACACACCACTAACCGTCCATTCTGGCTCGTACATCGCTCTCCATAGGCCCCGTTGGGCGCCTCCTCCCCGCGATCCCTGTTATCGGGGGACCGGCCACCCCAAATTGGGCGAGGTGGCCATGTTTCCTGAGGATCAACCCTCCGCATCCGCCTACGAGGTCGAAGACCCGCGCGACGCGCTCGTCCGCGCCGACGCCGCACTCCACGAGGAGGCCCTCCTCGTGGAGTCGGAGCTGCTCGGGCACGAGGACGGCGATCCTTGCTGGCCTACGGGGTGGGAGTGACCGGGGAGGGCGTCCCTCCCTTGCGGAGGCTCCGCGCCGTGAGAATAGCGGCTTCCTGTTCGTCGTGAACAGATCGACGCACGGACGACACCACGAAACAAAGCATCCCAAGGACGTTAATGGCAACCCCAACGGACATGAGGGGGGGCGCGGGGGATGAAGGAGATCGTGAATAGCATGAACACGAGGATGAGGGCCAAGACGTGGAAGAGGAGTCCGGCTAGCCACCTCTCGGATGCTATGCGACCGGACTCCACATATTTGCCGCTTAGCACGGCAAAACCATCGTCATCGAGGGCGGTGCAGGCGATGGCCGCGACTCGTTCGTATAGCGCGGCGTCCCTCTTCTTCTGTCTCGCTCGCCACCGCCCGGATGCGCGGGCGAGCATCGCGCTGGTCCCTCTCTTGACGGGTTCTGAAGCCCAGTTTGCGAGTACACTTACGAAGAGAGGCACGACGAAGAGGGTGATCCAGAAGTAGGTAGCGGAGTCCTGCGGTGGCTTGTCCATCCGTACGGACTCTCTGCCGGACGCAGGCGGGTCACCTCCGCATGAGGGAGAGGAGGTGACCCGGGCGACCGACACGCCCCCCTCCTCGTCCATGAGCGCGTCGATATGGCGGCTCATGGCGCGGGCTTCGCGGGCTCGACGCTCGGGGCCGTCGGAGCGGGCTACGATCGCAACGGGGGCGACGTCGTCCACGAGCGCCATGAGGGCGCTGTAGCGAGGTGACTCCCAGTCGGCGCCGATGCTCGTGGGGATTGTCGTATCCCGCTGCTTTTGCGCGGCATTTGTCCCGCCTCGGCTACCAATTCACGGGTGCGGTCTCGTGGTGCATCCGGCATCCTCTCGAGCGCAATTGGGTGAATGCCTGGAACGGGGGCTGGGCGATACGACCGCGACGAGACAGGTTTGGGCTTTCTATGCGCATCTGGCGTCACCGGCGAGGCTCGCCTTGGGCGCGCCATCGTGGGGTCACCGCGGCATAGACGGGTGAGCCGGAGGAAAGGATCACCGTTGCTCCGCGGAGGGTCGCCGGAGAGTGGCCCGACCGCCGCCGGCTCGGCCCGCCCCGCCAACGGCGCCCGCAGCGGCTCCCTGAATGGCGGCCACAAGAGCAGTGAACGCACCCTGCCGACGCGGTCTGCAGGAAGACGGTGTCGGTGGGCGCACGGACTCCGGTTGTGTCTGCCAGCCACGACGCCGGGGAGGCGGGTACCTCCGGGGCTGAATCCCGGCTCGGTGGTGCCCCGCGAGTTGCCGACGGAATGCCTGGGTCGCTGGCAGCACGTCCTCCCGGATCTGCGATCCCTCCGGCTGGAGCAGCGCGATTCGTTGTGCCTGCTGCCATCGGGCGCGGACGCCCCAAGATCGCCTACGGTTCGAGGGGCGACGCGCAGGCGGCCGCAGCCTACATCCTCCAGCGTCGGGGGGTGAGGCTGCGTGAGTACCAGTGCGAGGACACCTGGCGCTGGCACCTGACGAGTGACCTGTCGGGCGGCTGGTAGCTGCTGGTCGCGTCCGCGTGCGGCTGGGGTGAGGCTGACGCCCGCCCAGAGCGGCTGGCGCCACACCGCGGCGCGGCCGGCGGCCGTTCACGGGGCGGCTGGCGCCCAGCGCGTGCCGGTTCGGGACGCGGCTGGCGCCACCGCTTGCGCCCATGCGGCGAACGGCGCGGCCATTCAACGGAATCAAGGCCGTTTTCGGCGAGCCGAGGCAGGACTACTTCTCGACGACAACAACCAGCCGCGCATCCACTCCCGTCCCCACCGGGACCAGGCTCACGACTCGCCAGCCCGCCGCGATGAGCGAGTTGATCGCGTCCGCCGCGTCCACGTCTGCGGCGACCGTGACCGCGCGCTGCGGCCGCAGCCCCCTCGGTGCCTTCGCCGCTGCGGCGAGCTCCGCGGGGTCCACGCGGAACCCGGCGCGGTCGAGCACTTCGGCGACGGGGATGCCGTACAGGTCGGCGAACGCCTGCATCTGCGCGGCCGAGTTGAGCCGCGCAGGGCCGGCGTTCTCCAGGCGCGAGAGCCACGCGACCGACATCCCGAGGCGCCGAGCGGCCTCGCGGATGGAGAAGCCCCGCGCCACCCGCTGCTCCCGCAGGTAGGCGCCGAGCTCCACCCGACGCTCCTCGACGACCCCGGCGGTCACGCCGCCTCCACCCCGATCTCTCCCCACGTCCCGAGCGGAATCGCCTTCCGCATCCCCGGCCGCAGCCGCACGGCGAACTCGGTCACCGAGGTGCCGCCGCCGATGCTGTTCAGCCGCGGCCCAGCGGCCTCGCCCGACACGATCTCCGCCGCGAGCTGCTGCCGGACCAGGTCCACGGCCGCGGGCGGGACGACCAGCACGAGGAACCCACGCAGGTTGTAGAAGCCGAAGCCGCCGAGGAGCTTCACCGGAATGGTGAGGCCCTCCCCCTCGGGGATGGCGAGCGGGTACACATCCACGACGCCGCCGAGGACCGGGCGCTGGACCTTCGGCGCGACCATCAGCGGCGAGAGCAGCTCGGCGAGGTCGACGCCGAGGAGCGCCTTGAGCCCGTCGAACGCGAACGGCCCGAGGCGCACGGCGGTCGTGGGGACGGTGAGGTTGATCCGGAGCGCGGCCGGGTCCCGGGCGAGCGCGGGGTTCATTCGTCACCCCCCGCCCGGTCGGCGGCGCGGCGAGCGCCCGCGGGCAGCACCTCGGGCACGACCACTTCGACGTCGCCGCCGCCGTGGTCTTCCTCCTCGACCTCGTCCGCGTCCGCCGCTTCGGCGAGCTCGCTCTCGTCGTCGTCCGGGTCGTCGTCGTCCTCGTCGTCGCCGGCGACGCGGGCAGCGCCGCCGCCGGACTCGAGCAGGTCGAGCATCTCCTGCTGGCCGCGGGCGATGACCACGAGCGCCTTGCGGACGCCGGGGAGGTGCTTGAGCGCGCCGAGCGCCTTCGGGTCGAGGGTGGCGAGGCCGCGCTCGATTCCCTGCAGGGTGGCGTGGATGTCGGCGAGCGCCTGGACCTGACGGAAGGCGAGGTGCGACTGGTGGAACGCCTGCTCCTCGGGCTCCATGTCGGCGAAGGCCTCGGCCGACTCCAAGAGCGCGTCCTTGGAGCGCGCGTCGAAGCTGTCGGCGTAGAACTTCTCGATCACGGTGGCCCATTCGGGGCGGGTCGGGGGCTTCCGCGCGGGGCGGATTCGGGGGAGGCGGTCGTTGGTCTCCGGCATGGGAGCTCCTGGGTCGGTGGGGGTGGGGAGCCGCGAGGGCCGGCTCAGTGGAGGGTGGACGGAGGCGCGCCCTGCGCCGCGGAACGGGCGGCGAGGCGAAGGATCATCGCGAGTTCCTGCGCGGTCGACGGCTGGCGGAACAGTGCTCGGACGGCGGGTTCGTTGAGGGCGTCGCGTAGTTCCGGCGACGTCATCAGGAGCCGGGCGGCGTCGAGGACGTCCTCGGCGAGTCCGAGCCGGCGCATCGTGTGGATGCGGGCGACGAGCCCGAGGGAACGGGCGAGGGCGCCGCGGAGCGGGCGGCGACAGGGGGGATCGGCAGGCAGACGGGTAGCGGTCTCCGACATCGGAGCCTCCTTGGGTGAACGGGGGAAACGGGGGTCAGGCCGCCTTGGCGTCGTCCTTCGGCGGGTCGCTGACCGGGGTCGCGGCCGGCGGGGCGGAGGGCTCGGCGGTCTGGGCCGCGAGGGTGAGGAGCTGTGCCAGCTCCTTCCTGGTCTTCTCGTCCTTGAGCATCGCGCGCACGGCCGGGGACTTGATGGCCTCGGCGAGCTCGGGGGACGCGGTGACGAGCTCGGCCAGCTCGGCGAGGTCGGGGTTCAGCCCGAGCTTCGAGGCGGCGATGGCGCGGCCGAGGCCGCCGAGCTCGGAGATGAACTGCTTGCCGAGCTCCTCGCGGACGCGGGCGCCCGCGACCTCGTCGCGCTCCTCGCGCTCCGAGGTAGCCACGCTGGTCCGCATGTTGATGACCTGCGCGGCGAGGTCCTCCAGCACCTTCTGGTTCCGCAGGATCTGGGTGTTCTGCGTGTTCATGATGTTGGACTGGTGCTTGGCGAGGTTGTCGTACCCCTCCTGCATCATGTGGAGGTGGTGGGAGATGGCCCCTCCGAGCGCCATCCAGACGCGCCCTTCGGGGATGGCGTCGAGCATGAGCATCGCCTGGGCGGTCTTGTCCAAGGGCGCGGGGGCACTGTCCGGCCCGGTGGGCTGGGGGCGCACGGGGACGCGCACGGCGTAGGCGGGCCCCGGTGCGGGCATCATCGACGGCGGACGTCGGTCGGCGCTCGGCCCGGCCTCTTCCTCCTCGTCCCAGTCGGGGTCCTCGCAGGAGAACCGCACGCAGTAGAGGAGCTTGTCGCCCTTCGGCCCCCAGACCGAGAGCTTGAACTTGCACCGCCGCGTGCCGTTCATGTTCGCGCCGGCCTGCTCCTTCACCCAGCGGTAGGCGGCCCGCGCCAGGTCGGCCGACGTGACCGCGCCCGCGGCCTCGCCGAGCGCACCCGGGCCGTCGTCGTCCACCTCGAGCTGGCCCGCCTCGGGGAACTCCTCGCCATCCCGCGCGTCCTCGCCGCCCTCCTCGGGCTCCGCACCGACGAACGGACGGAGATCGGTGGGGGTGAAGTCGATCCGCGCGAGCTTCTCGGTGTGGTGCCGGTCGGTGACCTCGGCGAGGATGAGGTACCCGATGTCCTCCGCGAGGTGCAGGAGGCGTTTCTGGGCGGGGTCGAGGTCGCGGAAGAGGAAGGAGCGCATGTGGCGTGTTCCCAAGTGCCTACAGGCAGTTGACGGTACATCCATAAGGTAGCGTCGAGGGGGATCGCGTGAAGGCCGAATCACTTGCCGCCGCTTGCCGCGCACCCTTGCCGCGCTGGCCGCCGACGCTGGCCGCGCTCACCGCCGGGCTGACCGCGCTTTCCGCAGCCGCTGACCGCGCTTTCCGCGGGCGCTGACCGCGCTGGCCGCGCCCTTGACGTCCACTGGCCGCGGTCGCTGGCCGCGCTGACCGCAGCGCCCGGTCCGCTTGCCGCCGCCCGACCCCTCCTTGCCGCGGTCGCGTGCCCCGCGGCGCGGCAAGTCGCGGCAAGGGAAATCACCTTTCCATCAGCATTCTGGCGCGCAATGTGGTCGGTGTCGGCCGGGACAGCCCCGGCGCCGCCGAGCCCCCCGGGTCGGCCGACCCCCATCCCACCCCCCGCACCAGGAATGCACGATGTCCACCACCGCCCTCCAGAAGGCCGTCGCAGGCGAGAAGGTCCCCGACAACAAGAAGACCGGCGTCCTCAACGAGGCGCTCGGCAAGCTCAAGAGCGCCGGTGGCCGGCTCGCGAAGATGAAGGAGGTCGGCGAGAGCGTCGCCGACGCCGTCATCGCCACCGCGGAGACGCAGGGCACCGTGTTCGCCGCGAGCTTCGCCGAGGGCTACTTCGGCGAGGAGAAGATGGACCTCGGGCCGGTGGACATGCGGCTCGGGGGCGGCCTCGTCGTCGGCGGCTACGGCCTCTACCAGGCGATGTCCGGGAAGGGCGGCGGGAGCCACGCGCTCGCCATCGGCAACGGTCTCCTCGCGACCGGGATCGGGCGCATCGGTCGGCACGCCGGCAAGGCGCTGGCCGAGAAGAAGGGCGGCTCGCCGCCCCCCGCGCAGACCCCGGCGCCGGCCCCGGCCGCTGCCCCGGTTCCCGTCGCGGCCGGCGTCCCCACCCGCGCCATCGCGGCCGACGACATCGGCGAGATCGCCCGGATGGTCCGCATGACCCCCGGCACCGAGGGCGAGTCCGTCGAGGGCCGCCGCCACCGCCGCCCGCACCGCCGCCCCGCCGAGGACGACGAGGAGGTCTCCGGCCGTCGCCGGGGCCGCTTCATCCGCGAGCGGGACTGATCCTCCCCTTCCACGGGGCCAGCCAGCCAGCCTGAAGCCAGCCAGCCACGCCCCACCCCTTCCACCCCTCACCGCCTCCATCCCTCCACCAAGGACAACTCCGATGACCGCACCCCTCTGGGCACTCGTGACCTTCACCGCGAACGGCGAGTGCCTCGTCGATCGCACCTCCCTCCGCGCGGCCCCCGACGGCGTCCGCCCCCGCTCGCTCCCGACCTTCGGCGCCGACCTCGACGACGACGACGACGGCGACTTCGACGACGAGCTGGGGGATGACCTCGGCGACGACCTGGGCGATGACCTCGGCGACGACCTGGGCGATGACCTCGGCGACGACCTGGGCGACGACCTCGGGGATGACCTCGGGGACGACCTCGGCGACGAGGTGGGGCTCACCCCGAAGGAGCGCCGCCTCCGCCGCATCAAGCGGAAGGAAGTCCGCCTCAAGCGGCGCGAGCAGCGCCTCCAGCGTCAGGTCCGCAAGCACCGCAAGGGGAAGATCGTGCAGCGCAACGTCACCGTCGCCGGCAGCGTGGCCACCGCGGTGGGCCAGTCCATGAGCGTGACCCTCACGCCCCGGACCAGCCTCCACCTGTCCAAGATCTTCGCGACGGGCGACACCAGCGCGACGATCAACACCATCATCTCGGGCGACGACCCGGTGGTGCTCGACAACCTCGACGCCGCGCTCCTCGCCCCGACCGCGTACCACGGTCCCGGGTTCGAGGGCCGCGTGCTCAAGGCCGGCGTGCCCGTCACGATCAACTACACGGCCGGCTCGACGACCACCGCCCTGAAGCTCAGCTTCTACGGCAAGGTGCGCGTCCGCTCGGTCCGCTGCTGATCGGGCGGGGTGAGCCGTGGGCGCCTGCAAGCTCTCCCGCCGCTCCGGCACGGCGAAGCTGACCGCTTCGACGACCGCCGGGTCGGCCGGGACCGAGGGCGAGGTGCTCACGGCCCACTCCGAGGGCGCCGGCGACGGCGACTGGCGCATCCTCGACCTCTGGTCGGACGAGGGCATCCCCTGGGAGGCCCGCATCGTCTGGTCCGGCGGCGGGGGTGCGCTCCGCACCGCGCTGGTCAACGTGCCCAAGTGTACGCGCCTCTGCGTCCACGCGACGATGATCCAGGTCTTCGGCGCCAACCTCTCCACGTCCGCCAACATCCAGGCCCGCGCCGCCATCGCCGACGGGTACTGCGACACCGAGAACCAGTGGACGGCGCGCGGCGGCATCAGCCAGGTCGCGGCCCCCACCACGGTCGATGTCGTGCCGCCGCCGTGGGCGAAGTTCGCCCGCCTCGAGTTGTCCGACAACACCCTCCTCTCCACGGCGACGGTCGAGCTCCTCGACGCGAACGCCACCTCCCGCGGCGAGTACCGCGCGGACCAGCAGCCGATGCCCGGCGCCCCCATCGGGGACGCCGCCACGGTGCGGCTGACCCTGCCCGCGGGCACCTACGCCTACCGCCTCGTCTTCCTCCTCCACCTCTGATTCCCGAGGGCCGCCGCCATGAAGTGCTACGCCAACCGCTACAGCTCCAAACTGCTCAACATCCTGAGCACCGCCCAGGTCGCGGTCACCACCGACGGGACGCCCTACCGAATCCTGCCCGACCAGAACGACGGCCAGACCGACGCCGCGCAGGACTACAAGTGCGTCGTCAGCCTCAACGTCGCGGGCGGCAACGCCCCCACCGCGCAGGTGGTCGTGCAGGGCTCGGTGGACGGCCTCACCTGGATCGACCTCGCCACGGGCACCCAG
>CAIXRH010000006.1 GCA_903921785.1 uncultured Pseudomonadota bacterium
CTGCTCGCAGGCGAGGACACCCTGGCCTGTGCCGTAGCCATCTCCGTCGGTGTCGGGGAACCAGACCGAGCCGGAGCGCGCGGCGTCGGCATCGTCACAGTCGTCGGGCACCGCGACCCACCCGGCGCCAGCGTCGTGGCAGGTGGCCTGGGTGACCGCAGGGTCGCCGTGGCCGTCGGCGTCGGCGTCGGCGTACCAGGTGCAGACGGGGGAGTCGACGAGGAGGCGGCCCTTGCCGTCCCAGTAGTCACCGTCTCCGATCACCACCTCAGATCGACCATCTCCGTTCATGTCGAACGCACCCACCACCGTGGCCGCCACGGTGTAACCGGACTCTGTGGGCGTGACGGGGAGCCAGCGTGATGACGGGGCTTCGACGTGCGTTGGCGAGCCGAACAGGATGCGAACCCCCTCGTCCTCGATCAGCGCCAGGTCGTCGAATCCGTCCGCATCCACGTCACCGGCGCTCCCGAGATCGAGGCTCTCCTCGGCGATCCAGGTCGCGGCGCTCGGATCGGGCCCGGAGGGCGAGCCGTACACGATCACCGTCCCACCCTCGGCGTCGGGCAAGATGTCGCCGCCCCAGGAGGTGAGCGCCAGATCCGCGAACCCGTCCGCGTCGAGGTCACCCGCCACGGCGGCGACGTAGGCATCGAGATCGCCAGACTCGACCTCGATGTTCCAATCGACGGCACCGAGCGCGAACAGGTACGGGGAACGCCCCCCGGTTGCGCACTGGAGGCAGGAGGCCGCCGCGTCGGAGTACCCATCTCCGTTCAGATCGCCGCTGCCGATGGTCCCGAACGCCCTCGAGTAGTTGGCGTCGGCGACGAGGCGGTTGGCCAACAGGTGCGGGCACGGGTCCGGACCATTGGGCCCACCCGAATACACGAACAACGCGCCGCGGGGCGCCACGTGCGAACTCGGGTCATCGCCCCAGTAGGGGTCGGCAACCAACATCTCCTCATACCCGTCGCCATCCATGTCGCCCCCGCTGGAGGCCGACTGAGCGAAATCCCGATCGTCGCTTTCTACGCCATCCACAGGCCGAGAGAACACCCGCTCCGACTCCACGCCTGGCCCTCCAGGACCGCCGAGGTACACGGCGAACTGGCCGGCCGAGCCGTTGACCCCGACGCCAAGGTCGTCGTACCCGTCGGCGTTCATGTCGGCGACCGCGAACGAAATTCCGTAGTCGCCGTCCGTAGCGGGGGTGAAGGTGGTGGCCTTCAACGTCGCGGTCGGCGATCGCGGCATGCCCCGCGGCGAACCCGAGTAGACCAACACCAGATCTATCCCAGGTTCGCCTGTCGCAAGGTCTGCGAATCCGTCGCCGTCGAAGTCACCGCCCCCGCCACGCCACCCGAAGAACGGCGGGTCCCACCCCGTCTGCTCCCCGACAATCTCCGTCCGGTTCATCGCGAGGTCCGGATCGGCGGCGAGGCCGACCCCTGGGGCGACGAGGGCCAGCACCGCGCCAACCCCGAGCACCGCCCGCCGACGCGCCCCAACCCCGAACCCGGTCGCCGTGCCCATACGACACCGTAGCCCGGGCCCGCGCCGCACGCTCGCATCAACCTCGCCAATCGCGCCCGCCGACGCTTGTCATGGCTCGCGACGGTCGAGGAGGGACGGGAGGTGGGACCCTGATCGTCACCCCGACCGTCGGCGGCACCGCCCGGCCTCCCGCCTGCGCGTCCGCTCGTCGGCCTCACCCTCCCGACCGCGCTCCGCCCCGTCCCCCGAGCTCCGCCCCCGCCGCCCCTTCCACCTTTCCCCCCCGCCCCCCCCATCCCGGGTTAGCGGCCGCCCGCCATGGACGAGCTCGACACCCTGCGGACCGAAGCCGGCCGCCGCCGCACCTTCGCGATCATCTCCGACCCGGACGCGGGGAAGACCACCCTCACCGAGAAGCTCCTCCTCTACGGCGAGGCGATCCACATCGCCGGGGCATCGTAGCGCCGATCCCCGTGCCCAAGGAGCGGCGCGGGTGCCCCGGCGTGCCGGACCGGAGCCGTCGGCGGTCGAGGAGCCGCCGGGGGGAGAATGGCTCCCCGGGCGGGAGGCGCGGCCCGAGTGTCGCCTACGCCCGGCGGCGGGTCGCAAACGCCGCGGCGAGCGCGAGCAGCGCCCCGGCCGCCGGGGCGCCCGGACTCGCGGGGGTGTCGCAGCCGCAGCCGGGGTCGCGCGGCGTGCGGGCAGTGTCGTCATTCGCGGCGCTGGTGTCGGCGGTGTCGATCGTCGCGGTGTCGGCGGTGTCCACGGCGCCGGTGTCGGCGGTGTCGCCGGTGTCGGTGACGTAGAGGTCCGGGCAGTCCCCGCCGGTGTCCAACGTCCATGGCCCATCGTGGCCGTCGCAGTCCTGGTCCACGCCA
>CAIXRH010000007.1 GCA_903921785.1 uncultured Pseudomonadota bacterium
CGCCGCGCCGCCGCCCGTCGCCGCGCCCACCGACCCCGCCAGCGTCTTCCGCCCCGCGTAGATCGCCCCCACCGCCCCCGCGAGGTTCATCACGATGCAGAAGAGCACCGTCCCGCGCACGTGGAGGTAGGGCAGGAGCACGAAGCCCGCCAGGAACGCCCCGAGCAGCGACCCGACAGTGTTCGCCGAGTACACCCGGCCCACGGCCCGGCTGAGGTCTGCGCCGCGGGCGGCCCGCACCAGGAGCGGGAAGGTGGTGCCCATGAAGAACGCGGGCGGCGCCATCACCGCGGTGGCGATGAGGCACTTCGCGGGCCAGAGCAGGGTGTCGGCCGCTTCCTGGATCGAGAAGTAGACCCGGATGAACACCATCGGCAGCTCGCCCCAGCCCCACATCGCCAACCACGTGAGCGTGGCGACGGCCACCTGCGCGCCCGCCACGCCGAGGGCGATGCGGCCGCGCTTCGCCAGCTTGTCGGCGACCGGACCGCCGACCTCCCCGCCCGTGCCGATGCCGAGGAGGAAGGCGAGCAGCATCACGGAGAACGCGTAGGTGCTCGCCCCGAGGATGAGCGACATCAGCCGGAACCACGCCACCTCGAGGCCCAGCGAGGAGAAGCCGGCGAGGGCCGCGATGATCAACCACGGGGTGTCGGGCGTGTCGACGGGGGTGGGGGAGGGGGGCGGCGCGGCCGCGGCGACGGCTTTACCGCCCGCGATGTCCGCGAGACCGGCGGAACCGTCGCCCTCCTCGGAAGGCTCGGCGGCGCCCGGGAGGAGGCCCGCGGCGTTACGCGCCACGTCGAGCCGCCAGGCCGCGAACGCCAGGATCACGTTGGTGGCGGCGGCCAGCCAGGTGGTGTGCTGCACGCCGAGCCCGGGGAGGAACCAGAACCCCGCGAGCCAGGTGCCCATCACCGCGCCGATCGTGTTGATCGCGTAGAGCCGCCCCGTGGTCGCGCCGCCGCCCCGATCTTCAGGAAGTCGGACCAGGATCGGCAACGTGGCGCCCATGCACGCCGTGGGGAGGAGCAGCACCACGCCGAGCACCACGAACTGGAACACGCCGAAGGACACCACGCCGGGCGAGAACGTGCTCCAGAACCACAGGTACAGCGGCTCGATCGCCCGCAAGAGCAGGGGGAAGACCAGGGCGAACGCCCCGATGATCAGCTCCAGCCCCGCATACGCCCGCAGCGGCCGTTGCACCTTCGGCGCGTACTTCGCCCCCAGCGCCCCGCCGAGCGCGAGCCCGGTCATGAACGCCGCGAGCACCGTCGCGATCGCGAACTGGCTCGTGCCGAAGATGCGATGGAGCTCGCGGCTCCAGATCGACTCGTAGATCAGGCCGGCCGCGCCGGAGACGAAGAACAGGAGCGCGAGCGGCGACATGGCGCCCGGGACTAACGTGCAGCGCGCCCGGCGGACCGCCCCGCTACCCCTCGATCTCCGCCAGGACCTCGCGCACCGTCTCCGCGGCTTCGCTGCCGAGCGCGTCCAGGCGCTCGAGGCTCGCGCGGAGGAGCTGGCGCCCCTCGTCCACCTCGCCCATGGCGGCGAGCACCTGCCCGAGCATGCCCTGGCTCACCGCCGCTTCATGGGCGAGCCCGAGCACCTCCTGGATGTCGGTGGCGGTGCGGAACCCCTTTCGGGCCAACGTCAGCTCTCCGGCCCCGGCGGCGCGGGTGGCGAGCATGAACCACGCGCCGGCTTCGGCTTCGCGGTCCCCGGTGCGGCCGGCGGCGTCCACCAGGTCGCGGGCGGCGTCGATCGCGATGGCGGTCTTCCCCGAGCCTTCGGCCGCTTCGGCGAGCGCCTGGAGCATGGCGATCTCCCCGACCACGTTGCCCACGTCCTTGAGCGTGCGCGCGGCGTAGCCAAGGTGGTCGATCGCCTCGTCCACCTGGCCGAGCGCGAGCTCCACCGAGGCCAATTCGCGGAGCACGGCGGCGCGCCCGGGCAGGTCCTTGAGCAATTCCCGGCCGACGAGCGCCTCGTTGAGCGCCTTGCGTGCGGCGGCCCGGTCCGGACCCTGGGCGAGCACGACGCCACACTGCTGGATCGCGTCGACCTCGGCGGCGCGGCTTTTGGCGGCGCGGGCCATCGTCAGCCCCTCGCGGGCCTGGGCGAGGGCGCGCTCGTGGTCGCCCCGGGCGAGCCAGAGGTTGCTGTAGAGCAGGTACAACGCCGAGCGGGCGCGGGAGTGGGCGGTGGGGTCGAGCGCGTAGAGCGCCTCCTGCACCACGGCCTCGGCGCGGCCGTCGTCGCCGAGCTCGAGGAGGAGCTGGGCGAGCTGGTGGCGGGCGTGGGCGAGGCCCTCGGTCTCGGTGGTGCGACTCCAGGCTTCCACCTGGCGGATCGCGGCGTCGCGGGCGCTGGCGAGGTCGCCGACGCGGAGGCAGAGCTCCATGCGCTCCTGCCAGAGGCCGGCGGCGCCCTCGGCGTCGCCCGTGCTCTCGCGCAGGAGGATGCCCGAGTCGATGTGCTGCATCGCGTCGGAGAGCTGGTTGGTGGCCACACAAGCGATGGCGGCCACCTGGTGCGCGGCGGCGGCGCCCGTGCGATCGCCCGCGCCGGTGAAGGCTTCGAGCGCGACGAGGGCGGCGGGGCGGACCCGGGCCATCTCTCCGCGTTGTAAGAACGACATCGCCTCGTGGAGCGCGCGGGCTCCTTCGCCACCGTCGGACACGTCCACTCCTGGGTGCGGACGCCTAATCCGCGGCGCGGCGGCTGGGTCGCCGGGGTGGGGCTTCGCGAGCGCCGATCGGGCGCGGATGGCGGATCTCGTAGCCGTGACCGCGGCGGCGGCGCGGTTGGCGCGGGGACGAGCGGCACCCTCCACGGCGGCCCCGTCGGTTTCGGCGGGTGCCCGGCCGGAGGCCGGCCACCGGGCTGTCCGGTCGGCCTACGGCCTCCCTCCCATCCCTCCCGCGGCGCCGCCGTGGTATGCCCTGGAGATGAAGCGCGTGAAGCCGCGGGACGTCGCCGCCATCGACCGGGCCCTGGAGAACCTCGGGTTCAAGGACGATCCGGAGGGCGCCGGCACCGCCGCCCGGTGGTTGTCGGTCCTCGAAGAGTTCCAGCCGGGGAAGCCACCCCCGCCGCTCGACACGTTCGATGCCCCCGGGGAAGACGAGGTCCGCCTCCGCGGACTCCCGTTCCACAGCCTGTGCGCCCATCACCTCCTGCCGTTCTTCGGCGAGGCCGAGGTGGTGTACATCCCGGCGGGGAAGCTGGCTGGCTTGGGGGCGGTCGCCCGCGCCCTCCGCCACTTCGCCCGGCAGCCGCAGCTCCAGGAGCGCCTCGGCGCCCAGCTCGCAGACCACCTCCACGCCACGCTCGGCGGCCCGGTCGCCGTTCGCCTGCGCGCCCGGCAGCTCTGCATGGAGATGCGCGGCGCTGAGTCGCCCGGCGAGGTGGAGACGATCACGCTCCGCGGCGGCGCCAGCCGTTCGCTCATCGGCGCTTGAGCGCGGCGGCGGTCAGCCTCCGGGGCGCCACCTGGGGCCCGGGCGGCACCCCCATCCTCGACCGGTTCGACCTCGAGGTCGCGTCCGGCACGATCACCGCGCTCCTGGGCCCGTCAGGATGCGGGAAGTCGTCGTTGTTGCGGGTGATCGCCGGGCTGCGGCCGCTCTCCGCCGGCACGGTGGAGCGTGCCGCAGCGCGGGTGAGCTTCGTGTTCCAGGACCCGTCGCTGCTGCCGTGGCGCACCGTCCGGCAGAACGTGGCGCTCCCGGCCGAGTTCGGCCCGGTCGGCGGGGTGGACGCCGCGATCGCGGC
>CAIXRH010000008.1 GCA_903921785.1 uncultured Pseudomonadota bacterium
AAGCGAGCCGAAAGGCGCGCCTCGGGCCGTTCTCTGAAGGGGATCCGCCCCCATCCAGCCCGGATGCCAACCACGACCCCGGACACCGCAAGGTGTCCGGGGTCGCCGGCTTTTGCCGCCGAGGCACCGCGAGGCGCCGCAGCTCCCGCCCGTGTAGGCAGCGGGCCGCGCGCCTCGCCCAGATCGGGCTAAAATTGACCTGAATACGGCGGACCTTGCGCCGCGAGCCAGGCCGCCCACTCCGCGGGGGTGTTGAGGTTGCGCACGATGTCGGGATCGTCCGTCTCGATGCGCAGGGCGCCTCGGAGGCGCTCGTCGAGTCGCAGCTGGGGGTGAGGCGGATCGAGGCGGACCGGGTGGCCGTCCACGCCGCAGTGTCGGAGCAGGGCTGGGCCGTCCGCATCGAGCAACCGCTGGAGGTCCGGGAGGCGCGCAGGCGGCACGTCCACCGGCGTCACGAGCGCGGGACCCAGCCCCTGGAGCGCCACGAAGGCGGACTCCGCCGGGCCGCTGGTGGCCCACGCAGGATTGTGGTGAACCGTGACGTGGTCCGGAAGGACCGCCCGAAGCGTCGCTTCATACGCGCCGAGGACGACGTGGACGCGGAGGCCGAGCGTTGAGAACGTGCGTACATGGTGGAGAAGGAGCGGGCCCCCCCCAACCTCCAACAACGCCTTGGGTCGACCCATCCGGGTGGAAGCCCCGGCCGCGAGCACGACCGCGTCTTGTACGCTTGACCCCCTCCCGCCCACCTCCGCCTCCTCTTCGTGGCCGCCCCTGCGTTACATAGTCTGCTGCGCCGGACCGGCGCGAATGAGGCGTCCGTGATCACCAAGACCAAGGCCTGGTTCATCCGCCAGACGACGATGCTCGCCGATCTCTCCGAGCGGGAGCATGAGCTGTTGGACCAGGTGAGCGAGTCTCTCGACCTTCGCCGCCGCACAAAGGTCTGGGAGCCGGGCGATGCCTGCGGCACGATTTACATCGTGCGCGCTGGCATCGTGAAGCTCAGCAAGACCAACGATGAAGGCCGGGAGCTCACCCTCGGGTTCCACACCCGCGATGCCCTCATCGGCGAGCTCGGCCTGGTCAACGAGACCCCGCACGACACCACGTGCGAGGCCTACGAAGACACCCAGCTCCTCGCCATCCCCAAGGAAGACTTCGTGAAGGCGATGATGCGCCATCCGCCGCTGGCGATGCGCATGGTCCGGCTCGTCGGCGAGCGCCGTCAGCGCCTCGAGAACCGGGTGGAGAGCTTGCTCTTCAAGAGCGCGCATTCGCGGCTCGCGGCGTTGTTCCTGGATCTGGGCGACAGCTTCGGCGTGCGGGACAGCCGCGGCCGCATCGTGAACCTCAAGCTCACCCACAAGGAGATCGCGAGCCTCATCGGCGCCACCCGCGAGACCGTGAGCTTCGCCATCCTCGATCTTCGCAAGGATGGCCTCATCCAGACCGAGGGCAAGCGAGTGATCCTCGTGGATGAAGCCAAGCTCCGGGCGCTCCGCGACTCATGATCCTGTGGGCCCTCGCGGCCTGCCTCCCGCACGGCGCCGCCGGCCGCGCGGAGGAGCAAGAGGCTACGGTCTACGAGCTGCGCGCCTCAGCAAGCGCGCCGGCTGAGCGACTCACTCGCCAGTATGCGAGGGAGTTCCCGGATGGGACCGTCGGCTGGCTGGTCTGCCTCGATGCACCTGGGCTCTGCGTGGAGCTCCGCACCTTCCCGACGGGTGAGGTGGTGCAGCTCCGCGGACTGGGCGCGTGGCCGGTGGAAGAGCGGGTCCGCTTCGCAGGGTTCTGGCCGGCCTTCTCCCCGCACCTCGACGAAGAACGGGACTTGTTCACCGGTTGGCCCATGGGGACGGTGGCGAGGCGCCCGGCGCGACTCGTCGCGCGAGGCGGATGGGTGAAGAAGGCGGACACCTGGAGCTGGGCGGCGGACGTCGGCGCCCAGGAGGTCCCTGGGGTCTCGCTTGCCGGAACGCTCACGGCCACCGTGCGCGTGGACCGGGCGGGCGTTCGCGAAGGCACGTGGCGCGCCGAATTGCCGTGGTGTGCGGATGGGGCCGGATGCGTGCCCTGGTCGGGCGGCGGGAGCTTCGTCCGCGTGGGGACCCAGCCGCCCCGGGCCGTGGTGCCCTGCCCCCAGTCCGCGGAGCCCGCGTCGCGCGCTCCGCTGTGCGTCGAGGGTGGAGCGCCGATCGAGGAGCCACCCGGGGGCTTCGACCTCATTTCCTTCCTGGGTGGCGACCCCGCGCAGGCGAACAAGAGTACGATGGGGGCGGAGGCGCCCCCTTGAGTCTCGACCTCGTCTCCCGCTTGATGCGCGGCGCACGATGGGCCACCGAGGGGTCGAACCCCGCCGGCCACGCCCTCGCCCTGGTTCCCGAGCTCATGGAGGGACTGCCGGCGGTGGATCCCGGTCCAGGGGACCGACCCGTCACGCTTCCTGTCGCGTGCACCCAGGTGCTCGCCGGCTCCGTCGAACGGGTCATCCGCGCCTCGCTCGATGCTGCCTTGGCCGATCTGCGCCCCGAGGCCGACGACGAACGTGCGGCTCGACTCCAGACGGACGCGCTCACTCAGGCGCTGCGCCGCGTCATCGCGGAGGGCGCCTCGGTGTCCACCGGCGGGGCGGCGATGGCGGGGCTGGAGCTGGCCCGTTTGTCGGCGCGGCACCTCGCGACGCCTGGATCCGGCCTCTCGGAGCCGGTCAAGGCGCTGCGGGCGCTGCCCCCCTACGAGCGGGGACGTGCTCTGGCCCGGGTGGCCGACGAGCTCCAAGCGCGCCTCGCCGCCGCGTGTCTCGACCTCGCCAGGCACGGGGTCCGCGTCCCGGCGTTGCTCACGCGGCTCGCGGCCTCGCCGTTGCCCTGGGTCTTCGACCGTTCTGTTCTCCCGTCCGATGTGTTGCTCCTCGCGGGTGCCCTCGCGGTCCCCGTCCCCGTGGAGCGCCTTCAGGGCGCCGTCGTGGCCTTCGACCGCGCGGCGGGCGGGGTGCTCGAACGCCTCGCGGGGCGGCGGGGTACGCCAGAAGATCACGCCTTCGGGATGCGCTTTTGCGCCCCACGGTTGCTGGCCATGGGGGTGGAGGCCGCCGTCGCTTCGCTTCGGGTCGAGGCCGACGCCTGGACCGCGCTGCTCCCCCGCCTCTCTCGGTTCGTGGGCGAAGCCGAGCTTCGCGACGCAGGGATCGCCCCTGAGCTCGCGGCGGACCTGCTGCGGCCGGAGGTCGGCGTCGGCTTCGCGTCCACGTTGCACGACGCCCTTCGCGCCTATGACGTGTGGGAGGTGTACTCCCTGGTGATCGCCGCGATCGGCCCGGCCGTGGAAGGAACGATCGAACGGCGTTTCCTGGTGCCGCGGTCGGCGCCTGCGGTGGGCACGGTGGTGGCGGTGTCGCTCGGGGCGATGCGCGCCGCCGTGGCGGAGCCGGTCGCGCTGGCAGCCGAGGTGGACCAGGCGGTGGCGGGTTGGGGCGCGTCGGTCCGGAACGCGGCGATCTGGGCTCACGCGGGTGAGTGCGCACTGTTCGTGTTTGCGGAGCCGCTCGCCGCGCTTCGATTCGCGTTGTCCCTACGGAATCGGCCCGCCGCTGGGCTCCCCGTCCCCGGCGCTTCCGTCGCTCATGGAGAGGTCAACGGGGGCACCGACGGCGGCTCGGTCCGCGTCAGCGGAGCCGCGGTGAACGCGGCCCTGCGCCGCCTGCCCCACGCGGCTCACGGCGCGGAGCTCCCACCCGTCCTCGCCCCAGTAGGGTTGGAGGAAGGCGTGCTCGCGGGAGAGGGCGTGGTCTTGGACGCGTCCGTCGTCGACGCGCTCCGCGCGCTGGGCCTGCAGGCCGTCCAAGGCGCGCGCCCCGCGCCCGTCACCGACGCATGGGACGTCGAGGCCGAGGTGATCGCGCTTGTCCCGGTCGCTGGGGTCAGCGGAGCGTACAACGCGAGCGCTCATGCGGAGGCGGATTGGGTGGCGCTGGCGGCGGCGCCCGCCCTGGCGTCCCCGGTCGTGGCCGTCCCCGGGGCTACCTCGCCGGCCCTTCCTTCGTCGGCGCCCCCCCCCGCGGCCTCCCCCCCTCCGCCGGCGTCGCCGTCCCCCGCGCCGACCCCGTCGTGGCCGACATCGGGCGGAGAGACCGGGGGCTACGAGGTCTCTCGGACACCGCGCCCGTCGGTGGCCTCTCCCCCGCCTCGCGCCTCGTCGACCGGTACGCGCACGTCGCTCCCCCCCGCCGCCTCAGAGGCGGCCGACGATCCGGCGTCCGCTTCATCGGGAGGCCATGAGGTTCGTCGTCCCCGGCCTGCGGCGACCCCCGCGGCCTCGCCGCCCGACGTCGCGCCGAAGGCGTCGACAGGTCCACTCGCGGCGCCGGCCCCCGACACGGCTGGCTTCTTGTCCGCGTCCGCGGGGAGCGAACCGTCGGCGACCACCTCGCGCTCGGGTGATCCTTTCGCAGGCGGAGGCGATCCCTTCGCGTCGGGCGGCGACCCGTTCGGTGTGGCCAGCGGCCCGTCCGCCGCGGCCCCTTCCGGCGACCCGTTCGGCTTCGGCCCCAGCGCGCCAACGCCCGCTGGTTCAGTCCCGGCGTCTGTGGCGCCCGTCGTGCCGCCGCCCAAGCCACCCGCCCCCGCGGACGACCTGGCGAACATTTTCGGCGTGCCCGTCGGGGATCGGGATGCGCCGCCGCCGACCGCCCCGCCGCCCGCTTTTTTCGAAGGGGCGGTGGGCTTCGGCGTGGCCGAGGACGTCTCCGACAGCCCCTCGGCGATGTCCCGCCGGCTGGAGGTCGCCAACGAGGGGTTCTCGGTCCCTCGGTTCGAGGGAGAACCACACGTGTCGGCCACCACGCAGGCTCCCGCGCGGCCGCGCAAGGCGCCGGCCGTGGACTTCGGCTTCCTGCTCAACGGCTACGCGGTTTTCGTGGAGCGGGAGCGCGTGGTCTTTGGCCGCCCGTACGGGACGCGCCTCATCGACCTGCATGCGTACGACACCGGCGGTAACCTTGATCGCGCCTACCAGATGTTCGTCCAGGCGAAGATCCGCGAGGGGTTCATCCCCCAGACGGAGCTCACCGGCGATCTTCCTCGGGGCGTCACCGTAATGCCGCTGGACCTCGACCGGGTGAAGGCGGCCTGGAGCGTCATCACCTGACGGTAGCGTGCGCCCGGGGCACGGGGTATACGGCGACCCCTCTTGGTGCGACCATGAAGCTCTACCGCGCCCGCATCGCCCCGATCGCCCACGCCGTGATCGAGCGCCTCTCCGTCGATGGGGACATCGAGGTCGCCAACACCGACAAGGAAGAGGCGGCGAGCGACCTGGTGGCGATCATGGAGATGTACCTCCGCCGCGACAACGACCTGCGCGAGGCCGTCCGCGAGGCGATGGAGCGGAAGAACATCCCGTTCGATCAGTACGGAAAGGTCAAGGGTGAGATCTGTGAGCAGTGGGGCCACCCCACGGGCGACGAGGTGGATCGGTACCTCGCCCGCCAGTTCATCGAGAACTTCATGATCTCCAACTTCGTGGGCGAGGTCTTCACCGAGGATCGCGAGCTCTTCAAGAAGATCATCGAGGTGATCAAAGGCTTCGATGTCGACGAGCGCGCGCTCCGCTCCGAAGCCGAGGATCGGATCAAGAACATCAAGGAAGGCTCGGTGGAGCGCCAGGACGCGCTCAATCGCGCGATGCGCGAAGTCCGTAAGAAGCACGGCCTGAGCTGAGCGCGGATCCGCGGTACGATCCGGGGATGCGTGCGTCCGTCCTCGCCCTCGTCCTCCTCGGGTGCTCCGACTACGGCATCAACGAGAAACGGCCGGTGACCGAGGTTGATCCACCGGCGATCTCGGTAGACCCCGGGTCGATCGAAGCCACGGGCTTGTGCGCGGCGACCGAGCAGGAGGTCCGTGTCCGCAACGACGGGGAGGGAGCGCTCACGATCGCCGACGTGGCGGTGGAGGGCGATGGGTGGACGGTCACTTCCGCGCCTTCCCTGCCGCTGGTGCTGGCGTCCGGCGAGTCGACGATCATCGAGGTGGAAGGCACGGCAGGGGAGGCGAACCTCATCGTGCGTTCGGACGACCCGGTCCATCCCCGGGTGGACGTACCGCTCCTCGCCGCGCTCAACACGCCGCCCACCGTCTCCATCGCCGCGCCAACCTCCGGGGTGATCTTCGCCGAAGGTGCGGACTACCTCCTCGAAGGCAGCGCCACCGACGCCGAAGATCCCGCCGAAACCCTCAGCGTCGAGTGGCTCGGAGGGGTGGACGGGCTCATCGGCTCGGGGAGCCCGGCGGCCGACGGCACCACCACCTGGAATTGGGCCGCTTCGAGCCGTTCGGCGGGTCCGCAGGGCGTCACGCTGACGGCCACCGACGCTTGCGGCGCCACCGGCTCGGCCTCTACGGACATCTGCCAGGACGGCGCCAACACCTACGATGCGCTCGCGCTCTCCGCGTGGCACTACGAAGGGTCCGCCGCGTGGGATGCGGGCAGCTCCAACCTGTTGCTTACCCCGGCCACCACCAACCAGGTGGGCAGCGCGTTCGAGACGTCGAGCCCGGTCAACGCCGACAACGTCGACATCGACTTCTACGTCTACATCGGCGGCGGCACCGGGGCGGACGGGCTGTCGTTGACCGCGCTCGACACCGCCCGCTACGCCACGTTCCTCGGCGGCACGGGCTGCGGCATCGGGTACGGCGGCAGCGCGGACTGTACGGCCGGTCCGGCGCTCCCCGGGTGGACCCTGGAGATCGACACGTATTACAACGGCGGGGTCGACCCGACGGCGGAGGACCACCTCGCCTTCACCTTCGACGGCGACGTCGACGCGTACCAGGCCTGGGCCACGCTCCCCGAGATGGAGGACACCGGCTGGCACTACGTGGAAGTCAGCGTGGTCGCCCCGCACGTCAGCGTGGCGATCGACGGGGTCTTGTACCTCGACCAGGACATCCCCGGGAACTACGCTTTCTCCGCCTTCGTGGGGTTCACCGCGGGCACCGGCGGCGAGACCAACGAACACCGGATCGACGAGCTCACCGTCACCGACTACTCCTGCGACTGATCCGGGTTCCCTCATGGCGCGCATCCTCGTCGTCGACGACGACCCCAGCCTCCGCGAAGTGCTCCGGTACGCCTTGTCCCGCGACGGGCACGAGGTGCGCGAAGCGAAGGACGGGGCCGAGGCGCTCCGCCTCGTCGCGGCGGAGGCCCCCGAGCTGGTGGTGCTCGACATCGTGATGCCCGGGATGGACGGCCTGGAGGCGTGCCGGGAGCTGCGGCGGAAGAGCACGGTGCCCGTCGTCTTCCTCTCCAGCCGCGACGAGGAGCTCGATCGGGTGCTCGGCCTGGAGATGGGCGGCGACGACTACCTCACCAAGCCGTTCTCCACGCGCGAGCTCTGCGCGCGGGTCAAGGCGGTGCTCCGCCGCGCGCGCCCCGCCCCGCGCGACGCCGACGAGCCCGCCGATCTGCGGTCGGGCCGCCTCCGCCTCGACCTCGCCGAGCACCGCCTCTGGGTCGACCAGCCCGCCGGCCCGCACGAGGTCGTGCTCACCGTCACCGAGTTCAGCCTGCTGAAGGTGCTGATGACGCGTCCGGGGCGGGCGTACACCCGCGAAGACCTCACCGACCGCGCCTACGGCGAGGGCTATCACCTCGCGGAGCGGACGCTCGACAGTCACATCCGCCGGATCCGGGCCAAGCTCCGGGAAGAAGGCCTCGATCCCATCGAGACGGTCCACGGGCTCGGCTACCGGCTCCAGGCGTGACCCGGAGCGCCCCGGGTTGACCCGCTTCCCGCTCCTCCCTCGCCTCCCGCTCCAGCTCTGGCTCCTGGGTAGCTACGTACTGGTGCTCACCCTCCCGCTCTTCGCGCTGCTCGGCACCGGCGCCCTCGCGTGGGACCTCGTCAACCAGACGCGGGAAGACCTTCAGCATCAAGGTGCCCTGATCGCCATGGTCGCCGAAGAGCGCATGGGCGATCCGGAGCGCCTCTCCGAGATGCTGGCCGCGGCCAAGGCGCAGACGCTCTCCGGCATCCGCATCGTGGACGACGCGGGCGTGGTGATCGCCACCAGCGGCGGGGTCGTCGGTGAGGACCTCTCCGACGACGCAGAGGTGCGGACCGCGCTCGAAGGCGCGGAGGGCCTCGCCATCAAGCCGCGTCCCCGCGTCGCCGAAGTGCGTCGGCTCGGGCCCGACGATTACAGCACCCCGGCTCGCCACGCCGACATCCGGGTCTTCGTGGCGGTGCCGATCGAGGCGCAGGGGAAGGTGATCGGCGCGGTCGTGCTCTCGCGCACCCCCCGGGAGGAGTGGCAGACGTTCTGGCAGATGGCGCCGCGGCTCACCGGAGGGGCAGTGGTCGCGCTCTCCCTCACCACGGCGCTCGCGTTGTTCGCCGGGTGGCGTGCGTCGCGGTCCTTGCGGATGCTGGCGCGGGTGAGCGAGCGCATCGCCTCGGGGCAGGCGCTCGACGAAGCCACGCTGGCGGACGCGAGGGGCTCGCGCATCCTCGAGACGGCCCTGCTCGCCGAGGCGATGGGCGTGATGGCGGCCCGGCTCCGCGCCCGGGTCGCCTACATCACCGAATTCGCGGGCAATGTCTCCCACGAATTCAAGACTCCGGTCTCGGCGCTGCGCGGCACCATCGAGCTCCTCCGGGACGATGACGAGATGCCGCCGGAGCAGCGCGCCCGCTTCCTCGACAACGCCCTCGGCGATCTGGACCGCCTCTCGAACCTCGTGGGAGGCCTGCTCCGGCTCGCCCGCGCGGAAGAAGGCGGCGTACGCACTCCTCTGGACCTGGACGCGCTCGTGGACGAGGTCGCCGCTCGCTTTCCTGGGGTCGCCGTGGCAGGGAGCGCGGGCGCTGTCCGCGGCGTCCGCGAGCAGTTGGACACCGCCCTGGCCAACCTCCTGGGCAACGCGCGGCGCTACGGCGGCGCGATGGTGCGGGTGGAGCGGACCGGAGGGGCTCGCCCCGGATTCGTGGTGGTGGACGACGGGGCCGGCATCGACCCGAGCCACCTCCCGCACCTCTTCGAGCGGTTCTACACCACGGACCGGGCGCGCGGCGGCACGGGCCTGGGGCTCGCGTTGGTGCGCGCGGTCGCGGAAGCGCACGGGGGCGGGGTCGACGTGCAGAGCCGCCCCGGCGAGACCCGCTTCACGTTCTGGGTGGGTCCGTGAACCCCCGAGCGCTCCGCGAGACCCTGACGCGCCGCAAGGGGCTGGAGCACGGGGAGCCGTTCCCGCGCGGCCGCGACCGGGTGGCGATGCTCTACCCCTCGCCGTACCGCGCGGGGATGTCGTCGCTGGGTTTCCAATGGATCGCCACCTTGCTCGCAGAAGCGGGCTTCGGCGTGGAGCGGGTGTTCCTCCCGGATGATCCGGAGGCGTGGCGGAAGGCGCGGCTGCCCCCCCTCTCCATCGAGACGCAGACGCCGCTGGGAACGTTCCCGCTCCTGGCGGTCTCGGTGGCCTACGAGCTCGAGCTGGCGGGACTGGTGGAGGTGCTCCGCCTGGCCGGCATTCCGCCGCTGCGCCGGGATCGCAACGAGGGGCACCCGAAGGTGCTGATCGGCGGCCCGCTCACCTTCTCCAACCCGTTGCCCTGCGCCCCGTTCGCCGACGCGATGATCTTCGGTGAAGCCGACGATGTGGTCGTGCCCGCGGTGGCCGGCTTCTTCGATACTGGCTCCCTCGACCACGTGGCGAGCCTCCCGGGCGGCTGGACGCCCGAGCAGGGTGCGGCGACCGTGCCCGTGGCCAAGGCGGACGACACCCACCTGCCCGCGCGCTCCCGCATCTGGACCCGAGAGGCCGAGCTCACCGACATGATCCTGGTGGAGGGCGAGCGGGGGTGCCATCGTGCGTGTTCGTTCTGCGTCATGCGCCGGAGCACGAACGGCGGAATGCGCCTGGTGTCCCCGGACCGCCTGCTGGAGTTGATCCCGGAGGAGGCGCCCCGCATCGGTCTCGTCGGCGCGGCGATCAGCGATCACCCCCAGCTGGTCGGGCTGCTCGAGCGCATCGTCGAGAGCGGGCGCGGGGTGGGCATCTCCTCGTTGCGCGCGGATCGCGTGGCGCTCAAGCCCGACATTCCGCGGCTGCTGCGCAAAGGCGGCTACCAGACCCTCACCGTCGCCAGCGACGCCGCAAGTCAGCGCCTCCGCCGCCAGTTGCAGAAGGGCACCACGGAAGGTCACTTGCTCGCGTGCGCAGAGGCGGCGAAGGAGCATGGGTATCGTCAGCTGAAGGTCTACATGATGCTCGGGGTACCGGGGGAAGGGGAGGCCGACATCGAGGAGCTCATCGCCTTCACCCGGCGCCTCGCCGAGATCCACCCCACCGCGCTCGGCATCGCCCCCTTCGTCCCGAAGTTCAACACGCCGATGGATCGCGCTGAGTTCGCGGGGATCAAGGTAGTTGAAGGGCGACTGGAGCGGGTTCGGGAGGGGCTGAGGGGCACGCGCGTGGAGGTCCGTCCCACCTCCGCTCGATGGGCCTGGGTCGAAGCGCGCCTCGCGCAGGGCGGGCCGCTGGCCGGCGAGGCGGTGATGCGGGCGGTGGAGGCGGGCGGCAGCTTCGCGGCATGGAAGCAGGCGCTTGGGGAGGCGGGGGTCGAGGAGCCGCAGCGCGCCGCGGTCGGCACCCTCGGCTGACCGCCCGCGTTACTCCCGGCGACGGGTGACCATCAACAGCGCCACCAGCAGAAACGCCGCAGCAAACAGGGATAACCGCAGGGTGAGCGCGGGGATCCCCAGCCCCATGTCGTCCGCGCCGGAGCCCTTGAAGCCGAGGTTGTACAGCGTGCCGGTGAGCTGCATGGCGTCCCAGTCGAGGCCGCGGCTGCGGGGGGCGCCGAGCTGGTTGCCGGTCTTCAAGAGCGCGTCGTAGGCGAAGCGGGCGGGGTTCCAGTTGGTGAGCTGAAACGCCAGCGGGGGCATCCGGTTGAGGCTCAGGAGGATGCCGGAGAAGGCGATCTGGGGGATGAGCAGGAGTGGGAGGCTCCCGACCGCGCCCTCGCTGCTGGAGTTGATGGCCGACACCAGGAGCCCCAGCGCCATCCCGACCAGCCCCGTGAACGCCGACACCAGCACGAACCCCGTGATCCCGTACCCATAGGTGCTCACCAGGATGGGATGGAGGAGGAGGTTCAGCAAGGCGAAGCCGGCGCATTGTGCCGACACCAGCGCGCCCAGCACCCCGACCTTGCTCGCCACGTAGGGTGCGGGCCGCACGCCGATGCGCCGCTCCCGGAGCCAGATCACCCGGTCGGAGATGAGCTCGCGCACCGCAGCGCTCATGCCGAACCACATGCACGACAACGAGAGCATGAACATCATCTCCCGCGTGGGGAGCGGAAAGACGATGCGCATCACCAACGCGAGTACCGGCGCCTGGGCCACGAGCACGGCCAGCCCGCCGAGGTCCCGGAGCTTCACCTTGCCGTATCGCCGCACCAGGGTGCCCACCTGCTCCATCGGGCCGGGGCGGCGGATCGCGCCGGGGGGAGGGGTGGTCGCGGAGCGGTCGAGGGTGCCTTCGCGGAGCTGGCGCAGCTCCTCTCGCATCGCCACGTAGGTGCGTGCGTCGTCGCTGGCGCGGTAGGCGGAGCCCCACTCCTCAGGTTTTTTGTCGGTGAAGCGGTTGAAGATCGCGTCAGGCGTCGGCACCGAGAAGTAGCGACAGGCCGCGGCGGGCGGGCCGAAGTAGGCGAGGCGGCCGCCCGGCGCGAGGACGAGCAGGTGGTCCACCTGGGCGACGATCTGGGGAGTGAGGTCGTGGGTGACCACGAAGACGATGCGCCCCCGGTCGGCGAGCTGGCGTACCAGCCGCACGATGTCTTGCGATGCGCGAGGATCGAGGCCGCTGGTGGGCTCGTCGAGGAACAACACCCGCATCGAGCGGGCGAGCAGCTCCTGCCCGAGGTTCACCCGCTTCCGCTGCCCGCCGGAGATCCCGCGACGCAGCGCGTCGCCGATGCGGGAGTCGCGGATGTGCTCGATGCCGAGCTCTCCGAGCACGCGCTCGACCTCGAGCTTCACCTCTGCGTCGGTGGCCGCGGCAGGAAGGCGCAGGCGCGCGCCATAATTCAGGCTCTCTTCGACCGTGAGCTCAGGATGGACGATGTCGTCTTGCGGGACGATGCCCACGCTCTCCCGCTCGGCGCGGAGCTCCGCGTGGAAGTCGAGGCCGTCGAGGGTGACGCTTCCGCTGTCCGCCGGGGTGACGCCGGCGATGGCGTTGAGCAGCGTGGTCTTGCCCGAGCCCGAAGGCCCGATCATCGCCACGACCTCGCCGGAGAACACGGTGAAGCTCACGTCGTCGAGCAGGTACTTCCCGTTGATCTTCCGAGTGAGCCCGCGCATGGTGAGGGCGGAGAACGCCTGCTCGCCGGAGATCTCCAGGGCGTCTGCCGCGGCGGTGAGCTTGAGCACGAACGGGCCGATCCGCAGCTCGTCCCCGGGGTTGAACGGGGCCGCGGTGATCGGGGTGCCGTTGAGCACGGTCGGGCGACCGGACTCGGCGTCGACCACCCGCCAGCCGGAGCCCGTGCGCTTGAGATCGGCGTGCCGGGAGGAGACCCGGGGGTCGCCCAGGAGGACATCTCCGGCCGTGGACCGACCGATCCGCACCGAATCGCCCTCGATGGGCACGGTCCAGCGGCCGCTGGCGAGCGCCGGGTCGTGCTGGCGGTAGAGGGTGTAGAACGCGACGGGATCAATCCCGAGCTCCTCGGCGGCCGCGCCGAGTCGGAGCAGGTCCTCCCGGACGAGTGGCCCGGCAGCCGCGAAGACGGCGAACAGCGCATCGAGGAGCAGGAGGGCGTGGCCGCCTCCATACTGCCGGGCAAACCCAGACATGCCCACGTCGGCTTGTTCGAGCACCACCAGGGCGCGCCCGGCGGTGTCCCCGAAGCGGGCGACATAGGCCTCAAGCTCGGCTTCGGTGAGGCGGGCGCGGAACTCCGGCGCTTCCGCGAGCTCCAGAAGCGCCGCTGCCGCATCCGGGCCCAGCTTGGTTCGCCGCTTGATCGCCACCAAAAGCGGCGCGTGACGCAGCTCGATGAGCTCCAGCGTGGTGAGCGCGGTGGAGACCAGGAGCAAGGTGAACTCGACCGCGTAGACCGCGGCCGCGTTGTCGGGCAAGGCACAGCCAGAAGCGCGAAGCGCGCCCAGCAGCCGCTCGCCGCGAGAGCCGCCCCCGGCCGACACGCCTTACTTGTAGGTGACCGCGGTCGAGACGCCCGCCTTGCCGGCGCCTTCCTTGGTCTTCGTGGCGTGAACCGCGATGTAGAAGGTGTCGGTGGCGCCGGCCTTGAACGAGACCACGGGCTCGCGATCGGCGGTGTTGTCCCGGGCGACCTCGTTGCCGAGCGAGTCGTACAGCACGATGTCGGCGTTGACGAGCGCGTCGTCGCCGCAGACGGAGAGCTTGTACTCGGTGCCCGCGTACAGCGTGACCAGGTAGATGCGGTGCTCGCCCTGGGCGAGCGAGGCATTGGTGACCGTGCGGACGGCCCAACCCTGGTTGTAGCCCTCCCAGATCTTGGCCTTCAGGCACGCCTCTGCGGCGGCCTCGTCGGCGTAGGCGGGAGTGATGGCGGCGAAAAGAAGCGCGGAAAGCATCGTGGCTCCTACAACAGCGCCAGCACGGCGTCGGTCTGGGACTTGACTTCCTTCACGTCGTCGATCGTGAGGGTCGGCTTGCTGGCGATCTCCTTGAGCTTCAACAGCGTGGAGTTCAGCTGGCCGATGACCTCGTCGGGCGCCTTGCCGGCCCCTTCGGTCTGCACGTACTTGAGGAAGTACTCGGCGACCTGAGGCTGGCGGAGCAGCTCGGTGCCGGCGGTGGGGTTGTTGGCGTCGATGATGGCGGCGGCCACGAGGTTGCTGCCCTCGAGCCAGCTGCCGGCCTGGATGAGCGGCACCACGCGATCGCCCGCCTCGAACTTGATCTCGGGGATGATGGCGCCGTGCATCTCATCGAGCTCCTTCACCAGGTCTTCCCGGGAGACGGAGCCGTTGGTGACGCGGCCGTTGATGTCATCGATGGTGGCGCCGATGTCGGTGCCGCCGCCGAGGGTGGTCATGCCGGCCTTCACGGTGGTGAGGCGCGCGACGAGCTTCTCGGGCGGCGCGTCCTTGACGGTGAGCAGCGCGTCGGCCATGGCGACGCCGGTGCGGACGGCGACGACATCCTTGTTCGAGATGTCCATCTTGAGCGGACGATCGACCACCTTGCCGCTGAGGCCGGTGGCGATGCCGTTCTTCTCCAGCGCCTTCTGCATCTCGGCGGGGGACGGCACGAGCGCGATGTTCTCGGCGGCCGCCTTGAGCTCCTCCATCCCGATGGCGGGCGGGACCTTCTCGACGGGCTTCTCCACCGGGGGCGTGACCTCGGCCACCTTCTCCTCACTACTGCAGCCGGTGAGGTTGAGCAGGCCGACAAGCAGAACGGACGACAGCATCGAATTCTCCTCCAGCGGGATCTATCAGGCTCGAGGCCTGCGGGGCGAGCAAGGGTACGCCACGGTCGGCGGTCGCGCAAGCACGACGGGCAGCTTTCGCGAATCCTACACCAGCGGGCGCACGCCCACCCCCACCAAACCCGCGCTCCCCGCCTCGTAGACGCGGAGATCGGAAAGCCCGCCGGCGGACAAGAGTCCCCGCAGCGTGGCGGCGCTCCTTCGGATCATCGGCCAGTTGAGCAGGTGGCGGAACACCAGCTCATCCGGCGCGGGGCCGATGGCCGTGACCACCACCCGCCCACCCGGCGCGAGCCAGTTCACGGCGGCCTGGACCAGCGCGACGAGCACGCGTTCGGGGAGGTATTCCAGGAGCCCGTCGATCACGACGATGTTCTGGGGCGGGTACCGCACGCGCGCTTCGCCGTTGGCGAGGGCGGCGAGGTCGTCTTGGATCAGGCGCAGCTTCACCGTTCGTGGGCGATTCTGCAGGTCGCTGTCGACCACCGACAGCGCCTCGCGGACCGACTCGACACACACGATCTCTCCGCCCAGCCGCCCCATCGGCTCCAGCTCGGTCGACAGGAGGCTGCCGCTGGTCGCACCGAGGCACAGGATGCGCACCGGCGGCGTTCCGGGGAGACACTCGGTGACGAGCTGGGCGGCGAGCGCCCCGGCGTTCGCGGAGGGCCTTGGCGGTGGGCAGGTCGAGGAGCCAGCCGTCGATCATCTCGCCGAGGGGACCATCGCCCATCGACTTTCGCGCGGCGACGTGAGCGATGGCCCAACTGTCCCCCGCCCACCCTTCCACCCGATCGTTGGCCATCTCGCCGAGGTGGGAGCGCATGATGTATGGGTTGAGCTCGCGGGCGATCTCGGCGCCTGCGGCGAGCTGGTCGGCGCGGCCGAGGCGCGCGAAGGTGGCCTCGGCTTCCGCCTGGCAGTTGTGGAACACGGCGAGCACCCTGGCGTGTGCGGCAGTGCGATCACGCCGGATCAGGGGCTCGATCTCCGCGAGCGCGGTGCGGACCTTCCCCGAGATCGTCCGCGCTTGCTGCAGGACGGTCTCGCTGCCGGTGCCCTTGCCGCCGGCCAGCGCGCCGAGCATCGCGGTGGTGGTGATCGCCCGGCTACGGTCCACCGCGAGGCCGGCGAGGGCCCGGTAGAAGGCGGCGGCGAACGGAGGGTCCCCATCGAGGACCTTGAGGAGCGAGCCTCGGTCCCACCGTTGGCAGACGCTCGTTTCACCGGCACGGACGTCTGCCGTGCGGACCTGCTCCTGCAAAAAGCCCATCTCCCCGACCATCTGCCCGCGGCCGATCACATCCAGCACCACGGCCGGTTGTTGGCGACCGTCGATGACTTCCAGTTCGCCCTCGACCACCCGGTACACATCTCCTCCACGTTCGCCACGGCGAATCAGGTAGTCGCCCCGGGCGAGGCGCACCGTGGTGGCCGCGGCGAGGAACCGGTCCCGATCTCGGTCGCTGAGCCGCTCGAGGAAGTCCACGATGCCCTTATAGCCCACGGAGCCGGTTAAGGGGCCGGTCACCGAGGGACACATGGAGCTGGTCAACACGCTGGTTTCCCGCCTGCGTCAGGCGTCGTACGCCGAACGCGAGGCGATCAAGGCCGAGATGCTCGCCGCGATCCGCGGGCCCGATGGTGCTGCCGTGCGCGAAGGGCTGGAGTCGGCGCGGAAGGGCGAGCTGCTCGAGGTGCAGTGGGAGATCGAGGAAGTGCTGGAGCAGACGGCCGCCCCGAAGCCCGCCGCCGCCCCGCCGCCGCCCCCGCCGGAGCCCCCTCCCGACCCCAACCGGCCGCTCAGCGCGAAGGACCTCACGCTGGTCTACGACGACCCGCGCGGGCTCCTCATCCACAAAAGCAAGGTCGGAGAACGCTGGTTCGCCACCCAGGTCGACCCGCGTACCCGCCAGCCGCAGACCTTCGAGCTCCACCCTGAGGAGGTGGAGGGGCTCAAGGTGAAGCTGGCCGGCAGCCCGTACTGGGTGGTCGGCTCCGGCGCGCTCGACGCCGGGCCCGTCGCGCCGCCCCCCCGCAAGCCGGCCCCGCGTTGACGCGCGAGGCGTACGTCGCCGCAGCCCGGGCGCGGGCGGAGTTGCTGTATCTGGGCGAGCAGGTGGCACATCGGAGCTGCGGAATCGCCCTTGCGGAGACCTTCGGGGTGCCCTCCCGGAGCTACCAGGCGCTGCGGAAGGGCGGGCTCACCGGCGAAGGAGCTTGTGGGGCGTTACAGGCCGGGGTTTTGGTGCTCGGCGAGCTGCTGGGCGATCCCGAGCCGACGGGCGGGCCGACGGCCGCGCTCAAGGAAGGAGTGGTGAAGTACCGGGCGGCGGTGGCGAGCCAGGTGAGCGGTCCGGTCGACGCCTCGTGCAACACCCGCACGGCGCCGTTCCCGGAATTCGGCGGGCGTCCTCGGCTCCTCGCGTGCACGGCGCTCGCGGTCACGGCGGCAGGTGAGGTGGCCGGCGTGCTCTGGGACCTGGGACGGGCCGTGTCGATCCCTGAAGCGCCCTCGCGTTGATCCTCGTGGTTCCCGGGGTGGGCTCGGGTGCCACCCAGTCCGCCTCCTGCCCAGGGTCGGCGTAGGTTGGGCGCCAACCACCGTGGGTGCCGGCCCGACCGGCGTCAGGCGCAACGACCGTCAGCGCTCCACTTCAACCGCCCGCCCCGGCAGCGTTCCGGCGTGTGGGTGGGCAACGACCGCGTACGGCAAGGACCGCGTGCGGCAAAGACCGCGTGCGGCCGTAGGCCGCTGAGCGGCGCGCCTCGGAGCCCCTCGCCCCCACCCGGGGGGCGAGGGGTTGGGGAGTGGGGGGTGGGGAGCCGCGCGCGTGAGCGCGAGGCGGGACCCAAAATAACAAAGCTCGCTCGGACCGAAAGCCTAAGGCCTAACGCCTCCGGCCTCCTCAGAACCAGTAGTGCACCGTCGCCGCCGGACCGCCCGCGAACGTCTCGAAGATGAAGGGCTCGCCGATGTCGATGTTGAAGCCCCACTCCACGCCGAAGCCGAGGTTCTCCAGCCCAAAGAGGAAGAACTCCGCGCCCATCGCCGGCTGCACCCGGATCAGGCTCGTGCCCCCCGCGGCCTCGTACGCGGCGCCGCCCGCGACGTAGAGCGAGAGGTTGTCCTCCGCGACGACCCCGTAGAGGAACCGGCCGCCCGCGACGACACCCAGCGGCGCGTCGCTCTCCACCTTCACGCCCGCGTCGAGCTCGACCTGGAGGTTCACCGCTTTGCTCGCCGTGGGAAAGGCGTAGCGCAGCGACAGGGCCGGCGTGGCGCCGAGACCGGCGTGGAAGCCGAACCCGAACCGGCCGCGGAGGTCGGCGGCTTCGGCGGGCGGGGTGGTGAGGGCGGCGAGGGCCAGGAGCATCGGCGGCCGCTAACCGGGCGGGTCCGCGCGCGCCGCGCTCACGGCTCCCACGGCGCAGGGGCGGTTCGGAGCAAAAGCACCCCGGTCCAGGACGGGGCGCCGTCGACGGAGATCCGCGCCCGACGGAGCGTGAGCTCGGGCAGCCGATAGCCGACGGCCCAGGCCAGCAGGCGCTCGGGGAGCAAGGTGGTGTCGTCGGGCCGCTCGATGTACTCCTGCCTCCCGACGTGAACCTCCAGCTGATGACCGCCGAAGTTGAGGACGAACTCTTCGTCCGGCGCGGGCGCGATCCACGGCGGGGGGCCGGTCTCCGTCACCCCGTCGACCACCAGCGCCCCCGGGCAGCTCCCGCGGGGATCGAGCAGGATCAGTCCCCGGTTGTCCACGGCGTAGAGCGCGGCGCCCGCTTCGTTGCCGACGGCGTGGGTGCGGGCGAGGAGCACCCGGCCGTCGAGGTTGGCGCCCTCGCCATTTCCGCGGTCGTCGTTCGGCACGTCGAGGATGCCCGTCGCGCGCCCGGGCGTCGGGGGACAGCCGGCGGCGACGTCGCGCGAGCTGCCGCGCACCCGCATCGCTTCCCCCTCGACCCGCCAGCTCCAACCGCCCGGTTCATGGGTGAGGCCGTCCGCGGTGCCGTGGATGCCGTCGTCGTCCACCGTGGCTGGGCCGCTCACCGCGCGGTGGGCGAGCACCGAGCCCTCACGCCGCAGGACCGTCACCCGGCTGGTGAGCTGGTCCGCGAACAAGCCGGTGTTAGCGACCGTGTAGTCCACGACCGACACCGACTCGTCGTGCCCTGCGCCGATGACCAGCCAGTCGTCGCGCTCGGGGCGCACCCCCAGCCGCGCCGCGACCAGGCCGAGGAGCCCCACGGCGAGCCAGGCGCTCACCCACCGGGCCATTGGCGGTGCTCCAGGAAGATGGGGTTCCACGAACGGCCAGTCTCCAGGCCGTTGCCCTTGGCGGCGCAGCCTCGGGTTCGCCCGGTGAGCGCTCGCTCGCGCATTCGCTCGTCCGGTACGTACAACTTGGGGAAGACCGCCTCCAGGTCGGACACTTCGCCGCGGCAGGCGCGACTTTTGAGGTGGGTGGGGATCGGCGAGTCGGTGAACGCGGTGGCGACGGCGCGCTCCGCGAAGGCCAGGGTCCCGCGCTCACAGGTCGCGGCGTCCGCCCCGGGGAGCGCCGCACAGTCTGCCAGGTTGGCGGGCGGGTTTCGTTTCAACGCGAAGTACCACCAGTCGTTCCACATCTGCGCGTCGGCGCTGCCGGCGATGGTCTGGAGCTGGCCCCAGTACGCCACCAGCGCCCTCCCGGTCTCGACCTCGTCGTTGGCCCGCCCGCCCCCGTGCACCGCCGCCTGCATCTCGTACGTCCACGCGTGGTAGAGGCATTCCGCGTAGTAGGTGCCCGCCTGTCCGCACGCGGCCAGGGCCTCCCACCGTTCGTGCTTTCGTGCGTGTTTCTCCGCCACGGTGAAGGAACACTCGGCGCGCCACTTGGCGCTGTGGATCGCCGAGCAGTCTCCCACCTCCGCTTCGGGGTGCGCGCGGATCACCTCGGCGCGGCAGGACTCAGCGCGATCGCCGGTCTCGTCGCAGCGGGCCATGGCCACCGGGAGTGCGAGCCCCGGCTCGAGGGCGGCGGCCCACGCCTCCGCCGCCGACGGCGCGCAGCCGAGCAGCATCAACCAGGGCAAAGGTCGGTCCGGCTCGCGCGGAGCGCGTCGAGCTCCGGGTCGGGCGTGCTCTGCAACAGGCCGGGGAGCGGCCCGCCGTCGCAGGGGTAGAGGTGACGGTCGCGGGCGACGTTGAGCAGATCTCCGTAGAGCGCGAGCCCGGTCTGGAGGCAGGCTTCTCGGTGGTCCGGGGCGGCGATCTCTCGACACGCGGCGCGATCGAGCGGGCGCATGCGCCCCAGGGACCAGCGGTACCACGCGGACCAGGGGCGCGGATCGTCGGCCGCGAAGCCGTAGCCATCCAGCTCCGCCGTGACGATGGGCTCGGCCTCCGCGAGCGTCTTGCCCTTCGGTGCCCAGTCGTGGAACGAGGCGCTCCACACGTGGAGCCGGCAGTCGTCGACCCAGGGACCGGCGCGCGAGCAGCCTTCCGGGTCGCCCTTGGCTTCGGCGACCCGGAACTCGCAGTCGGCGCGGCCGCGCTCGGACTCCACCTGGTCGCATCGGTGCACCTCGATCCAACAGGCCTCACGCAGGTCCTCGCCGGGGACGCGGGAGCAGTCCTTGGCGGTCAGCCCGTCGCGGAGCGCGGTGGCGGCGTCAGGAGAGCAGGAGGTGAGCCCGAGCGCGGCGAGCGCGCCGAGCTGCTTTCGGCTCATGGCGCGACGGTGTCGAGCACCACGAACCCTGGCTCCCCGCCCACGCGGTCGATCCCCCACACCTCGATGGGGCCCGTGGTCTCCTCGGTGTCGGGATCGTAGTCGAGCTCGCCCGACGCGCCCACCACGTTGACGTCGGTGCCCTTCGCAAACTCCGCTTGCAGCTGCAACCAGGAGACGGGGCCGGTCGCGATCTCCTCGCCGCCTTTTGCGGAGAGGTGGGTGAGTCCGTTCGCGGCGTGCTGCCCGGTGAGGCCCCCCTCCTCGGCCAGCGCCCAGGTGGCTCCGTAGATGGTCAACCACGCGGCGTCGTACGCGTAGGCGGAGTACGAAGAGTCGCCGGCAGACTGACCGTCGTAGGCGCCGGCATAGGCGGCGGCGAAGGCATCGTATCGGTCCCCAGACGGCACGGCGGGGGACGTGCCGACAATGTTGGGCCAGAGGTCTTCGGCGTCCGTACCCTCCGTCGCGGCGAGCAACTCCGCGTCGTGGGCGGCGTCGGCGAGGAAGATCGGCATGGCGGGGGCGTCCGCGTCGACCGACAGGGCGAGCAGGAACGCAGAGACGTCAGGGACGTCGCTGGAGATGAAGACGATCGCGTCCGTGGCGGGGACAGCGGCGCTGCTCATCGCGCTGTCCCGCTGGGTGTCGTTCTCGAAGGGATACCGGTCGAACGTACGGTCGGCGTTGCCGTAGTGGTCCGCAAAGACCTGGGCGAGGCCCTCCCCGTAGGGGCCCACCTGGTAGATCAGCGCGACGTGCTGGACGCGGGTGAAGACGGCGTCCTGCACGAGGCCGGCGAGCACCTCCCCCTGGAGCGAGTCGGGCGGCGCAGTGCGCCAGAGTCGTCCGGCCTCGCCCGGATCGTGGTCCGCCGCGTCCAGGTACGTCAGCGCCGGGCTCGTGGCCGAGGGCGAGACGATGAGCGGCCCGTCGACGCCCTGGTACACCGCCTCGGTGACCCCCGACGTGGCGGGTCCGACGATGGCGTACGCCCCGAGGTCGGCCACGAGGTAGCTCGCCATCGCGATGGCGGCCGCCTCGGCGTCGAGCCCGTCGATCGTGGAATCCTCGGCGTAGCTACACTGCACGAGCCCGAGCGGAGCGCCGCCGATGCCCTCGCTCTCGTCCGCCTGTTTCACCGCCAGCCGGGCAGACTGCTTCTCTGGCACGTCCGTGGAGTGGTCGAACAAGCTGCCGATCACCCGGATCCCGGGGTAGTCCTCGGGGCGATCGAGCAGGTCCGCTGGCCAGGTGGTGTCGCACCGCGGCTGGACCTCGGCGGTCTCGCAGTAGCCCCCTTCGCCGCACACCGAACCGAGCCCGAACGCCTGTCGGCACGCGACGGAAGAGGTGCAGGGCTCCCATTGGGTCACCCCCAGACTGCACCCGGCGAGCCACCAGAGGACCATCAGAACTGCCCCTGGATCGCCACGTAGCCCGGGCCGAGCATGAGCGGTCCGCCTTCCCCCCACAGGCCGAGCGCGATCCCCCCGCCCAGCCCGAGCGCCCCGGTGATCATCAGGATGTCGGCGGCCAGCGCGTCGCCGCGCTCGGCGTCCAGGGCGGCGGCGGAGGAGGAGGAACAACGGAGGGCGCCGCCCGCGTCGGGCGCGCAGCCGTCGGCGGCCTCGGTGTGGGCGCCGACGGCGCCGCCGCCGAGCCCAGCGCCGATCCCCAGGGCGACCAGCCCCGCACCGGAGACGGCGAGCGGGAGCGGGCGGAAGAGGGTGGTCTTCGTGGGTTCGGGCGTCGGGGTGGCGACCACCACGGCCGCGGGCGCCGGCGGGGGGGGTGGAGGAGCGGCGGCGGCGGCGGCCTTCTGCTCGGTGGCGCGGCGTTCGAGCATGGTGATGCGCCGGTCGAGCGTCTCCCGCTCGTCGGCGGGAGCGTAGGCGCGGTAGCGGGAGAGCACGTCCAGCGCCTCATCGTACCGGGCGAGCCGCTCCAGCGCGTTGGCGATGTTGAACAAGAGCGCGGGGCGTTTGCTCAGCCGATACGCCTCCTCGAACGCGGCCACGGCGTCTTCATACCGGCCCTCGTCGTAGAGGGTGGCGCCGTTGTCGTACAGCTCTCGCGCCCGCGCGTCGTCGCCGTCCTGGGCGTGAGCGAGGTGCAGGGCGAAGAGCAGCGCGAGGGTCATGGGCTCCAGGGGTCCTTGAGGTCTGAGCCGCTCGTCCGCTTCGTCGGGGCGGTCGGGGTTTCGGGCGAGGAGGTCGTCGGGGGGAGGGGCGCGCCCGTTTCGGGCGCCGCGGTTCCGGGACCGCGCTTCGCGGGTTCCTTCGGTACAGCGGCCGTGGGGTTGAGCACGACCTGTCGCCGCACCGAGTCCCACGGGATGCGGATGCGCACGGTGGTGTAGCCGGGCGCCGCCACCTCGACCTCCCAGACTTCGCCCGAGGGGATGGTGAGCGTGACGGATCCGGACCCCAGGACCGCCCCGTCTCGCCGAACGGTGGCGGCGGCGGGGATGGTGCTGAGCACGACCGGGGGCGCGGGGCGGGCCGGGGCCGCGAGGACCGCCTCGGGCGCCGACGTGGGCGTGGAAGCGGCGGCGTCGCCGCGCTGCGAGCTCCACCACCAGGCGCCGAGCGCGAAGATCACGACGGCGGCCCCGAACATCATCAGCGCGGCCATCGCGCCGGTGGCGGCGAGCAACGGACCCTTTCGGCTTCGCACCGCGGAGACCATGGTGGACGCGCTCGGCTCCGGGGTTGGCGCGGGGGCCCGCGGCGGCGAGGGGGTGCGCGGGGAGCTGGGCTCCCGGACGAGTCGGCCCTGCCGAAGCTGGGGCGGCGCGACGGCCTCACCGCGGAGCTCGGCCTCGCAGAGCCGCAGCGCTCGAAGGAGCTCCTCCACGTCGGCGAACCGGCGCTCGGCCGTCTTCTCCAGGCAACGCTCGACCACCCAGCCGAGCGTGGGGCAGGCCACCAGGGCGGGGGCGTTGGCTTCGAGACGCGGCGGGGGCTGGTTGAGGTGCGCCAGCAGGACCCCGACGGAGTTGTCCGCGACGAAGGGGGGACGGCCGGCGATCGCGGTGTAGAGGATGACGCCGAGGGAGTAGATGTCGGAACGGCCGTCCAGCCGCTCGGCGCGAATCTGCTCGGGGGCCATGTAGGACGGAGAGCCGACGACCGCGTCGGTGCCGGTGAGCTCGTCGTCCGTCCGCATCTGCTTGACCAGCCCGAAGTCGAGCACCTTCACGAAGTCTTCGTCTTCGTCGTGGTTGAGCAGGACCACGTTCGCGGGCTTGAGGTCCCGATGGATGAGCCCGAGGCCGTGCGCCTCTCGCAGCGAGCCGCAGACCTGGCGGGCGATGTTGACGATTCGGGAGGCGGGGAGCGAGCCTTCGGCCTTGATCACCTGGTGGAGCGTGCGCCCGTCCAGGTACTCCATCACGATGTAGAGCAGCTCGTCGCCCACCTGGCCATGGTCGAACACGCGCACGGTGTTCGGATGGGTGAGCCGCGCGCAGACCGCCGCCTCCAGCAGGAAGCGTTGGCGGAACTCCTCCGCCTGCTCGGCGCCCCCGCTCAGCGCGAGCACCTTCACCGCCACCGTGCGCCCGAGCGGGTGTTGTTCCGCCCGGTACACGCGACTCATCCCTCCGCGGGCCAACGCAGAGGTGATCTCGTAGCGCCCGTCGATCTTCCGACCGATCAGCGGATCCCGGTCGCCGAGGGTCGGTGGGCGGGCCTCAGCCACGGAACGCCCCTTTGGGGAGACCATCTCCCCATTCTGCGGGCCGGGTGTCGCGTTTGGCAGGCATCCTGGACCCCCCGATCGTAGCACGCCCGGCCCATGGATCGGCGCCGACCTTCATGAACGGGATGCAATACCGCTTGCCGAATCTGCGGAAGCTTGTATCTTGGCGCCGCTGACCCCCCATGGACACCACCCCATCCGAAGTCGTCGATATTCGTCGTGAGCGATTCCTTGATCGGCTCGCGCGTGAAGTGGTGGCTTCGCCGTGGCTGATGGCCACGGCGATCGTGCTGTCGCTGCTCCCTGCATGCGTATTTGCCTTTGCGGACCTTCCCCTACGGTCGCACGCGATCATCTCCGCCATCGTCATGGCGCTGTCCCTTTTGCTGCTTCGGCGGTTTCCGCGGTGGCGCCTCACGGTGGCGATGCTCTCGGTGTGCATGTCCGTCCGGTATGTGGTGTGGCGCGGCCTCACGACCCTGGCGCTCGATCGCCCGGAGGACGCGGTGCTCAGCCTCCTGCTGTACGGGGCGGAGCTCTACGGCGTGGGCGTGCTCATCCTCGGCTACTTCCAGACCTCGGTCATGCACCCCCGGGTTCCCCTGGCGCTCCCGGTGGACGAGGAGCTGCCGACGGTGGACGTATACGTGCCCACGTACAACGAGGGGGTGGAGATCCTCCGCCGTACGCTCATCGGCGCCCGCGCGCTGGACTGGCCTCGTAAGAAGGTCTACCTGCTCGACGACGGGCGGCGTCCCGAGATGAAGGCGCTCGCCGCCGAGCTCGGCGTCGAGTACCTCGTCCGCGCGGACAACAAGCACGCGAAGGCGGGCAACATCAACGCGGCGCTCAAGCTCACCCAGGGCGAGTACATCGCGATCTTCGACTGCGATCACGTGCCGGTCCGCAGCTTCCTCCGCCTCACCATGGGGTTCTTCCTCAAGGACCCGCGGATGGGCTTCGTGCAGACGCCCCATCACTTCTACAACCCCGATCCGTTCGAGCGGAACCTGTGGTTGGAGGAGATGGTGCCGCCGGAGCAGGAGATGTTCTACCACGCGGTCCAGATCGGGAACGACTTCTGGAATTCCTCGTTCTTCTGCGGGAGCTGCGCGGTTCTCCGTCGCTCGGCGATCGAGAGCGTAGGCGGAATCGCGGTGGAGACCGTGACGGAAGACGCCCACACCGCCCTGCGGATGCACTCCGAAGGGTGGCGCTCCGCCTACCTGGACATTCCTCAGGCCGCCGGCCTTGCCACCGAGCGCTACGCCTACCACGTCGCCCAGCGGATGCGCTGGGCCCGGGGGATGACCCAGATCCTCCGCCTCGACAACCCGCTGTTCAAGAAGGGCCTCACCTTCGCCCAGCGGCTGAACTACCTCAACGCGATCCAGCACTTCCAGTTCGGGATCCCCCGGCTGGTGTACCTCACCGCGCCAGCCATCTTCCTGATCTTTGGAATCCACCCGCTGCGCGCCAACCCGTGGGAGGTCATCGCCTACGCGATGCCCCATGTGTTCTTGAGCCTCATCGGCGGCCTCGCCGTGTCCCGCTCCGTGCGCCACGCCTTCTGGGCCGAGGTGTACGAGACGAGCCTTGCCCCGTTCACCGCCATCGTCACCACCCTCGCGCTGCTGGCACCGCGGAAGGGCAAGTTCAACGTGACCGTGAAGGGCACCCAGCTCGACCGCGCCGCGTACGACCTCAAGCACGCGTTCCCCAACCTCCTGGTGCTGGCCCTCTGCGGTGTGGCCCTGTTCATGACGCCCTCTCGTTGGGAACAGTTCCCGCTCGAACGTGGCACCCTGATGGTCACGGCGATGTGGAACCTCTACAACGTCGGCATCATCGGGGCGGCCGTCATGGTGGCGCTTGAGCGTCCCCAGCGCCGGAAGACCTGGCGCGTGCGGCGGGAGCACCTCGTCCGGGTGATTCCGCAAGACCACCCCGAGCTGGGGGTGCTGATCGGCGAGTCCGTCGATCTGAGCGAGGGCGGGGTCCGCATCCGCCTGCCCAAGCTCCCCAAGGAGGTCAAGTCCGTCCTGGTGGAGATCGAGAGCAGCTTCCACACGTCGGCGCGGCTCCCGGGCCATGTGGTGAACCGGTTCGAGGTCAAGGGTGAGGTCGACCTCCGCGTGGAGTTCGACGCTCTCTCCGCGCCGGAAGAGGAAGAGTTGGTCGAACTGATGTTCACCGATCCCGACGCCTGGACCCACCGACCGATCAGCCAGCATCCGCTCCAGTCGCTGCTCACGGTGCTCTACGCCCCCTGGCGCGCGCTCGTCCTGAGTCTTCGGGACGATGAGCAGGAGGCCGACGCATGAATACGGAGTGGGAATGCCCGCTCTGCCGGTCGACGAACCTCGTCCCGGCGCCGATCTGCCGCGTCTGCAGGACCCCCTGGCCGGGGATCCGCGCGATGGGGGAGGGCACGCTCGACGAGGACGAAGACCTCCCGTCGCTCTTGGCTTCCCTCCCTGCGCCGTTGGTGCTGTCGTTCCTGGCGGCGGTGCTCTTCTTCTGGTGGGAGCCGGTCACGCGCCCGCTCTCCGTGCCCTCGGAGCACAGCGGTTGGACCGCCGCGGTCGGCACCGAGCGCCGGGAGGAGCTCCGCGTGGCCCGTCGGCAACTCCAGGCCCTCGCCGAAGAGATGCGCACCACGCTCGCCGAGGACAAACCACTGGCGCCCGACTGGAACGAGCGCCTCAGCGCCTGTCGGCAGCGCTGGCAGATCTACGGGGAGCACGACCGCGCCCCCGCCCTCGGCGCCGCCGAGGTGAAGCTCCACAGCGCCGTGCTGGAGCTCGCGTCGATCCGTTTCCAGCTCTCGGCGGGCACCACCCCGTCGGAGCTCATCCAACGTCTGGACACCGTGAACGCCGTCCTTGAAGAGGTCGGCGAGGAGCTCAACAATGCGTAGCCTCTCCCCCACCTCCATGCTGCTGTTGCTCGCCGCGTTGCCGGGGGCGGCCCACGCGCAGGACGCCGCTCCGGAAGGAAAGACCGGCGTGTACCACGCGGGGCTGGCGGACGAATTCTACCTCGCGGAAGACGTGATGCTCTCTGGCGTTCACGCCACGCAGGACATCACCTTCACCCGCCCCCAGGCCTGGCGGCTCACGGGCGACCCGATCGTCCACGTCGTCTTCGAACACTCCGCGGCGCTCATCCCCGCGCGCTCGCACCTCACGGTCAGCGTGAACGACCAGCCGCTCGGCTCGGTCACGCTGGGAACGGACAACACCGGCACCACCACCTACGACGTGACGGTGCCTCGCTCCGCGCTTCAGGACTACAACCACCTGAAGTTCGATGTCGACCAGCACTACACGGACGACTGCGAAGATCCGTTCGATCCTGCGCTCTGGACGCGGGTGCGCACCTCGACCAGCATCGACCTGCCCTTCGAGCGTCGTCGGGTTGAGGGTGAGCTTCTCAAGTGGCCCTACCCACTGGTCGACAAGCTCGGCTACGGCCCGACCGAGGTGACCCTCGTCACTCCGGGTGGCCCGTCCAAGGACACGGTCGACGCGCTCGGCGTGCTCGGCTTCTCCCTCGGCCGCATCGCGGACTACCGGGAGATCGACCTGGTCGACCCCGTCGTGAGCGCGTCCGAGGCGCGCACTGCCGCGTTGATCATCGGCACCGCCGCGGAGGTCCCCGAGGCGCTCACGCTGGCGGGCGTGACGGAGCTCGGTCCGGAGGAAGGGCTCGTGGCCCTCGTGCCCAACCCGTCGGACGAGACGCTCCCGGTGCTCATCGTCACGGGCGGCGGCCCGGTCGGGCTCGCGAAGGCGACCGCCGCGCTGTCCGGCCAGGACCGCTACCAGGTGCTCTCGGGCAGCGTGTCGCGGATCACGGCGGTCTCTCCGTCCAACCCGCCGCCCACCCGGCAGAAGCCGCTCGCCGCACCGCCGGCCTCGTCGTTCTCGCTCAAGGACCTCGGGATGGAGGGCCGCACGGTGCGCGGCTACTACCCGGCCCCGATCCGCATCCCGCTCAAGCTTGAGGGCGACGCCCTCGCCCAGCCCAGCGGCGGGAGCATCCGCGTCGACTACGCCTACTCCGCGCAGCTCGACAGCAAGCTCTCCACCATGGAAATCCGCCTCGGCGGCCTCACCCTGCGGAGCGTCCCGCTGGAGAAGGTCACCGGAGAGTCGCAGGCCTCCGTCACCGTCCCGCTGCCCCAGGACCTCCTGGACCCCGCGGCCAACGTCGATGTGGTCTTCCACCTCTTCCCTCGCGACTTCGATGAGTGCGATCGGGTCTCCGACAAGCAGATCTGGGGCACCGTCTTCGCATCCTCCACGATCGACCTCGCTCGGGATCACGTGGCCGACATGCCGGACCTGAGCCGGCTCCGCTACGGAAACTGGCCGTTCAATGCCCTCGCGCCCAACGGCGGCACCGTCATCGTCCTCCCGGACGCGCCGGACGGTCGGGCGGAGTCCGCCGGCTTCATGCTGGCCACCCGGCTCGGCAAGCTCACCCAGAGCGCGCAGCCGGACTTCGCGATGCTCCGCGCGGTGGACGCCACGTTCACCGACAAGGCCGACAAGAACTTCATCCTGCTCGTCGATGGTACGCCGAGCTCGGCCTACGACGCGCTCGCCAGCGCCGGAGCCCTCACCCTGACCGGAGGGCCGGAGCGGCTCCTCGCCAACGGCAAGGAAGTGCTCCTCGACGCCACGGTCGGCACCCCCTACGGCACGATCGAGGAGGCGTTCTCCCCGGCCAACGCCAAGCGGGCCGCGCTGGTGATCCGCGCGCTCCGTGAGGACGGCCTCACCCCGCTCGTCGAGTCGGCCACCGACCTTGGCAAGGTGAAGAAGCTCTCTGGCAACCTGGCGATCATCGGCGCCGACCTTGACGTGCGCACGATGGACGTCGCCACCCACCAGGCCTGGGGCCGCGTGGCGGTGTCCACGGCGGCGACCCGCGAGATCCAGCACAACTACCCCGTGCTGCTCGCCGCGGTCATCGGCGGGCTCCTCCTCTTGACCGCGATCTTCCGTCGGTTCGTCGCGGCCCGCACCGACCGCGAGTAGGGAGCCGTCGTGGCCCTCGCCGCCGCGCTCGCCGCGCTCTCGTTCGTCGTCGCGCCTGCGGGCGCGACGGTGCGGGCGGAACTGCGCGAGACGTGGACGGCGTACAAGAAGGTGTACGTGAGCGAGGACGGTCGCGTCATCGACTATCGGGCGGCGTCGGCGACGACGTCCGAGGGGCAATCCTACGCGCTCGTGCGCGCCGTCTGGATGGATGACGCCGCCACCTTCGAACGGGTGCGGCGATGGACTGTCGCCAACCTCCAAGGCGGCGACGCCGAGCAGCTCCCCGCCTGGAAGTGGGGCCAGGGCGAGGACGGCACGTGGGGGGTTCGGGACCCCCAGCCGGCGTCGGACGCCGACCAGCTCTACGCCTGGGCGTTGCTCAGCGCGGCGAAGCGTTGGAAGAAGCCGGAGTACACCACCCTGGCCTACCACTTGCTGGTGCAGCTCTGGGCCCAGGAGGTCGACGAGGTCGCCGGCCGGATGGTCGTTCTCCCCGGGCCGTGGGCGCGTGGACAACAGCCGACGCGGCTGAACCCCTCCTACTTCCTTCCGTTCGCCTGGCGTGACTTCGCTCGCGCCGACCTGTCGCACCCTTGGGGGCGCCTCGTGGATGACGGCTACGCGCTGCTCACGGCCTGCCGTTCGCCGGGGGGGCTCGCCCGGGACTGGTGTTACCTCGACGCCTCTGGGGCGGTGGTCCCCGCCGCTGAACCGGCCCACGACGCGTTCGCGTTCGAGGCTCTCCGCGTCCCCTGGACGCTTGCGGCTGAGGTGCGGTGGCACCACGAGCGGCGCGCCCGGGTGCTCCTGCGCCCCTACGAAGCGCTGCTCTCCCGCACGAAGGCTCCGTCCTTGCTCCCCGGCATCATCCTCCCCGACGGCCGCGGAGCGGTAGACTGGGAGTATCAGGGCATGGTGGGCGCCCTGCTGCCGGTGTGGGCGCTGCACCACCCCTGCGTGACCCGCCGTCTCTACGCCGATCGTCTCGCGACCACGCGGGGCGACCATGGCTGGGGGGACCCCAACGACTACTACGGGCAGAACTGGATCTGGTTCGGGCTCGCGCTCTGGAAACTTGAGGAGATGTCCGCATGATCGCGCTCTTGGCCTGGACCCTCTGGGCCTCGCCCGCGGCGGCGGCGCCGTCCGCGGAGGTGCTCGCGCTGGCGGATGCCCCATTCTCTGGCGAACGGCGGCTCGCGCTCGCTCGCGCGCTGCTCGCGCGCGGAACACCGGGAGAGGAGGGAATCGCGGCGCTCGAACGGCTGCTGGACGACCCCACCGTAGGCGAGAAGGCCCGGGACACCCTGGTCGACGTGCTCGGAAAGCAAGACGCCGCGCCGCGATGGGGGGGCATCTACGCCCGACTCCTCAAGGCGCCGCAGTTCACGGGCCGGGACCGGATCGAGGTGCTCCGCGCCGAGCTCCGGCTCGCCGATCCCCGAACGCACGCGTCCGCCCTGGCCGATCTCGACCGGCTGACGACCTTCGCCACCGGCGACACCGCGCGCCTCGTCGGCCGCGCCCTCCTCCGCGGCGGCGAACCCGCTCGCGCGGCTACTGCCTTTTCTCTGGTGGGCGACGGTTCGGCCCGAGGGTTGGAGGCCCTCGCCGCGCTCGCAGCGGGGGATACTCACCGCGCCCAGACGCTCGTCGATCTTGGCGTCAAGCTGCCCGGGCTGAAGGAGGCGCTCGCCGACCCGACGCCCCTGGCGAAGGCCGATGCGCTCGCGCAGAACGGCTACACCCGGGCGGCGCGGATACTGCTCGAGGGGGAGCGCCCGGAGGCGGTGGGCTTGCAGCTCGCCGGCCTCGAACGTGGAGAAGCTCGCCTTCCTGAGGCCACCGCTGCCCTGATCGCGTGGCGGCGGGTGCACCCCGACGACGAGGCCGCTCGTCGCGCGCTGGTGGACGTGTACGAAGCGCGGTCGCGCTACTCCGACGCCCTGAAGCTCGTCCCCGCCGGGGATCCGGCCTACGGGTCCCTCGCGGCCCGGGCGGCTTTCCGCAAAGCCTGGGAGTCTCCGAAGAAGAAGGGCTTCGACGACGCCCTGGCCGCGGCCTGGGCCGTCGCACCGACCGATCCGTTCATCGCCCGGGAATGGGCCAAGTCGCGCATCGCCGCGCGCAAGCCGACGGAGGCGCTCGCCCCGCTCCAGGGGCTGTTCGCCGAGCACGTCTTCGACAAGGACGCCCTCGGCCTCTACAACATGGCCGCGGTCGATGCTGGCGTGCCCGAGAAGGCGGTGGTCTACCAACTGGAGGCGGCCTCGGTTGCGAGCACGCCCGAAGCCCGCCGCACCCGGCTCGCGGATGTCGCCGACCTGCTGGCGATCTGCGCCGAGGCTGCAAAGAAGAAGGGAGACGCGGAAGGCGCGCTCGAGCCCTACTTCACGTCGTTGTTGCTCGACACCCCCGACGGTGGGCAGCTGATGGGCGCGGGCGGGCTGCTCTGGCAGGCCAAGCACCCCGAGGGCGCCGAGGCGCTCTACGCCGCGGCCTACGCCGAGGACCCCAGGCTCGTCGACGCCCTCGTGGCCACGACCCGATTGCTGCTGCAGATGGGTCGGGACAGCGAGGCGCTCGCCATGCTCGAAGCGTCCACCAGCCGGGACCCTAAGATCAAGCTCCTCCGTGCCACGGTGGTCAGCGCGTTGCGTGCTCGCGACGCCCGCGAGGCCCAGGCTTCGGGGGACCTTGAGGCGGCGCGAATCCTCTGGGAGCAGCTCGCCGCTCAATACCCCGAAGACGCCAGTTTCCGGCATGGTCTCGGCGACACCCTCGCCGGCCTCGGCGACCTCGAGCACGCCCTCGAGCAGTATCGGAAGACCATCGAGCTCGATCCCACGGACCCTTGGGCGGTGCTCGCCGCCGGCAACGTTCTGGTGGGCCTGCACCGGCCGGAGGAGGCACGGGAGCTGGTCTCCACGAGCTACCCCGAGGGGGTCGACGCTTCGGCGGACGCCGAGAAGATCCACGTCGTCGCGCGTGCCTGGCGAGAGAGCGCGGCGCGGGAGCAGTCGGCTGGCAACATCCTGGAGGCCTTCGCCGACTGGCGCGAGGCCTACCTCGTGGAGCACGATCCCTGGTCGATGAACGGGCTGGCCGGTCTCTACCTCACCCGCGAACAGCCCGAGGTGGCGCTGATCTTCTCGGAGGAAGTCCTGGCGGGAGATGCGGGAAATGAGGAGGCGCTGGTGGGTCGGGCGTTGGCGCTCGAAGCCCTCGGCAGGTGGGACGACGCGCGCGCTGCCGCCATCGCGATCCAGCGCCCCGAGGCCACGTCGGCGGCGCTCCAAACCCGGAAGACCCTGCTCCAGCGGCTCGCGGTCGCCCAGTCGGAGTACCAACGACGGATTGGCGAGGTTGACGCGGCGGTGGCGCGGCTGACGACCACCATCCACGATGAAGGCCCGACGGTGGAGCTGTGGACGGCGCTCGCGTCCGCCCAGCTCGACGGGCATGACTGCCCTGCGGCGATGGACAGCGTCCCGCGGGCGCTGGATCTGGCCCCGAAGAGCCGTTGGGCGCTCGGCATCGCGCTCCGCGCCGAGGCCGTCTGCAAGACGGCGGACGAAGTTTATCCCAAGTTGCAGGAGGCCGATCGCCGCGCTGGAGTGGGCTACGCGGCCGCGGAGCTCCGGGCGTCCCGCTTCGAGCTCGACCTGCAGCGCGCCGAGCGGCTCGCGGCGGCCGGGCGCGGGGGCGAGGCGCTCACCCCAATCGCGGAGGCGCAGTCCCTCGGCGACCTCTCGGCTGACGAGTGGGCGCGACTAGGTGGGGTCTGGCTCGCCTTGAACCGGCCGAAGGACGCGGTGGCCGCGTACGAACACACGCTGGCGATCGACCCTACGCACGTGCCCGCGATCATCGGCGAGGCCGGAGCGTGGCGCGCGGCGGGGCGGCTCCAGGCGGCGGAAGCGCACCTGGAGGAGGGCTGGGGGCGGGTTCGCGATCCGCGCGTCGGCCTTCAGTTGGTGCAGACGCTCATCCAGCAGGGGCGCTACGACAAGGCCGCGACCGTGCTGGCCGACGTGAAGACGGCGACGCTGCCGCCGGAGCCGGCCGCGCCGCGCGATCCGTCGCCGAGCCCGCTCCCGGTCCTGGAGCTCCCTTCGGGGCGTGTTCCCGGTCCTCGCACGTACGCGCCGGTTCCGCCGCGCGACCTCCAGCCCCGATGGCTCGTCGATGCGGTGAGCTCGGTGGACATCGACCTCGCCCGCGAGCGCGGCGTCGAGGTCGTCGTGGGCGCCGGCGCCTTCGCGAAGCCCGGCACCGACGGGGAGCAGCGCCTTGACGGCTGGTATGTGCCGGTTCAGGCGGTCTTCCCGCCGATCGGTCTCTTCCGTCCCAACGCGGACGTGGTGCTCGTGCACCTCGACGACGGCGTCGACCAGGCCATCGGCGTGGCCCCAGCAGTGGGCATCGCCACCCCGCCCTACCGCAGCTTCTTCGCCACGGCGCGGATCGGTACGTCCCCGATCGGCTTCGACCAGGTGAACGTGCTCTGGCACGGTCATGCGCGTCTCGGTGTCGCACCGCACCTCGCGGTCGGCCTGCTCACGGCGCGCACCCCCAAGTCCGACTCGCTGCTCTCCTGGGCCGGCAAGACCGACCCGACCACGGGGCAATTCTACGGCTTCGTCAGCGAGCTCTGGCTCGCCGGATACGCGAGCTGGTCGCCGGCGCCGTACGACCTCGGTGCTCAGCTCAAAGGGGGCTACACCGAGGGCTACGGAGTGGACCCGAACCCCTTCGCGGAGCTGGTGATCTGGGGCGGCGGACGCCTCGGCAATGACCGCGCGAACGTACGCATCGGCGGACAGGCGGTTGGCATCACCAACGAGCGGCAGGAAGACAGCTTCCTGCTGCCTCACGGGGGGTACTTCAGCCCGCCCTTCTTCGTCATGGCGGTCGCCGAGGCCAAGGGCACCTTGGCGTTCTCGGGGAACCGGGGGCGGCTCTGCGCGGCGCTCAGCGGCGGTCCGCAGTACGTCGACGGCAACGACTCGCTTTGGTTCGGCTCCGGCCTCAGCGCTACGGCGCGCGCCGGGCTCGGTGCGAGCTGGCGGGTCTCCCCGTGGGTGGCGCTCGGCGCGGATGGCCGGATGCAGCAGTCCACCTCCGGCTGGCACCAGGAGGCCGCGATGGCCCATGTCACGTTCGGGTTGCCGCCTCAGGGGCCCTCCGCCCCGACCATGGCGACGACCGCCTCGGCCGGCTCGATCGTGCTCGCCACTGACGACCTCTGCAGCGTGGATTGATGATGTTGCTCTCCCTGCTTCTGGCCTGTGGCCACCCCCTCGACTCCGGCGACTCGGACAGCGGCGCCACCGCCGGCTGGGACTTCGACGACGAAGCGTGGCTCTACGGCGATCGCACGCTCGACTTCGACATCGAGCTGGACCAGGCCGCGCTCGACGCGCTCGCCGCCGCCCCCAAGGACAACGTCCACGCTACGTTTTCCTGGGAGGGAGAGAGCTACGATGTCGGCCTGCACCTCAAGGGCAGCGAAGCGGGCTCTTTCCGCGACCTCAGCAAGAAGGCTTCGTTCAAGATCGACTTCCACGAGTGGAATCCGGATCAGCGGTTCCACGACGTGAAGCGGTTGACGCTCAACAACATGATCCAGGATGGGACGATGTCCCATGAGCACACGGTGTACTGGCTCATGCGTGATCTTGGCGTCCCCGCGCCACGCCATGGCTACGCCCGGGTCACGGTCAACGGGGAGCTCTTCGGGCTCTACAGCCTGCCCGAGTCGATGGACGAGCAGTTCATCAACCAGGGCTTTCCGGAGGACGACGCTGGGAACCTGTACGAGGGGGGCTACGGCGGCGATCTGAAGTCCGGGCGCGAAGCGAACTTCACGCTCCAAGAGGGCGACGAGACCACCACGGCCGATCTCACCGAGCTGATCGCGGCCGTTCAAGCCGCCCCGGCGAACGGCGCGCTCCCGATGATCCAGGCCAACTTCGAGGCCGATGACCTCTTCCACCAGTGGGCGGTGGAGTTGGTCGCCGCGGACATCGACGGGTACTCGACCGCGGCGAACAACTTCCTGATCTACCACGCGCCGATCGCGGGCCGGTGGTCGATGATCCCGTGGGGGCCCGACCAGGCGTTGGAGACCGACCAGGGGCTCTACATCGAGGAGAGCTCTTTTGGGGGCTCCATCGGTGAGCTCACCCGGCGCTGCCACGCCGATGCGGCCTGCATGGACGCGCTCGACGCCGCGATCACCGACGTGCTCACCTCGTGGGAGGGCGGCGCATTCTACGACTTCGTCGACACGGAGACCGCGCGGATCGAGGCGGATTGCCGTGCGGATCCTCGCAGCGAGTGGGGCGACTACGGTTGCCGGGATGCGCAGGCGGCGCTCCGCGACTGGGTGCGGGCCCGGCCCGCGAAGGTGCGGGCGGAGCTCGGCCAGCACGACTGAGCGGGCGGCGGTCGCACCGCGGGCGTTCACTATTTTCACGTCCGTCACATAGGGCGCTTAGACTGGGCGCGTGAACGAACCTGGCTGCATCCTGGTGGTCGACGACGAGGAGGACCTTCGGAACCTCCTCCAACATGCGCTCGGAAAGGAGGGCTTCCGCGTCCACGCGGTGGGCTCTGGCCCTGAAGCGCTCGCCCTGGCGCCGACGCTGCGCCCGTCCCTCGTGCTGCTCGACCTCATGCTTCCTGGCATGCAGGGGACCGAGGTCTGCCGTCGTCTTCGGGCGGATGCGAGCCTTGCGGGCATGCCGATCATCATGCTCACTGCCCGCGGCGAAGAGCTCGATCGGGTGGTCGGGCTGGAGCTCGGCGCGGATGACTACGTCACCAAGCCTTTCTCCACGCGCGAGCTGATCCTCCGCATCCGCGCGGTGCTGCGTCGTTCGGCGGGTCCGCCGCCCAACGAGCCGGAGTCGAGCCTCCGCCTTGGTGCGCTGCGGATCGACGCCGCCGCCCACCGCGTGTGGGTCGACGAGGAGGAGGTTCAGCTCACGGCAACCGAGTTCCGCCTGCTGACGTGCCTGGCCCGGCGCAGCGGTCGGGTGCAGACGCGTGGACAGCTCCTCCAGGAAGTCTGGGACATGCCGCCCGACCTCAGCACCCGCACGGTCGACACCCACATGAAGCGGCTCCGCGAGAAGCTCGGGGCGGCCGGGGATCGGATCGAGACCGTGCGCGGGGTCGGCTATCGCCTGGTGTCATTCTCACCGCCCGCGAGCGCTGCGCCAAGGGCTTGAATCCGAAGACCGTCGGTTTCAACGCGGTCTCTTCGTCCGCGCGGCCCGGGAGCCCGTCGTGCCATTCTCGCCGCCGGTGGTTCCTCGACCGCCGACGTGGCGGCTGGGCAGGCCGGGTCTCGTCCGCCACCCCCTTGACCTCCTCCCCGAATGGGTCGGTGGGCAGTGTCGCTCAATCCGGCGCGGCGTGAGCCGTGTACGAGCCTCGACTGACGCAGGCGCCGTAGTCGATGTCGAGGGTGCCGATGACGGGGGTGTCGGTGCCATCGACAGCTCCGTCCAGGCTGACGAGGGTGCCTCCCCACTTCTCCCAGCAGCCGAAGGACGCGCCGTCCCACGAGCACCAGAGCGGCCAGCCGATCGGGTCCAGCACGATCGCGAAGTCGCGGGGGTAGCAGGTGAGCGTGGCGGACCAGGGGTTCGGGTTTCCAGCACCCTATCCGCAGGTGTCCACCTCGAAGGCGAACTCCATCTCCCACCGGTCGGTGCCGAGGGGGCAGTTGGCCGCGTCGGGGATCGGCGACCGCCCGGTGTCGCCGGTGTCGCTCCCGGGGTCGCCGCCTCCGGTGTCGGCGCCCGAACAGTCCGGGGAGTAGACCTCCCGGAGGGACTCCAGGCCGTCGAGGCACTCCCGCCGACACTCCGCGGGGGTCTCGTAGCCGGAGGTCCAGCAGGTGCCGCCTTCGCCCAACCGCGCCTCGATCGCCGCGGCGTGCTCGGGGATCGCCAGCGCCGCGCACGCCAGATACTCGACGCATGCCTCGGTGAGCGAGCCGCTGTCGTCGTCGGGCGGGGACGTCGTGTCCAAGGGCGGCGCGTCGTTCGGCGCACAGGCCGTGGCCATCAGGACCAGCGTCGCGACCGATGGCAACCGCACGGTCTCTGCTATCTACCCCCGTTCTCCGGCGCCAAGATCGAGGGTTCACCCGATGCTCCCCCGACCGGCGCGGGGGGCACGGGCACGCCGAGCTCCTCCAGCAAGTCTTCGGCGACGCGCCGGGACCGGTCGCTGGGGGCGGACGCGTAGAGCTCGAGGGCGGTGCTGGCCGCGCGGTCCTGGTCGCCGAGGAGGGCCCACGCGCGGGCGGCTGCGGCGAGGACGCGGCGGTCGTCGGGGTGGGCGGCGAGGGCGGCGTCGATCTTCGCGCGGGTGTCGGGCTCGCCGAGCGCGGCGTAGACCCCGAGCTCGGCGATGTCGACGCTCGCGGAGTCGCCGTTTTGGCGTGCGGCGGTGAACAGCGGCGCGGCGGCGGCGAGGTCGCCCAGCTCGGCGGTGGCGATGGCCGCGGCGAGCCGCCCCTTCCACCCTGGGGACCCCGCACCTTCGAGATCGTCGACGACGGCGTCGGGAGGGGTGAGCGTGGGGGACTCCAGCGTGTGCAGCCGCAGCTCCGGGGCCATGGGGGCGCCGACGCGGGTGTCGACCCCGAAGGTGGTGACGTAGAGCCCTCGCTGGACCACACGGAGCTCCAGCATCCGCTGTTCCCCACCCGGGTTGTAATGGAACAACGCCCGGTCTTCTCCCTGGGACTCCATCGTGGCTGCGGAGTCCGCCGTGCGCAGCGCTTCCAGCCGCTCGGCGAAAACCGCGGCGTTCGGCGAGCGCACCCCATGTCGGGTGGTGTCCACGGACACGGCGGAGCTCCGGTCGGCGTTTCCATAGCCGCCAAGCCCAGAACGGCTCACCTGATAGCTCCACCACGCGGGGCGGGTGGCGATGGCGCCATCGGCCTTCCACTCGGTCCACGGGACGAGCTTCGGGCCGATCAGGATCGGCCCGGCGCAGAGCAGCACCAGGACCCCGGCCATCGCGGCGTCCATCGCCCGGTTGTACGGCTCCCAGGCGGGGATCCGCGGACGGTACGCCGCGCCGATGACCAGCCCGCCGAGGAGGCCGCCGAGGTGGCACCAGGTGTCCACGTGCTCGCCGAACGCCGTGGAGAAGAAGGTGTAGGCGGTGAACAACGCAGCGACGGCACCGAACGCCACCCGGGCATTGCCAGGGATGGAGTCACCGAAGCGGATGCCGAGGATCGCGCACGCGGCCATGAGCCCGAAGTCTCCGCCGGAGATCCCCGCCGAGGTGATGTCGGGGAGGAAGACCGCGCTGAGGGAGCCGCCGAGCGCGGTGGTGACCAGGAGCGTGAGCAGCGTCGCGCGGGCGCCGAGGAGCTTCTCCAGCCCCATCCCGGCGATGGCGAGCGCCGCCGCGTTGCCGAGGATGTGCTCCACGTTGGCATGGAGCATGCCGTAGGTGAGGAGCCGCCACCCCTCGCCCCGCTCCAGGATCGCGGTGGTGTCCCGGGTGAGCGCCTCCAACCACCCGGTGTGGCCGCGGAGGGCGAGGGGGATGGTGAAGACGTGGACCTGGAACAGCACGCCGAGGGTGATGGCGGTGACCCAGGGGACGGGCCGTTGCGCCCAGAGCGCGCGCATCGCCGCCTCGGGGGAGGCGCGGAGCGTGTCCCAGCTCGGCCAGTCGCGCGCGGCGCTCCAGCGCCCGTCCACACAGACCGGCTCTTCGGGCGAGAGTTCGCCGGCCCGTATGCGGGCCTCCAGCTCCTCCACCGTGATGCGCCGCTCGACCCCATCCTGTTGGACGCGAAGGACCACCGTGCCTACCGTTTGCCCAACCCTGTATCCGAAGGAGCCCACATGACCCCACAATCCCTCGCCGAGAGTGTCGCCGCGCTCCGTGTCTTCCCCCTCCCGGGCACGGTGCTCCTGCCCGGCGCGTCGCTCCCGTTGCACGTCTTCGAGCCGCGCTACCGCCAGCTGGTGGCGGACGCGCTGGCGGGCGACCACCTGCTCTGCGTCCCCCAGATCCTCGAGGAAGAGGAGGCCGGGCATCTCGACGCGCCGGCGCTGTACCCCTACGCGGCGGTCGGCCGGATCACGACGCACCACCTGCTCCCCGACGGGCGGTACAACATCGTAGTGGAGCCGGTGGCGCGGGTGCGGCTGGTGAAGGAGCTGGAGTCCGCTACTCCGTATCGGGTCTTCGAAGCCGAGCTCTTGTTGGATGCCGAGGGCGACACCCCCAAGGTGGACGCCGTTGGACGTCGCCTCATCGGCCTGCTCGGCCCGGTGCTCGCCGGGCTGGGCCCGCGGGGCGCTGCGCTCTCCAAAGGGCTCCAGGCCCTGCCGAGCGGGCGGGTGCCGGCGGCCGTGGCCCCGCTCGTGGTGCAGGGCGCGGTGCCGCGGCAGGAATACCTCGCGGAGAACGACCAGGTTCGGCGGGCCCAGCTGGTGGAGACGATGCTGCTCACCCGCCTTGCGGAGTCGCGTCCGGCGACGGCCGAGGCGTAAGGTCGGTTCACGATTGAGGAGCAGGGGGACAAGATTCTGCCCCCACCGGTCCAGGTGTCGGCCACTCACCCGTTGAGAGGCTCGATCCGGGATCGCGATGTTTCTCCTCCTCCTCGCCTGCGCCACCGAAGCCGTCGACACCGGGGCTTCGGCCACCGTCGAGGCCTGCTCCGTCGTGGGTGACCGTCCCGCGGGGTGGGGCGAGGCGACGCACGACAATTCTGCCGAGCCTGACTACGACCACGTCTTCGATCGATCCTCGGTCATGCGGATCGACCTCGCGGTGTCGTCGGACGACTACACCGCCGCCTACGCGGAGCTGACCGAGCTCCTCGGCACGGAGTTCGGCGCCGGCGGCGGCGGTCCGGGCGGCGGAGGGCCGCCCGACAACGGCGTGGACCCTCGGGAGGCCATGGACGCGTGCCTCGGGCTCGCGGAGGGGGACGCCTGCTCCGTCGCGGTGGACAGCGTGGACACCGAGGGCACCTGCGCCGTGGCGGGGCCTCAGGGGGAGCTGATGTGCACGCCCGACGGCGGGGGCGGTGGCGGTGGGGCCAACCTGGACTTCACGGGCTCAGACCCGAGCTACTTCCCGGCGACGGTCACGGTGGAGGACGAGACGTGGTGCTCCGTGGGCATGCGCTTCAAGGGGAACTCCACGCTCTCTTCGGCGTGGTCCGAGGGGGTGGAGAAGCTCCCATTCCGGCTCGACTTCGACCGGTTCGAGGATGAGCACCCCGAGGTCGACGACCAGCGATTCTATGGGTTCTCCGATCTGAGCTTCGGCAACAACTACAGCGACGCCACCTACATCCGCGACGTGATGTCGTCGGTGATCCTGGAGGACCGCGGCGTCCCCGCCGCCCGCAACCGCTTCGCGGCCGTGTACCTCGACACGGGCGATGGTCCCGTCTACCTCGGGCTCTACACCCTCAACGAAGACCCCTCCGATGCGCTCCCCGATCGCCTCTGGGGCACCGACGATGGGGAGCTCTACGAGGCCGATGGCACCTGCGCGAACCTCGCCTGCTACGACGCGGACAGCTTCACCGCGAAGCTCCACGACGGGGATGGCGCCGAGGTACAGGCGCTCGTCGCCGCCCTGGCGGCGGACCGAAGCGACGCGGCGGCGTGGCGTGCGGGCCTGGAGGCCACGGTGGACGTGGACGGCTTCCTGAAGTGGTTGGCGGTGAATTCGGCGATCGAGAATTGGGACGCCTACGGGGTGATGGCGCACAACTACTACCTCTACGCCCTCCCCGAGGCGGGCGGCCAGCTTCAGTGGGTCCCCTGGGATCACAACATGGCGCTCGCCGATGGGATGATGGGCTCCGACGACCCCTTGCTCGCCGATGTGACCGACGACTGGCCGCTGATCCGCCTCACGTTGGACGACGAGGAGTACGCCTCGATCTATCGAGAGGATCTCGCGGACGCGCTCACCGGGGCCTACGCCACCGAGACCTTCGAGGCCACCGCGGAGCAGTACCGCACGCTCCTGGAGCCCTATGTCGTCGGAGCGGACGGCGAGCGAGCGGAGAGCACCTTCGTGGGCAGCGAGGCCACTTGGACCAGCGCGTACGAAACGTTCTATTCCCACGCGCAGAGCCGCCGGGAGACGGTGGAGGAAGCGCTCGGTCGGTAGCGCACGTCCACCGGGGGGACCGTGCTATCCTTCCCGCTCACAGCGGTTTGCTTGCAGGTCGATCCCGAATAATCCGCCTAGACAGATTGCTTTCTTCTTGTTAGGATGATCGGGCTTTTGAGGCTGATCATCCATGCCACGTCCCTATCCCGTCGAACTCCGTGAGCGAGCGGTTGCCGCTTCCGATGCCTACGGTCTGCTCCGCGCGTCCATCCTCTTCAAGGTCGGC
>CAIXRH010000009.1 GCA_903921785.1 uncultured Pseudomonadota bacterium
GCCGCCGCGCGCGCCCCGGAAACGAGCGGTGGACGCCGCCGCCGCGCGCGCATAGCCCCGCCGCGATGGTGCCCGCTCCCGACTCCAACGCCCCCGAAGCCCGCCCCGCGGCGCCGCCGGCGGCCTCCCCGAGCGCCGAGGGCGCCGAGTCGCTCGGCGAGCACCACGGCTTCGAGGCCGATCCGCGCCGCCAGCAGGAGCTGCGGGCGCAGCGCTGGGCGGGGGTGATCCTGGTCGTGATCGGCACGGCCTTCGCGGTCTTCACGCTCGGCGCCCCGGTGCGCACCGGCTGGCTGGCCGCCGCGCCGATCGTGGTCGGGGTGGGGTTCCTGGTCCGGACGCTGCGGAGGCGGTGAGCGTGGCGGAGGGTTCGCGCGCCGGGACGTACGGGCGGTGTCCGCACTGCGGGATTCAGGTGCGCTTCTCCGCCAGCGGGGCGTGCCCGTCGTGCGGGCGCGCCGAGGGCGCCCCCGTCACCGCGGCCGATGCGGCCCGCGCCGCCGGCAACCGCGCCGACGACGCGCGGCGCGCCCACCAGGACAAGGTCGGCGTTCCCCGAACGATGTCGAGCAGCGACTGGATGTCCATCGGCGCGGGGGTCTTCGGGCTGTTGGTGGGCTGCGCGCTCACCGTGGTGACGTACCTCCAGCGGGACGAAACCGAGCGCCACGTGTTCTTCTCGCCGCTGCTCGTGATCGGCGGCGTGCTGCTCATCGGCCGCGGGCTCGTCGGGGCGCCTCGGGGGCGGTGAGCCGCCCGGGTCGACGCGCCCCAACGTCGGATTCGACCCACGCGGCCCCGCGGCCCCGCGGCCCCGCCGCCCCACCGCGACGACCGCGCCACATCACCACGCGTGCTCGCCACCACGATCCAGGTTGACCGAGGGCTTCCTCCGTCGGCACGCCGCTTGCTGCTCTCTACGGCACACCCCGGACGCTCCGATGCTCCTCCTCCTCGCCGCCTCCGCCTTCGCCGACGTCGCCTACTGCGCCCCCGGCTCCGTCGAATACCTCTGGCCCGAGGCCAACGCCGTGGAGGTGCCGACCAACGCCGTCCCGTTCGCCATCGCGAGCCCCTGCCCCGACGAAGGCGGGGACGTCGTCGGCAGCCTGAAGGACGCCGCGGGCGTCGAGCTCGCCACCGCCACGGTCACCCTGAAGGCGGGGGGCTACTCGGACCTGGTCACCGTCGCGCCCGGGCCGCTCACGGCCGGCGCCCACTACGACTTCGGGGTGTCCTCTCGCGCGAACGAGGTGGACAGCGGGTTCACCGTCGGCACCGCCGAAGCGGAGGCGCTCACTGAGGGCCCCTCGCTCACCCTCTCGGAGGTCACGGTCGAGGGCGAAGGCGGCGGCAATGCCAGCGTCACCGTCGAGGCTCCGGCGGGGGCGCTGGCGATCGCCGTCTTCGGCAACTCCGGCGACCGCGAGCACCTGATGTCCGCGGCGGACGCCACGAGCTACGCGCTCGCCCTGCAGGTCCTCGTCGCGCCCGGCGAAGAGTTCTGCGCCTCGGCCTCCGCGCTCGACGCCACCGGCACCTGGACCGACGGCGAGGAGGTCTGCACCACGGCAAAGTCCGGGTACACCTCGATCTGCGGGGTCACCGGCGCGTCGAGCGTGTCGATGCTCGGCCTCGGGATCGGGGCGCTCCTCGTGGGGCGGCGGCGCGGGCGGTAGGGCGCCCGGGGCGTGAGCCCCTTGCGCAAGGTTGGTCCGATGGACTAAGCTCAGCGGACCATGCACCAGTACAACGTCCACGAGGCCAAGACCCAACTGTCGGCGCTGCTGGAGCGGGTGGAGGCGGGCGAAGAGATCCTCATCGCGCGTGCGGGCTGCCCGATCGCGCGGCTCGTGCCGCTCGCGCCCCAGCGTCAAGCCCGGGTCTTGGGACGCTACGCCGGCCAGCCGTTCGCCATCGCGGACGACTTCGACGCCCTCCCTCGGGACCTCGTCGACGCCTTCGAAGGCGAGACGCCGTGAGGCTCCTCCTCGACACGCACGTGCTGCTGTGGAGCCTCCTCGCGCCGGATCGGCTCTCCCCTGCAACCGCCGATGCCCTCCGGGACCCCGCGAACGTGCTGCTCGCCAGCGCCGTGTCCGCGTGGGAGATCGCGATCAAACAGTCACTCGGCAAGCTCACCCTCCCCGGCCCCGCCGACCTTTGGCTGCCCGAGGCCTGCTTGTCCACCGGCATCGACTGGCTGCCTGTCTCGCCCGCGGACGCGCTGGCGGTGACGCGGCTCCCCTGGCACCACCGGGACCCGTTCGACCGGCTGCTCGTCGCACAGGTTCGGGGTGGGCTCACGCTCGTCACCCACGACCGGGCGATGGCGCCCTACGGCGTTGCGGTGATGTGGGCCTGACCGCTACCCCGGCAGCCGCTCCAACAGCTCCCCGAACCGACTGAGCCGTTCGCCGGCCTCCGCCGCGATCCCCCCGAGGCTCCCGCCCACCTCCTCCGCCACGCTCCCCCAGAACCCGAGCGCCGCCGCCAGCGCCGAGCGTTGCACCGCCGCGTAGCTTGGCGCCGGCTCCGGCAGGGGGAACGGAAGGTCCACGATCGAGCCCGCCCGCGGGAAGTAGTTCATCGGCAGCATGTCGTAGACCGGCGCCAGCTCGCCGACGACGCCGGCCTCGAAGCGGAAGGAGAGGTTGCCCCCGTGTCGATCGGTGTTGGCGATGAGGGCGCCGAACGTGTCCAGCCAGCGGGTCGCCGCCACCGCGGACACCGGCACTCGGCGCGACCGCGCCAGCCCAACCACGGAGCTCGTCCAGTCCCGGAGCCCGCCGACGAACGCTGAATCGAGGGAGAGGAGCGAGACCACGCCCGACCGACCGCCCCCGACCGTACGGTCGAAGCGCTCCACCTCGAGGAAAACCCGGCCGTCCCCCTCGACGACGCGACTGCGGGCCGCCGTGAAGCCCGCGGCGGCCACCGCCTCCAAGGCGAGGTGTTCGGCGCGGAGGAGGTCCGCCACGCGCGCTCCCGCACGATCCGCCACCGGGGGCGAGAACTTCACCAGGACCGGGATTCCCGACCGGGTGGCGAGGAACTTCGGCTGCTCGCCCGCCGCGGAAGAGCCGGGCAGCCCGTCCGCCAGCGCGCGCTCGGCGAGGGCCGCGTACTCCACCGCGGTTCCGTGCACCGGGTTCACGGGCGCGGCGGTGAGCGCCCGGACCAGCGCCGTGTCTCCCACCACGAGGTTCCCCACCGTGTCCACGCCCTCGTGGCGGAGCCAGGCGAGCACGTGATCCCCGGACCAGTAGCGCACGTCGGCGGGGAGGCCGAGCTGCGGCACCTCCAGCGGGACCCGGCGCCCGAGGAACCCCGACGGGCGCAGATCGTTGAGGAACCAGGGGAGGTCGTCGTGCCACCCGCCGAGGCCTCCCGCCGGCTCCACGTAGAACCCCCGGGGACGCACCGGGCAGAGCGTGGCGAGGTGCCGCGAGCCGCGGGCGGTGACCTCGTAGACCGGCAACGGGTCCTCCACGCCGGGGATGACCCGGCGTGCCGCGTACCGCGTCGCGCGCGCCCTCCCGGCCACGAGCACCGCCGGCTCCTCCCGCACCACCCGCGAGAACGTGGGCTGGCTGACCCCGAGCGCCTGGACCAACTCCGGCGCCCCGGACGGCCCCCGCGCCCGGAGCTGCACGAGGAGGGACTGCGCGAGCGGTGAACGTTCCATGAATAGATTTATGGATACTAAGAGCCCTGGATCAAGAGTCAATCATTCCAAAGGCTGTCGCCCCATATCGCCCGAGAATGAATCGATACTCAAGCCCCGGCCAACCCCCGGACCAACGCGAGGATCCACCCATGCCCTGCCGCGAAGTCGGGCACCTGCAGGTCGGGACCGGCGGCCGCCAAGACCTCGGGCGTGGCGAAGCCGGTCTCCACCACCACGACCCGGGCGCCGCCCGCACGGGCACAGCGGACGTCTGCCGCGGTGTCGCCGATGACCACGACCTCGCCCACGGAGAGGCCGAGGGCGGCGGCGCGGGCCCGGGCGGCAGGGACGAGCCCGTCCCGGTCGAGCGCGTCTTCGGAGTACACGCCCCAAGAGAAGGTCCCGCCGAGGCCGGCGGCGGCCAGCTTCACGGCGGCGCCGGGCGACCAATTGCCGGTGAGCAGCGCCACGTGGGCGTGGCCGGCGAGCGCGTCGAGCAGCTCGAAGATGCCGGGGAGCCGCTCGGTACGCGATGGATCGGTGAGCAGGCGCGCCAATGCCGAGAGGTACCGCGCCTGGAGCGCGGGCGTCTGCACCGGCGCCCACTTCACCCCGAAGCGCGCCGCCACGTCCTGGCAGATCACGTCGTCCGTCGCGCCGGCGATGTGGACGCCCTCGGTGGCGTCGGGCCAGCCGTGGAGCTCGGCGAACGCTTCGTCCAGCGCCACGCGGCCGGCGCCGCGGGTGCGCAGGAGCGTCCCGTCGATGTCGAAGAGCACCAGGGGGAGGGCCATCGCCGCGGTCTACCTCAGCGACGTGAACCGGCCCACCGCCCGAATCCGAAACGCGCCGGAACCGCTCGCCGCGGCCGTTGTCGGGTGTACACTCGGAGGCATGGCGACCCGCGTGCGTGTATGGCATCCGGACTACCCGCCGAGCTGGACCGAGCGACTGCTCGACCTGTTCCACGGGTTCGTCCCCGAGCCGGCCCCCGCCGGGGTCGACCTCACGCTCATGGCCAACCGCGAGCTGCGCACCGTCCGCGCCTTCCTCGACGAGTGCGGGCCGGTCGTGCTCCTCGGCCACGAGATGGTGAAGGCCGACAGCCGTTGGGCCATGCCGCAAGGTGCCGCCGAGCGCCGCGCCGCCGCCGAATCGCTCGCGCTCCGCCTCCGCTTCGGCCAGGTCCACCCCGGCGAGCTCCGCCTGCCGATGGCCACCCGCTGGTTCGAGCTCCTGGAGCTCCCCAACGGTGGCACCCGCTGCCTCATCCGCCTCGTCGACGGGCCGTCGCCCCACCTCCGCAGCTTCCTCGCCGCGAACCTGGGCACCGACCCGCGCGGCCCGTGGACCGAGGTCGCGGTCGGCGGGTAACGACGCCGGGTGCCAAGGGGCGGGTGGCGCTTCACCGGCCTTCCCCCCGGACCCCTCGGCGGTCGAGGCACCACCGGCGGCGAGAATGGGCGTGCGGGCGGCTGAGCCCACGGCGGCGCCCCGCCCGTGGAGCGGGACCGACCACGCGCCTCCACGCCGACGCGTCGGAAAAAGTTGACCGGTTGGCGCCGCCGGCGTAGAGCGGCTGCGTGTCCCCCGACGTCTTCGACGCGATCGGCAACCCGATCCGCCGCGACCTGCTCGCGCTGCTCCGCGCCGGCCCCAAGCCGGTGAACGTGCTCGCCGCCCACTTCGATCGCGGTCGCCCCGCGATCTCGGAGCATCTTCGGGTGCTCCGCGAGGTCGGGCTCGTGCGCGAGGAGCCGCGTGGGCGCGAGCGCTACTACCACCTCGACGCCGCGCCCCTGCGCGACGTGGAGGCGTGGCTGCGCGAGTACCAGACCTTCTGGGCCACGAAGCCCACCGATCTGTCCACCCTCCTCGACGGAGAGACCCCGTGACCACCGCCATCGTCGCCGACACCTTCTTCGCGCACCCGCCCGCCCGCGTCTGGGCCGCCCTCACCGACCCCGCGAAGCTCTCCCGGTGGCTGATGCCCACCGACTTCCGGGCCGAGCTCGGCGCCACCTTCACCCTGGACGCCGGGCAGTGGGGCAAGATCCAGTGCGAGGTCCTTGAGCTGGTCCCCGAGTCCACCCTCAAGATCTCCTGGAAGGCCCAGATGCTCGACACCACTGTCACGTGGCGGCTGGTGGCGGAGGGGGCCGGCACCCGCCTGCACCTCGAGCACGCCGGGTTCGACCTCGCCAACCCCATGCACCAGTTCGCCTACAACGGGATGAAGGGCGGGTGGTCCGGGAACATCCCCGAGCGGCTGGCGGCGATCCTGGCGGAGTGATCGTCCGGCGGAGCTGCGACAGCGGCCCGACCGCCGCACGCCACGCCGAAGTCGCCGACTCGCTGCGGCAGGGATTGAGCGGAGGGCCGCAGGCCCGCAGCGAAAGCCCGGCGACCGCCGCAGGCGGGCGGCCGCCACGCCCAGGAATCCCGGGCTACCGCACCCGCCACACGTCCAGGTCCGACCCCGGATCCGCGGCGTCCACCAACCCGTTCTCGATGGGCCCGTCGTCGCTCTCCGGCTCGCAGAGGTACACCGCCACCGCGCCGTGCGGCTGGTCGGTCTTCACCACGCCCCAGCCGGCCGGGACACTACGGGTTTGCCGCGACCACGACACCCGCACGTCCTCCGTGCGCGCGGCCTCCAGGATGCCGCGGCCCGCCGTGGCACCGTAGCCCTCCACCTTGGGGATCTCCGCCTCCACCGCGCCCTCTGCTCCCTCCACCACCAGCCCGTGGCCGCGCAGCTTCGCCGCCAGCCGCGGCGAGACCGCATACGCCCGCGGCCGGTCCACCACGGTGGTTCCGACGAAGCGGTGCACCAAGGGGAGCGTCACCTCGCTGGGGGCGCCGTCGAGCGTGCGCGGGGTGCGGGTGAGGATGGTGGTGGGCTCAGGGAAAGCCGTGAGCTTGTATCGCACCGCCACCCGCGCAGGTGGGGTGCGGGCTCCGGCCACCACGTCCCGGACCGTGTCCGCGTTTGCCGCGACGAATCGGAGCGACTCCCACATCCAGGCGTAGGCCACCCCGACCCGGTCTGCGAAGGAGATGTAGCTGTACGCTTCGAGCAGGAGGTCCATGCGCCCACAGAGGCCGCGGTAGTTGCTGCCGAAGCGGGGGTGATGGGGGTAGGTGACCCAGCCCTCGCCCACGCGGGAGGCGGGGTCCACGTCAGCGTCGGCTTCCATCAGCCGCTCGTCTTCCAGGAAGTTCCCGTACCAACCCGAGTCGTAGCCGTGGTCGGCCCTCACGGCCGCCGCGACGGCGGGGGTGAGGAGCTGCCGCATGTAGTCGATGGGCTCCGCTCGACCGCTCTCCACCGTGTGGGGAATGTCGTACGTCATCGCGAAGCGGTGCACGCTGCCGTTGGTGGCGTGGTTGTCGATGCTGAGCTCCGGCTCCCAGCGTTGCCACAGCCGGGTCGCCCAGTCGCGCATCTCCGCGGCGTCCTGCCGGAGGTAGTCCCGGTTGAGGTTGATCTTGGCGGCGTTCACCCGCGTCCCGACGCCGGAGTCGGGGCCGAGCTGGCCGGTGAGCTTGGGGAGCTTCAGCTCGCGATTGCCCGGGTCGATCGCGTCGTTGCCGTCGGGGTTGAACAGCGGGAGCACCAGCAGGGTGAGGCTGCGCAGCACGTCGCCGCGGGTCGACGAGAGCAGGTCTCGAACCAGCATCAAGCAGCCTTCTTTGCCCTCCACCTCACCCGCGTGGATTCCGCTCTGGATGAGCACCACGGGCACCCCGGCGCGGCGGCTCGCTTCGGGCGTCGTGAACCCGTGCGCCGAGAGCACGAGCAGCGGGAGGTCCCGGCCACCGGGGCTGGTCCCGATCGACGTGACGTGAAGCCGGCGATCGCCAAGGGCTTTGAGCCCCTCCACGAACGCCATCACGTCGGCGTGGCGGGAGGTCTCCTGGTAGCGGGTGCTTTCGGCGCGGGTGAGGAGCGGCATCCACGCAAGCTATTCCGCTGCCGGGCGGTCGCCCCCTCCGCCCTCAGCCCGTCCGGCCGCCCTGCGCCGCCACGATCCGCTCGATCAGCCTCCGCTCCGAGCTGGCGGGAAGCTCCGCTGACGGCACCTCGGGCCCTAGCCCCGCTGCGTACAACCATGCGCCGACGAGCCCCCGCGACTCGGGGTCCGCCGCCGCCGCGAGGCTCCGAGCCCGCTCGGCCGCGGCGAGGGCCTCGCCGCCGAGCTGGCTGCGCAGCCACGCCACCAGCGCCCACGCCATCGCCCCCTCCCCCGCCGCCTCGCCCGCGCTCGGGAGCAGCGGTTCGACCAACGTAAGCGCCTCCCGGAGCACCCCCCGGCCCGCGACCACCACGGCGAGCATCCGCTCCGCTGCGAACGCGTGGAGGATGAACCCCACCGCCCGCCGCTCGGCGGCCGAATCCCGGAGCACCCGTTCGGCCTCCTCCAGGCGACCCTGATCCATGAGCGCCGCGGCGAGCACACGTTGCGCCAACGAGGCGCTCGCGAGGGCGCCGAGCGCCTGGAATTCCGCGATGGCCGCCTCGGCCGCCTCGACAGCCCGAGGGTCGGCGCGGTGCTGAAGCGCCTGTGCCAGGTAGTGGCGGGCCCGGGCGATCTCCCGGCGGTCCCCCTCGCGGCCCCACGCATCGAGCACGACGCGGATCCGCTCCTCCACCCCGGCGAACTGCCCGGCCTCCGAGTCGATGAGGGCGGCGAGGATCCGCCCGTGGCGGGCGCCGGCGTCGTCGTGGCCGGCCAGGGCGGCGAAGTCGGCGCGCGCTTCGTCCAGACGACCAAGGCGGTGGCGGATGAGCCCGCGCAGCGCGAGGAGGTCGGTGTCAAAACCGAGGGCGGCCGCCCGGTCGAGCGCGGCGAGCGCCGCTTCGGCGTGGTTGAGCTGCCAGCGGGCCTCGCCGCGGGCGAACCACAGGGCGTGGTCGCAGCGGTCGTCCGGCAGCCGCTCGAGCGCCGCGCCGTACGAAGGCCAGCCGCCGCGCACCCGGCACGCGTGGTGCAGCGAAGCCAGCAGCGGCGCCGACTCCACAGGGGGAAGCTCCGTGGCTGCGGCCAGGGCGATCTCCAGCTCGCGCTGCCGGGCAACGACGGACAGCCCCGCCAGCCACCCCGCTACGCCCGCCGGCACCGCGGTCGGCCGCGGCAGCTCCCCCACCAGCCTCAGGCGGATCTCCCCTCGCGCCGACCACCGCGGCACGAGGAACCCGGCCAAAACGAGGTCGTCCAGCGGCTCCGTCGCGCCCGCGACCGCCTCCGCTGCGGCGAACGGAAAATCCCCGGGAAACCAGGCCAGTGCGGCGGCTGCCGCGCGAGCGGCCGGCCCGAGTCGGGCCAGCGCTTCGGCCCACTCCGGGTCCGGCGGCAGCACGTCGGGAAGCGCGTCGAGCACGGCGGGCGCCCCCTCGTAGCGCAAGCGCCGCGCGAGCCGGGCCAGGGCGGCCGGCGCGCCGCGCGATCGCGAGACGAGCCCCTCAACCGCCGCTTCTTCCTCCTCCCGCAACGAGCGCGGCACCAAAAGTCGGAGCGTGGCCCGGGCCGCTGCCGCGTCGAGCGGGCCGACCGAGACGGTGAGCGCGCCCTCCACCCCGCCCCCGACCACGAGGCGTCGCGGGCCGAGAGGGAACGGCAGACGCCCGGCGGCGCCGTCGAAGACCAGGAGGCCGGGCCACGCGGCGACGGCCGTGAGGACGTTCGCACGCTCGGGGGCGCAGCCGAGCCGGTCGGCCACGCGGGAGACCACATCCGTGGCGCCACGAAGGTCCACCCATGCGACGACGCCGGGCCACGCCGCGGCGACGGCCCGCGCGACCGCCTGCAGGCCCATCCCCGGGAGCCCGACGATCTGGCACGGGCGCGCCGGCAACGCGGCCAGCAGCTCCGCGACCTCGGCCTCGCGGCCGATCACCGGGTGATCGACCGGCGGCGGCGCGGCGGCGATCGGTTCGAGAGGCGCTTCGGCCGTCTGGGGGAGGCGGAGACGATACCCCTCCCCGCGCGTGGTCAGGAGGTACTGCGGATCCCCAGCGTCCACCTCGATCTTCACCCGGAGCCGGGCGAGGGTGACGTCCACCGTCCGGGTGACCATCGTGGCGCGGTAGCCCCAGGCGCGCTCCAGGAGCTCTCCCCGGGGCACCGGCGCACCCGCCGCGTCGAGCAGCACCCGGAGCACCCGACATTCGAGGTCCGAGAGTCGGCTTTCCCCCACCGGACCCCGGAGGTGGCCGGTGTCGAGGTCGATCTGGACCGCACCAAACGCGAGCAGCTGGGCCATGCCGCGACGGCCTATCTCGCGACGCGGGGGTCGGCTGTTGCGTGCCGTTACACGCTGTTCGTCGTCGCCAGCGCCGGGCACGAGTACCCGGTCACCTCCGATCACCCCGGTGCTCCGTGACGTTCTTCCTCCTTGCATCGTTCGCCTCCGCCAACGACACCGGCAGCCTGCGCTTCGCCTACACCCAGTCCGCCGCGGTGCCCGACGGCGTCCGCACCCTCGCCCCCAAGGACGCCGTGCGCACCGCCGAGTCCCGGGAGCTCCTCCGCCTGGTGTCGATGGACCGCGCCACCCTCGCGGTGGACGTCCTGCCCCCCGCCTTGGGGAAGACGCCGGACCCGACCTGCGCGTCCGGCGCACAGGGCTTCCTCTCGTTGGAGGCGGTGGCCTGGAACGGCACGACCACCCACGAGAGCGTGCAGATCGCCGACCGCGGCGTGGACGTGGCCTCGCAGTCCGCCGAGCACAGCGTCTCCACGTACTCGGAGCGGCGCACCGTGGGCGACTTCGCCCTGGCCGCCCAGACCACCCGCCCCGGCGTGCGCGCCACGTACACCCTCCAGGCCGACGCGGAGTGGGCGATCCGCGCCTGCGATGGTTCGGTGCTCCGCGGCTGGACCGACCGCCAGACCGTGAGCCGCGTGGTGGAAGCGACCAGCACGAAGGCGGCGGACGCGATGCTCGATCCCGACGGGCTCCGTCGCACCGACGGCCTCGCCAGCCTCGCCGCCGCTGCGCAGCACGCGCTCTCCCGCGGCCGCGGCGACGTCGTCTCTCGAAAATACTTCGACGCGGGCGCGCCGGAGCTCATCGCCGCCGCGCGCTTGCTCCGCGGCTCGACCGCGACGACCTTCCAAGAGCGGCTGGCCGATCTCCGCCAGCACGCGCGCGGCGACGACCCGACGCCCGACGAAACCGCCTGGTCCGCCGCCCGGAAGCTCTGGACCGATCTGAGCGAAGCGCCCACCCGCTTCAGCGACCGCGGCCGGGTCTCGGCGATGGCCCGCTACGATCTCGCGCTCGCCGCGGAGCACGACGGCGACTTCGCCACCGCCGCCCGGGACGCCCAGCTGGCCAACGAGACCCTCGGCCAGGACTGGATCGCGGTGTACGCGGCCGAGATGGAGGCGATGGCCGCCGTTCGTTGAGCAGGGACGAACCTACCCAAGGAGCTGCGGTCGAGCCGCGGCCTTCCCGGCGGGAGCGCCGCGATCGAGGAGCCATGGGCGGCGAGAATGGCGAGGCGCGCGCGCCCGCGAATCAGCGCCGGCGGCGGGCGAGGAGGCCGGCGGCCCCGAGGAGGGCGAGACCAAGGTTGGCGGCCGTGGGAGGTCCGGAAGCGCAGCCGAGGCAGCCGCGGGCCTCACCGTCCTCGCCCTCGTCGGGCCAGTAGGGGCCGTCGTCCACGTCGGCCCCGGGCGCGGCGCAGGCGAAGGTCGCCTTCAGCGCCACGCCAAGCGGGCCGGGTTGCGAGTCGGCCTCCAGCGCGCCGACCGTGGGAGGCTCCGCGCGGTGGATCCCGCAGAAGTCGTCGGACAGGGTGACCTCGCCGACCCCGGCCCCGACGAGGGGGCCGTCCGCCACGGCGCCGAAGTCCCAGCTCGCGGCGTCGACCCAGCATTCGGCGGGCGTGGCGCAGGTGACGTTCGCGTCGGCCGCCGCGGCGCCGAGGGAGAACGGGGCGCCCGACGGAGAGTAGCCGGCGTTGTCCAGAACCCGGACGTCGGTCGCCTCGGCAGAAACGCGCAGGCCGCCCGACCCCTCATCGACGAGCGTGTTGCCCGCCACGACGACGTCGTGGACCGCGTCCCAGTAGGCGTAGACATAGATGGCGCCGTCGCCGCCGCCCACCACGACGTTGTTTACCACCCTCACGTTCGGGCCACCCACCTCGATGCTGCCGTTGTTCACCGAGCGCGCCACGAGGTTGCCCTGCACGGTCACCCGGTAGGCGTCGTCTTCGCCGCCGAAGACCTCGATGCCGGGGCCCTGGGTGTCCACCACCACGTTGTCGGCGATGAGCCCCCAAGAGTCCTTCTTCAGCTCCAGGCCGTAGCCGACGGCCGAGGAGACCACTCCGTCGATGAGGTTGCCGCGTACGACCACATCCTTCGCCACGCAGCTCCCAGCGCCTTCGTGGCAGCCCAGGTAGAGCGCGGTGGCGTTCATGTCCTGGAAGGTGTTGCCCTCGATCGTGAGCCCGACGGTGTCCACCGAGTTCGCGGAGACCCCGATGCCGCCCACGCCGGTGAACGTGTTGTCGACGATCGAGACGTGGTCGCCCGACTTCACCTTGATCGCGTCGATGTCGGCCTCGGTAGGGCCGAAGGCGAGCCCCTGCACGGTGACCCAGCTCGCCGTGACGTCGATCACGTTGCTGCTGGTCCCGGTGTAGACGATGCGGGGCAGCTCGTGGCGAACGGCTCCGCGGACGGTGATCGGCGCGCCCTCCTCGCCACCGACGCTCAGCGTACACGGTCCCGCGTAGTCGCCCTCCGCGAGCAGGACCTCGTCGCCCGGGGCGGCCGCGTTGGCCGCGCCACACCAGTCCTCCCCCGGGGCAACGTTGACCGTGGCGGCGAACGCCGGGACCAGGAGGGCGAGGATCATCGGGCTCCGCGGGGGGTGGGCGTCCTAACCTGCACCGCGGACGGTCAGCGCGGCTTCTCCGCCACCACCCTCACGTAGTCGAAGGGGTACACCAGGTAGGGCAGGGACGCCGCGATGTAGGCGAGGTCGTAGCGGAGGTACACGCCCGGGGGCCGCGTCAACATCCAGCGCCGGAAGGCCGGGAAGACCCGATCGACGATGGACTCCGACTCGCGCACGACGAAGCCGGCGGCGCGGAGATCGGCGAGCCACGCGTCACGATCCCCGAGGTTGGCGCCCGGGATCGACTGTGACCGGCAGATGAGGTCGCAGGCGAGGCGTTGCCAGAAGCTCCGCGGCGGCGGTACCACGAGGTCCACCACCGAGAGGCGGCCCCCCGGCTTGAGCACCCGGTAGGCCTCCGCGAAGAACGCCCGGCGGGGATCGAAGTGGAAGGCCGCCTCCACCGAGACCACGGCGTCCACCGAAGCGTCGGCGGCGCGGAGCGCCAGCACGCTCCCGTGATGCAGGTCCACGGCACCGGAGAGCCCGGCCGCCGCTACGCGCGTCGCGGCCGTCGCCAGCTGCACCGCCGACACATTGACCCCGGTCACGCGCGCGCCGGTGGTCGACGCGAGCTGGATGGCGTTGGTGCCGAAGCCACAGCCGGCGTCCACCACGTGGTGACCCTCGCGAGCGTCCGCGCCGCGGATCACCAGGTCGAACATGGCGTAGTTCGCTCGTTCCAGCGAGCGGGGCTCGCGCGGGTGCAGGTCGGCCCAGTACCCCATGTTGACCACCGGGGTCTCCCCGGTGCCCTCGATCGCGCCGTCGCCGCGCAGATCGTAGAGCTCCCCCGCGCTCCCCCGGCCGAGGAGGAAACGAGGCCACGCGCGCATACGCGTCCACCAGCCGGGACGGCGAGGAAGGTCGGGGGTCACGGGGTGGAGAGTATCACCGCCACGCCTGGGCGTTCGGAGCCGCTTCGGCGCCCGCCCCGCCAGGCTCGCCGCGGCGGCTCCTCGACCGCGGCGTTCCCGGGAGGCAAGCCGGGGCTCGACCACCCGCCCCTCGACGTCCTTCGTTTAGGGATTCGCGGGAAACCCGTACGAATCTGCACCCGGGGCCACCGACGGAACGGAGCCGTCTTCTGGCACCGTCGCCCACACCCGGGCGAGCAAGGAGCGTACCGGCCACGCGGCGCCGAGGGCGACGAGGCCGAGTACGGCGAGGATCCCGGCCGCGATCAGCGTGGCGACCATGCCGAAGGTGGGTCCCACCAACGCGGTGAGCGGCGACGTGATGAGGCTCACCGCCTGCATCGCCAGGGGCCCAACCGGCGCGAGGCGGCGGTGAACGCCCCGGGTCATCGCCGTGATGAACCCGCCCCACACCAGGGGCTCACCGGCGCCGCTGAGCGCCTGCCCGAGCAGGAGCGTGGAGGGCCCCAAGCCGGTCAGCGCGAAGCCGACGGCCGCCACGACGAGGCCGAGCCCCGCCACCCCCAACGCCGGGACCTCAAAGCCCGCGGCCGAAGCCCCCGCCAACGCCACCGCGGCGAGCACGCCCACCACCACGGCCCCGAGCGGGTTGGCGGCGAACGCCAGCGACGAGGAGAACGTGGACGGATCGTTGAGCGTCCACCCGAGGTCGGTGGCCGCCATGTCCACGCCCCACGCCAGGGCGCCGACGGCGAGCGCGGCGGCGGAGACGCCCAGGACGATCGGGCTCCAGGCCACGCGTCCCTCGTCCGGACCCGGCGCCGGCAGAAGGTACTCCGCGACGGGGAGGCCGAGCCCCAGCAGTCCGACGACGCCGGAGAGCGCGGCGCAGGCCAGGACGACCGGCGTAGGGCCGAGCGCCTGGCCCGCGGCGCCGAACAGGAGGTTGGACAAGAAGGCGCCGGCGTTCACTGCGGCGTAGATTGCCACACAGATCGCCGCGATCGCGCCCTCCCGGCGCCCGAGGAACAACCGCGCCGCGAGGCACGGCAAGCCGACGGAGAGCCCCACGCGGCCCGCGTTGGCGAGGACGACCCCCACGCTCACCCCGCCCGCTCCCGCGATCCCGTGCCCCACCGCCGTGGCGAGCAGGCCGAGGGCGGCGACCGCGCCTCCGCCGAGCAGCGGCGTGAGCGCCAGGAAAACGAGGACCCCGAGGAAGAACCCGCCGGTGGTGGCCGTACCGTAGCCGGAGAGGTCGACACCCTCGTTCATGAGCAGGAAGACGTACTGGCCACGGGCGCCGTAGTGCGCGAGGGCAGCCAGGAACGCCACGATCGGCAGCCCCGCGATCACCCCCCAGCGCCGCGCCGTCGCCGCGCCCGGCTCCCCGGAGACGGAGGACCACACCGACGCGTCGACTGGCGCTTCCAAGGACATCCCCAGGGACTAACGGGCCGAACCGCCGCCGTCGTCACGCACCGACCCGCGCAGGTGCAACGACGCGACGCGACGTCCCCGCCAAGCCGGTTAGCCGGCCGCGGATGTCGCCCCTCCTCCTCCTCGTCGCCGCCGCCTTCGCGCTCGAAGGCATGTGGCTCCCCGCGCAGCTCCCCGATCAGGCCCCTGCGCTGCGCTCCGCCGGCTTCTCCGGGGACCCCGCCGCGCTCGCCGACCTCCACGGCGCCCCGCTCGGCGCCGTCGTCAGCCTCGGCGGCTGCACCGCGACCTTCGTGAGCGACACCGGGCTGCTCATCACCAACCACCACTGCGTCACCGGGATGCTGCAGCGGGCGCAGAAGGAGGGGGAGAACCTGGAGGAGACCGGGTTCTACGCCGCCACGCGCGACGATGAGCGTCCCGGCGGCGCCGGCGCCCGGGTGTGGATCACCCAGTCCACCGAGGACGTCACCGCCAAGGTGGTCGGCGCGCTCTCGCCCAAGCTCGGCGATCGTGCCCGCAACGACGCGATCGACGCGGCGAGCAAGCGCCTCGTCGCCGCCTGCGAGCGTACACCCGGCACCCGCTGCCGCGTGGCCTCCTACTACGAAGGCCTGCAGTACTCGCTCATCCGCCAGCTCGAACTGCGCGACGTGCGCGTCGTCATGGCGCCGCCCGACATGGTCGGCAACTACGGCGACGAGGTCGACAACTGGCACTGGCCGCGCCACGCCGGGGACTTCGGCTTCCTCCGCGCCTACGTGGGCAAGGACGGGAAGCCGGCGGACTACTCCCCGGAGAACGTGCCGTACACGCCGCCGCAGCACGTCACTGTGGCGCCCCGCGGCCCCGAGCCGGGCGAGTTCGTGATGGTGGCCGGCTACCCGGGCCGCACGCAGCGCTGGCGCACGGCGCTGGAGGTCGAGCGGGAGGCCACGCTGCGGATCCCCTCGGTGCTCGAGCATGGCGGCTGGGTCTTGCAGACGTTGCAGGACCGCATCACCGCCGAGCCCGCGCTCGCGGCGAAGCTCACCGTCCCGCGGCTCGGCCTGGGCAACTCGGTCTTCAAGAACAAGGGGATGCTCGAGGGGTTCGCCCGCGCCGGCGCGGTGGAGCATGCCCGCGCCCGCGACGCCGCGCTCGACGCCTGGGTCGCCGCCGACCCGGCGCGCGCAGCGAAGTGGGCCGCGCCGATCGCCGAGCTCCGCGCCGTCATCACCCGCCGCGACGCCACCCGCCTCGCCGATGAGCGTATGGACTGGCTCGGCCGATCCACGCTCCTCTCCGCCGCCCGCGCGCTGTATTTGTGGAGCCACGAGCAGCAGAAGCCCGACGCGCTCCGGGAGCTCGGCTACCAGGACCGCGACGCCCCGCGCACCAAGGCGTGGATCGGCGACCTCGACGCCTCCCTGGAGCCGGGCACCGAACGGGTCGTCTTCGAACATTTCCTCCGCCTCGTCCTCGCCCTCCCCGTGGACCAGCAGCCGCCGGAGCTCGTGGCCTGGCTCGCGCAGTCGCCGGGCGCCACCGCCGACGTGGACGGTACCGTCGCCGCCGCGCTCACCCGCCTCTACGGCGCGCCCACCCTCACCGACAAGGCCACCCGGCTCGCGCTCTTCGGGAAGAAGCCAGCCATCTTCAACGCGTCCCACGACGGCTTCGTGTCCCTGGCCGTGGCGCTCTCGGCGTACGACGAGCGCCGCCGCGACGCCGACAAGGCGGATCAAGGCGCCTTCTCACGCCTGCGCCCCGCGTACGCCGACGCGCTGCGCACCTTCGACCCTGCCCGCGCCTACCCCGACGCCAACAGCACCCTCCGGGTCAGCTTCGGCACGGTCCAGGGCTACCAGCCGCGGGACGCCGTCACCTACACCCCGCAGACGACGGTCCGCGGCATCGTGGAGAAGGCTGGGGCGTGGCCGTTCGCCGCCCCGCCGCCGCTGCTCGCGGCGATCCAGGCAGGCCAGTGGGGCGCCTGGGCGGACCCCGCGCTCGGCACGGTGCCCGTCGATTTCCTCGCCGACCTCGACATCACCGGCGGCAACAGCGGCTCCGCCACGCTCGACGCACAGGGGCGCCTCGTCGGCCTGGTGTTCGACAGCAACTACGAGGGCATCGGCAGCGACTGGCTCCACGAGGCCACGATGGCCCGCTCGGTGCACGTCGATGTCCGGTACGTGCTCTGGTACCTCGACGCGGTGGCCGGGGCAGACAGCCTGCTCCGCGAGATGGGCATCCTGCCCAGCGTCGGATAGCCGAGCCCCGCATGCCGACCTGGAACGTCCGTCTCCACAACCCCGCCCAGGGGCTCGACGTGGTGGTCCCCTGCCGGGACGATCAGCCGATCCTCGAAGCCGCCGAGGCCCGCGGCCTCGCGCTGCCGTACTCCTGCCGCTCCGCCGCGTGCGGAACCTGCGCCGCGAAGGTGGAGTCCGGAAAAATCGAGCTCGAGGATCAGTACATCCTCTCCGACGGCGACGTCGAAGCGGGCTACACCCTCCTCTGCTCCGCCCACCCCCGTGGCGACTGCACCATCCTCACCCATCAGCGCGACAACATCGAGACTGTTTGACGGTTCGCCCCGTCTGAGATAGCCGCGCTGGCTCGATCGTTTCTGGAGAATTCATGTCCGACGCCCCGACCACCAAGAAGCCCTCCGACGACATCTCGGACTACAAGGATGCCGCTCGCCTGAAGCGCTTCCTCACCGAGCGCGGCAAGGTCCTCCCCCGCCGCATGACTGGCCTGAGCGCGCTGCAGCAGCGCGAGGTCGGGCTCGCGATCAAGCGCGCTCGTCACCTCGGCCTGCTCCCCTACGTCAACCGCGAGTAATCGCGGCGCGTAGGCGCCCTGCCACCTTACCCGCTCCGGCGGGTTTTGGTGTTTTTCTGGGCTGCGGCGAGCGGACCGGTTGACGACTCCTGGAAAACCCCTGACGTTGAGGGTCGCCCGGAACACCCCGAGGGCTGCGGAGCCGGCGCCTGCGGATTGCGGGCGCAGCTCCGGCCTCCGAGGTGCGCCCCACCCATGACGGAGTCCTGATGTTCGCCCTGATCCTGGTCGCCTGCGGCACCCGCTCCCCCGATCCCGGCGACGCCCCCACCGACACGGCCGGTTCCGGAGCGGACACGGCCGACACCGCGGCCGACACCGCCGACACCACGGACACCGGCCCCGACGACCTCCCCATCCCCGAGGACAACGTCGCGAACGTGCTCGGCGACTGCGAGGGCAGCTTCCGCGAGCCGGACGAGTACCCCAACCAGCTCAGCGCCGGCGACGAGCTCGAGCGCTACACGCTCCACACCCCCGAGGCGGTGTGCAACGACGGCTCACGCGCCGTGATGTATGTGCGCCCCAGCACCGACCCCGAGTTCGCCAACGTCTGGTCGATCCACCTCCAGGGTGGAGGCGGCTGTTCGAGCTGGGAAGAGTGCGCGGCGCGCTACTGCGGCCTCGCGTACTACGACGCTTCGAAGATGTCGTCGGCGTACGCCCCCCTGGAGATCGGCGGCCACGGCATCTTCGCGGAAGACGACGCCAACGTGCTCTCCGGCGCCAACCAGGTCTTCTTCTACTACTGCTCCTCGGACGGGTGGAACGGCCAGGGGACGGTCGCCTACACCCCGGACGACGGCACCTCCGCCCCCTACACGATGTTCGAGCACGGCCACACCATCGTCACCTCGGGCATCGCCGAGCTTCAAGCCGGCGTCACGGCGGACGGTGGCACCACGATGCCCTCGCTCGACGACGCCGAGATGGTCGTGCTCAATGGCACTTCCGCCGGGGCCACCGGCGTGCGGTCCCACCTCGACTGGCTGAGCACCACGCTCGCGCCGTCCCACACCAAGGTCCTCGGCATCATCGACGCCGCGAACGACCCCGCCCGCGACGTGCTCCCCGAGGCGCTCAAGCCGCAGTGGGATCAGGTCTACTCCCAGCTCTGGACGTTCAACCAGCAGGGGCGGGACTTCCGCCCGTGGACCGACGAGAGCTGCTGGACGATCAACGGCGGGGGTGAAAACGAGTGGCTCTGCGGCGCCGACTCCTACGTGATCCGCAACCACGTCACCACGCCGTTCTTCCTCCGCCAGGACCTCTCCGACACCACCGGTCTCGCCGAAGTGATCGGGATCCCCCTCGAAGAGTACCAGGTCTACACCCACGACTCCCTGGTCACGCTCCCGGACGCCGGCGCGACCTCGGTCGAGCCGATGACCGTGGCTCCGGGCGTATACGGGCCGAACTGCGCCCAGCACGTCGCCCTGGAGACCGACGACTGGTGGCGCGTGGCGACCGTGGAGTACGACGGGGTTGCCTACACCTTCCAGGACGCGGTGATCCGCTGGTACCAGGGCAACCCGGTAGCGGTGGTGGACCTCCCAGCCGCCGCGGGCGAGCACGGCGCGAAGTCCGACTGCGCGGCAGTGGACGGCGAGCGGTAGGTCCGAATCGACCTCCGCGCCGGCCGGGCCGGACGAGCGCTTCACCGCCGGGCCGGCGCCGCTCCGGGAGCGCGGTCCCGCCGAAGCCGGCGCGCTGCCCTACTGGTACTTCGGCGCCCGCTTCTCCACCCAGGCGTCGTAAGCCGCCCGGAAGTCGGGGTGCGCCATGCAGATCGCCTGGGCCTGGGCCTCCATCTCGAGCGCCGTGTCGAGCGACACGTCGAGCTCGCGGTTGAGCGCCTCTTTCGTCATCCCGTTGGCGAAGGCGGGGCCGTCGGCGATGCGCTTCGCGAGCGCCTGGGCGTCCGCGAGCAGCGACTCCTCGGGGACGACGCGGTTGAAGAGGCCGTAGCGCTCGGCGGTCGGGGCGTCGATCACGTCGCCGAGGAGGAGGAGCTCCGTGGCGCGGCCGAAGCCGATGATCCGCGGGAGGAGGTGCGCCGCGCCCATGTCGGCGCCGCAGAGTCCCACCTTGTTGAACAAGAAGGCGACGCGCCCCCGCGGCGAGGCGACGCGGAGGTCGCTGGCCATCGCGATGATCGCGCCCGCCCCGGCGGCCACGCCGTTGATCGCCGCGATGATCGGGGCGCGGCAACCGCGCATGGCCCGCACGAGGTCCACCGTCATCCGGGTGAAGGCCAGGAGGCCCGCCATGTCTCGGGCGAAGAGCTGACCGATGATGTCCTCCACGTCCCCGCCCGAGCAGAACGCCCGGCCGCTGCCCGTGATCACCACTGCGCGCACCTCGGGCGGCGGCTCGCGGAACCACCGGACCAACGAAGCGTACTCCTCGAAGGTGAGCGCGTTGAGGCGGTCGGGGCGGTCGAGGGTGACGGTGGCGACGCGGTCGGTGATCGTGACGAGCACGGGGGCCTCGGGGAGCGCCGCACCGTTATCATCGTGGCCGGACCCGGCGCGGGAGCCCCCTCCCGACACAGGTGTCAAGGGGCGGACGCGGCTGCACCGGCTCGCCCACCGGTCGACGTCGGCGGTCGAGGAGCCAGGATCGGCGAGCCTGGCGAGGCGGGCGGCGTGGCCGCAACGGCGCTCCGTTACGGGAAAACCGCCGTGGCCTCGATCTCGACCATCGCACCCGGCTCCAGCAGGTCCGCCACCTGCACCAGCGCCATCGCCGGGTAGTGCCGCCCGAGGCAGTCGCGCCACGCGCGGCCGACCTCCTTGCCCGCCGCGAGGTACGCCTGCTTGTCGGTGACGTACACCGTGACCCGCCCGACCCGCTCCGGGGGACACCCGGCCGCGTCGAGCACCGCGCGGACGTTGCTGAGCGCCTGACGGAATTGCGCCGCGAAGTCGCATACACCCACGAGCTCGCACCGTTCATTCCAGGCGATCTGCCCGGCCACGAAGAGCACGTTCCCCAATCGATACCCGTTGCTGTAGCCACGGGGGGCGGCCCAGCCCGGAGGCTGGACCGGACCTTCAGACATTCAGCTCGCCGCCGCAGATGGACATCGCCTGGCCGTTGACGCCGCGGGCCTCTTCGCTGGCGAGGAAGACGCACATGGCGGCGATCTCGCTGGCTTCGAGGAAGCGGTGCTGCGGGCTGCGATCGGCCAGCTCCTGGCGGACCTCGTCCTCGTCCCGACCCGTCTTGTCGACGATGTTGGTGATCGAGTGGGTGAGCAGGGGGGAATCCACGTACCCCGGGCAGATGGCGTTGACCGTGACGCCCTTGTCGGCGTACTCGACGGCCAGCGCGCGGGTGAGGCCGATGAGGCCGTGCTTCGAGGCGCAGTACGCCGCGAGGTACGGATAGCCCTTGAGGCCGGCCACGCTCGCGATGTTGATGATCCGGCCGTTTCCACGGCTGGCCATGCCCGGGAGCACCTTGAGCGCGCACAGGAACGAACCGGTGAGGTTCACCTTGAGGTGCTCCTCCCACACCCGCACGTCGGTCTTGAGGATCGGCGACGAGCGGGCGACACCCGCGTTGTTGATCAGCACATCCACGGGACCTGCGGCCATGAACGCCGCCTCCACGCTGGCGGGCTCACCGACGTCGCACCGGACGCCGTAGCCCCCGACCTCGTCGGCCACCTTCTCGACTTCTTCCCGGGTACGGGCGAGGACCGTGATGCGATCCCCCAGCGCAGCGAATCGGCGTGCGATCTCCGCTCCGATTCCGCGGCCTCCACCAGTGATGACGACGTGACGACGCTTGGGCATGAGGCCACTCCGGCCGCCCCATATGCGGGATCTTGGGGCCACTGTCAAGCCGCGGGGCTCCCCGAGCCTCAGGCTTGGCCGTCGTTTCACCAGCCGCAGCGCCGGCTGTGGGCTGTCTGTACTCTCTTTCCCGGTTACCGCGCAAGCGGAGGCGACCATGGGCGCGTGGGGAACGGGGCACTTCGAGAACGATGCGGCGCTCGACTGGGTCGAGGAGGCGGTGGAGGCCGACAGCCTGGAGTCCCTGGTGGACCACCTGGTCGACGAGATGGACGGCGAGGTGGAGCTCGAGGCGCCTCTGGCGCGCACGGCGCTCTGCCTGGGCGAGCTGGTCGCGGCAGCCGGGGGGCGTCCCGGGGGGCGGCTCCCGGGGGCGCTCACCCGTTGGCTCGAGGGCGCGGACGTGGACCTGCCTCGGGCCAAGGCCGAGGCGCTGCTCGTCGCCGTGGCGGACGCAGCGGATCCTGCCCGCTCCGAGCTGGCGCGCGAACACGCCGCGTCCGGGCAGCTCGGGCCCTTCCTGGAGGAGGTGCGCGGGCTCACCCTGCGGCTCCGACCCCTGGCCACCGGTCCGCGCCCGCTGAGTGAGGCGTAGCGGCGGCGTGCCCGATTCGGTCCGGTTCACGGAGACGATGGCGGGTTGGGTCTCCCCGGCGGTCACCGAAACGCACGAAGCGGCCGCCGCGGTCGGGCGCGCTTCGGGCCAACGCGCCAGCTTCACCCTGACCATGCTCACCCCCGACGTCGACCGGATGGTCGCCGATCCCGAGCACCGCAGCCCCGCGTTCGGGCTCGTCCAGTGCCCGGCGCTGCATCCCCTCCCCCTCCGCGTCGACGACGGCCACCTGGACCTCTTCGTGGACGTGGCGCCCGGCGTCCTCCACATGCGGTACCAGCTCGGCCTCACGGCGGTGGATGGCGTGCGCTACCGCCTCAACGGCTACAAAGAGGTCGTTCGCCGGCGTTGGTGGCCGACCGTGCTCACCGACACCACCACGCTGTTCGTGGACGTCGCCGCCGACGGCGCGCCCCGCCTCCGCGGCATCCTCACCATGGGCCCCGGCGGGGTGACCGCCCAGGGGCTCACCTTCCGCGGCGAAGGCGCCGTCTTCGGGCTCGCGGGCATCGTGCGGTACCTCGCCTACTACGTGCGCCGGTGCGTCGGGGTGTACCTCGGACCACGCCGCGCCCCACTCCGCCGCCCCGACGCGTGACCTCGGCCGCGGGGGCGCTATCTTCCGCGGCATGACCCGCTACCTCAAGCCGGACGAGGCCACCCTCCGCCGGACGCTCACCCCGCTGCAGTACCAGGTGACCCAGGCCGACGCGACGGAGCCGCCCTTCCGCAACGCCTTCTGGGACCACCACGGCGAGGGACTCTACGTGGACGTCGTCAGCGGCGAACCTCTGTTCCTCTCCACCGAAAAGTTCGACTCCGGCACCGGCTGGCCGAGCTTCACCCGCCCCGTCACCCCGGACGCGGTGACGGTCCACGAAGACCGGGGCCTCTGGTCCGTGCGGGTGGAGGTGCGCTCGGCGGCGGCGGATTCGCACCTCGGCCACGTCTTCCCCGATGGGCCGAAGCCGACCGGGATGCGCTACTGCATCAACTCCGCCTCGCTGCGGTTCGTCGCCCGCGATCGCCTGGTCGACGAAGGCTACGGCGACCTCGCGTGGCGCTTCGAAGGCGGGGTCCTGCCGCCCGCGCCCCACACCGACAACGCCTGCGCCGTGCCCGCGCCCGGCCAAGGCCCGAGCTGCGAGGCCACCCTCGCCACGGCGGTCCTCGCCGGCGGCTGCTTCTGGGGCATGGAGGAGCTCCTCCGGAAGATCCCGGGGGTGATGGACACCGAGGTCGGCTACACCGGCGGCACCTTCCCCAACCCGACCTACGCGGACATGCGCACCGGCCGCACCGGCCACGCCGAGGCCGTCCGCATCACGTTCGACCCCGCAGTCCTCCCGTTCACCACGCTCCTGGAGGACTGGTTCTTCCGGATGCACGACCCCAGCACCAAGAACCGCCAGGGCAACGACGTCGGCACCCAGTACCGCTCGGCGATCTTCTACACCGACGACGCCCAGAAGGCCGACGCGGAGGCCACGATCGCGCGGGTGGACGCCTCCGGCCAATGGCCGCGGCCCATCGTGACCGAGGTGGTGCCCGCGGGCCCGTTCACCCGGGCCGAGGACTACCACCAGCGGTACCTCGAAGACAATCCAGGAGGGTACACCTGTCACTTCATGCGGCCCAAGCGACGAGTGTGAATGGTCCTCACATCGATGTGAGCGGTTCTCACATCGAAGTGAGCGGCGGGCGCGGGACGCAGACGCCCGAGGGGTGCCGCCTCGTGTTTCCACCCGGTTGGCCCCTTGCCCTCTCCGTGTCCTCCGCGCCCTCCGTGGTGACCCTCTTCGCCTCCGCGGCCCGACGATGGGGACTCCGGAAGAGAGGGTGGAAAAGGGCGGTGGCCCTACACGGTATTTCCACGTAGCCGGCCTCGGTGGTCGAGGAGCCGCCGCGGGGAGAATGGCGGGACGGGCGGAGGTGCCGTCGGGGAACTCCAGGCCGGCGCCGTGGTCAGCGCGCCCCGCTCGCGGCTCCTCCCGCGGTTGCCGTTCCCACCCGCCCGGAGGCGACGGAGACGATGGCGCCTTCCCGCACCTCGCGCATCCGCTGGGCCGGCGTCTCGCGCGCGCTGGCGGCGCTCGCGGTCGCGATCGTGGTCGCCTGCGCCCACTCGACCGCCGGACCGGGCGAGCCGGCCTCCGCGGCGCCCCGTCTCGCCGCTTCGGGCGCCGACCCCTCCACGAGCGCCGCCCCCGCGGACGAGGCCCTCGTCGCCGACGCGATGGACCGGCGCGCCGCGTGGCTGAAGGCCGGTTGCCCCGAGCAGTCCCGGTCGGACGGCCTCCCCGAGGCCGCGGCCACCTTGCGCGAGGCTGCCGGCGGCGCCCCGCCCTCGCGCGCCCGTGCCGTCAATGCCGCCGCCCGCGCCCTCACCGTCGCCGCGGCCGAGACCTACCTCTGCGCGGCGCCCGAGCCCGCCCGGAGCGGCCGGCACGTTCTCCGGGCCAACGATTTCTCGATCGGGGACTTGAGCCCCGCCGCCGAGCTCACTGCGGGGAGCGGCCACCTCCGCGCCTGGGGCGAGCCCGAAGCGGCCGCCGCGTGGGCGCGCCTCGCCTCGCTGGCCATCCAACCGCGCGAGGTGCCAAGCTACCCCAGCATCTGCCGCTGTATGGCCCAGCCCACGCGCGGGACGCCGATCGCCTACGGCTACCCGAGCGACACCATGTCGCTGGCCTCGGCGATGGGCGAGGTCGTGTTGGGCGGCTGCGTGGTCAGCGAGACGAGCCCGCGGTTCCTCTGCGCGCCGGGCTGCCGCCCCGACCGCCTGGGTCTCAGCGAGTCCCTGCCGCCTTCGGAGCGCCGGGACCTCGACGTCCACGAGGGCGGCCGTGTGCTCCTCGCCCTCGCCGGCGCCCCTCCCGCCGTGGACACCGGCCGCCGCACCCGCCTCGGGTCCGCCGACTACACGGCGCTCGCCACGTGCGTCGGCGTCGACGCGGAGGCCCGCGCGGTCCGCCGCGACGGAGCCTGGACGCCCCAGCGCGACCGCGCGCCCGACCGCTGCCTCGCCGACTGGCTCAGGCCGCGCTTCCCCGACCCGGGCCTCGACAACGCCGGCGCCCGGACCCGGTCCCCGTAAGCGGGCCGGCACCCGCGACACGCCGCCCGCGATCGCCCGGCCCGCCCGGTTACCTTCCGCCCCTCCCCGGAGCTCCCATGTCTGCCATCCGTCCGTTCCGCGCCTGGCGCGCGCCCAAGGCCGTCGCGGCCGACGTCATCGCCCCTCCGTACGACGTGATGAGCGAGGACGAAGCCCGCGTCATCGTGCAGCAGAACCCGCGCTCCTTCGTGCGGGTGAGCCGGCCGGAGGCGGTGATGCCCCCCGGCAGCGACAGCCACTCCGCCGAGGCCTACGCCACCGCCCACCGGGAGTACGAGAAGCTCAAGAACCAGGGTCTCATCGTGCAGGACCCGCAGGAGGGCTACTACCTCTACGGGCAGAAGATGGGCGAGCAGGTGCAGGTCGGCCTCGTCGCGTGCTTCTCCACCGAGGAGTACGACTCGGGGCTCATCAAGCGCCACGAGTTCACCCGCCCCGACAAGGAGCAGGACCGCATCGCCCACATCGAGGCCACCAACGGCCAGACCGGCATGGTCTTCCTCGCCTACCGTGACGACGTACACCTCAACACCCTCCTCGTCGAAGGGCAGAAGCGGGAGCCCGAGTTCCAGGTCACCACCGAAGACGGCGTGGTGCACACGCTCTGGCGCATCGCCGACCCGGACGCCGTGAACCGGATCACCGCCGCCGCCCGGGCGCTCCCCGCGACGTACGTCGCGGACGGCCACCATCGCTCCGCCGCCGCCAGCCTGATCCACAAGAAGCGCGCCGGTCAGCCCGGCCGCCATGGCTGGTTCGTGGCCTGCCTGTTCCCCTCCTCGGCGCTGAAAATCCTCGCCTACAACCGCGCGGTGAAGGACCTCAACGGCCACACCCCCGCCGGCCTCTTGGAAGCCATCTACAAGGCCGGGTTCGACGTGGCGCCGACGTCGCTCACCGTGCCGCCGCGCCGCGGCTCGGCCACGATGTACATGGCCGGCGGCTGGTACCTGCTCACCGCGCGGGACGTCCCGGCCGACCCCGTAGCGTCGCTTGACGTGTCCATGCTCCAGGACCGCGTGCTCGGTCCGCTCCTGAACATCGACAACCCGCGCACCAACAAGCGGATCGACTTCATCGGCGGCATCCGTGGCTGGCAGGAGCTCGTGAAGCTGGTCGACGCTGGCGGTCACGCCGTGGCCTTCCACATGTTCCCCACCCAGATGGACCAGCTCCTCGACGTGGCGGACGCCGGTCAGGTCATGCCCCCGAAGTCCACGTGGTTCGAGCCGAAGCTCCGCGACGCCGTCGCGATGCACGAGCTGGAGTGAGCATGAAGGCCGTCAAGCGTCCCTACGAGGTCCGGCAGGTGCTCGTCTGCGCGAACGTCCGCGATCCGGGCGCCGGCAAGCCCTCGTGCGGCGGCAACGGTGCGCAGGCGATGGTGGACGAGCTCAAGAAGACGCTCAAGGCGCGCGGCCTCAAGGGCCGGGTGATCGCCACGAAAGCGGGCTGCATGGACATCTGCCCCGACCAGGGCTGCATCGTCGCGTTCAACCCCGGCGGCGAGTTCTTCCACGTGGACACCACGCCGGAGGGTACGGCGGAGGTCCTGGCGAGGCTGACCGAGGGCGTGTAGCGACCCCTCCGCCACCAGAGAAGGCCCCCCATGTCCGAGACCTTCGAGCACGAAGATGGTTGACATGTCCCCCGAGGCCGTCTCCGCGCGGCTCCGGCTCGCGCTCGAAGGCATCCGGAACCCGGTCCTCGGGCCGGACCCGGAGCATCCCACCCCGGAGCAGGTGGGGGCGCGCCTGCGCGAGGCCTGCGGGCTCTGGGCCGCCTGCGTCCGGTTGGAAGCGGCCGTGGCGGCCCCGAGCGCACCGGCCGCTCCGCCGCCCGATCTCGCCATTCTCGCCGTCGATGGCCGCTCGACCACCGACGCCGACCGGCCGGCACGCCGGGGCTCGACCACCACCCCTTGACCCAGGATCAAGGTTCGACGCAGTCGAACGCCGCCTCCGGCCTCCCGCCTCCGGCCTGAGGCCTAAAGCGGCGCCCGCGTGAGGTAATCGACGAGGTCGAGCTTGGTGACGATGCCCTTCACCGCCTTCGCGTCGTCCACAACGACGGCCACCAGGCCCTCGCCGAAGAGCTTGGTCAGGGTGCTGGCGTCGTCGTCCTCGGTGACGGTCTTCACGTTGCGGAACATCACCTCGGCCACCTTGCTGTCGAGGCCAGCGCGACCGTCCACCAGCTTGCCCAGCACGTCGGACTCGGTGAGGATGCCGACCAGACGCCCGTTCTCCACGACCGGGAGCTGGCTGATGCCGCGGGCCTTCATGGTGCGCACGGCGTCGGCCACCGTCTGGGCGCTCTCCGCCGTGACCAGCTCGTGGCGCGGGAGGGCGCGCAGGAGGTCGCCCACCGAGGCCGCCTCCCAGCCCTGCTCGAAGAAGCCGTTGGACTTCATCCAGCCGTCGTCGATGAACTTGGTCATGTAGTTGCGCACGCCGTCGGCCGCGAGGGTGACGATGCGCTTGTTCGGCCCGTACTTCTTGGCGATCTCCACCGCCGCCCACACCGCAGAGCCGGCGCTGCCGCCCACGAGCAGGCCCTCCTTGCGGATGAGCTTACGGGACATCTGGAAGCTCGGGCGATCCTCGGTCTTCACCCACTCGTCCACGATCGAGAGGTCGAGCACGTCGGGGATGAAGTCGTACCCGATGCCCTCCACCTTGTAGCTGCCGATGGGGCCGGGGCCGGCGAGGATCGATCCCACCGGATCGACGCCGATGATCTTCACGCCGGGGATGGCCTCCTTCACGCGCTTCGCGGTGCCGGTGAGGGTGCCGCCGGTGCCCGCGGTGAGCACGAGGTAATCGAGCTTGCCCCCGCACTGCTCCACGATCTCCGCGCCGGTGCCGTAGTAGTGCGCCAGCGGGTTGTCGGGGTTGCCGTACTGATCGAGGATGTGGGCGTTGGGGAGGATCTTCTGGAGCTGCTGGGCCACGCCGATGTGGCTCTCGGGTGCGTCCCACGCCGCCTCCGTGGGAGTACGGATGATCTCCGCGCCGAGCGCCTCGAGCACCACCTGCTTCTCCCGGCTCATCTTCTCGGGCATGGTGATGACCATGCGGTAGCCCCGGACGGCGGCCGCGAGCGCGAGGCCGATGCCGGTGTTCCCGCTGGTGGGCTCGATGAGCGTGTCCCCCGGGTGGATGCGGCCGGCCTTCTCGGCTTCGAGGAGCATCCGGCGCCCGATGCGGTCCTTCACGGAGCCGCCAGCGTTGAGGTATTCGCACTTCACCAGGATCTCGCAGCCGGTTTCCTTGCCGACCGAGCGCAGCCGCACGAGGGGGGTGTTGCCGATCGCGTCGAGGATGGAGTCGTAGATGCCGGCCATGCGGGGCTCCTGCGGGGGGCGCCGCGCGTAACGTGGCGTACGGTTGGGCGCCGCCCCGCGCGCCGGTCCCCCTCACGCGTGGCCGCCGCGCCTCAGCCCGGACCCGGACGGGTGAACCGCCGCCACCGAACGATCGCCGCAGCCACCGCGAAGCCCGCCCAGATCGCAGTTCGTACCCACGGATCTTCGTGCCACGTGCCGTCCGCCCACACCAGGTAGGCCAGCGGCGCCAGCGCCGCCAACCACGCCCAGGCCTCCGCCCCCAACCACAACGCCGGCACCAGCGGCCAGAGCACGTACCAGGGGTGGACCGTGGGAGAGAGCAGGACGAACGCCCCACAGGTCCACAAGAGCAGGCTGGCGCGGGAGCGCCGGGTGAGGAGCGCCCAGGCGACCGCCGCCGCGCCGACCACCAGGAGCACCCGCCGCGCGATGTCATCGCCCAGGACCGGCTCCAGGAGCGGCCAGAACGCCCCGTTGAACGACCATCGCTCGCCGTAGGTGGTGAAGCCGCGGGTGAGTCCGCCGCCGACCAACGGCGCGAAGGCGGCTGCCGTGAGCACCAACGCGCCGAGCCGCACCGGCCAGGGCCGCCGCACCAGCAGCACGCCGGGGAGCAGCTTCAGCAACGCCCCGAGCCACGCTGCGGCGTCCGCGACCAGGCCGCGCTCTCCCAGCGCCAACGCCATCAAAAGTGCCCCCACGGCCTCCAGGTGCCCGTTCGCCGCGGACTCCACCGCCGACAGCGGCAACAGCGCCCACAACCACCCCAGCCGCGGGTTGCGGCGCCAGAGCACCGCCGCCGTGGCGAGGTCCGCCGCGGACATCGCCAATTTCCACCCCGGCACCCCGAAGCGGGTGAGCGCGACGAACAGCAGCTGCGCGAGCGGAGGGTAGATCGAGGACACGTCCTTGTGGTTCACCGCCTCCCAGGTGGCGTCCCGCAGCGCGGCGAGGGACGGGTCGGAGGGCGCTTGGGCGAACGGGGAGGCGCCGGCCAGCCACACGCGGCCTTCCCAGAGGTAGCGGTAGACGTCGTCGGAGAGCGTCGGCGGCCAGGTGTAGAGGGGAATGCGCACGATCGCGGCGAGGGCGAGGAGGCGGAAGAGGGCGCGCCGCCGCGCGTCGGCGGCTTCGTCGGGCGGCAGGGGCTCCGCGGCCTCGGCCCCGCCCTCTCGACCGAGGAGCCACACCACCACCAGCCCCCACGCCGTGAGCCCCAGCGCCACCGGCACCGCGTGTAGGCGAGGGTCCCCGAGCTGGCCGAGCGCGAGGCTGGCCAGGAGGGCGACGAAGGCGGCGGTGGCGATGCGACCCACGGGTGGCGCTCATACCGTCTCTTCGTGGACCCCGCTCACCCGGCAGGACGCGGCGCCGGAGGAGCGGGCGCTCCGAGCGCGCGCGCGGGGCCTCGCCCGCCCGGTCACCGCCCCCGGCACCGTCGGTGTTGAATCGACATGCTTCGCCGCGCCTCGGAGCGCCCCAGAATGGCTTGCCGCACGGGTTCGCTCACCCGGCAGGACACGCCGAGCGCTCAGCCCCCCGACCGATCACCGCGGAACCACCCGCCCGCCCGGACCTCGAGCATCGTCCGCAGCCCCACCGGCAACGGACGGAGACACGCCTCCAACGCGCTGAAGGCAAGCTCCACCCGGCGTTCCGCCTGGAGCGCGGCGGCGTCGGGCTCGCCGGCGGCGATCCAGGCGCGTTCGCGCGCGTCGGCCCATCGCCACAAGGCCATGGGCGCGTGCACCTCCGCGGGGGCCACCGCCTCCGCGAACAGCCGCCTCGACCGGGCCACGTGGTAGCCGGCCGTGATCACCAGGCCCCGCCGCACCCGTTGCTCCGCGAAGACCGCCGTCCCGATCCACGCTTCTTCCCGCGTGCTCCGGGAGACGTCCCGCACGAGGATCTTCTCCTCCGGCACGCCCAGGTCCACGAGCAGCGTGCGCATCAACGCGGCACCGGACTCCGCCTGCCCGTCGAGCTTCGCTTCGAGCGTGGCCACGAACGGCGCGCCGGCACGAACGGCGGCTGCGGCCGCGGCCGCGCGCGCGGCGAGCTCCCTGCGGGCCCGCTCAGGGTCCCGACGCAGCTCCTTTCCGAGGACCAGCACGCCGTCGAAGGTGAACACGGACGCGCGGTAACCGGCGCGGCGGCCGGCCGCCCCGACGGGGACGCCCCAAGAAAAACGCGTATCGCCCTCAAGCCGGCGGGCAACGATCCGAAACGCGGCCTCACGTCCGGGGCCCGTCGCGCCGATCCAGGGAGCGGAGACCAAACCATGGTCCTCTTCCTCATCCATTCCGCGGTCGCCGCGGACCCCGTCTTCGTTGCCGCCGTCGCCACCCGAGACACGTTGGAGGTGGAGATGCCCTCCGTCCACGTGCGGGCCACGCCGGGGGGCATCACCCCCTGGCGGCGCCTCTCTGACGGCATGGCCGCGGAGTTGGCGCTGGCCGGCGCGGGCGTGGACCCCCAAGACGCCTCCGTCATCACCGTCGACCGCGGCGAAGACCGCACCCGCGTCGCGTGGACCGAGCTCACCACCGGCGACGTACGCCTCCGCGTGGACCGCCCCAGCGGCAGCACGGTGTGCACCGCGATGGTCCGCGGCGGCATCTGGAGCGGCGCGGGCTCGGTGGAGGTCTATCAGCCCACGCCCGGCCGCGAAGAGGCCGTGCGCAACGACCTGGGCTTCCTCCTGGTGGAGGATCACCCCGAGCTCGGCGCGCTGGTGGCCCTCGCCCCCGGCGACAGCGTCACGGTCACCAACGAGCGCCGGAGCGGCGTGCTGATCCACGAGTGGGTCACTGTTCAGCGCCCGGGCGGGAAGGTCGTGGTGGACCGGAAGGCCCAGGGCGAACGGATCTGCTACCAGTCGCGGTGACGCCCGGCGGCGCCGCGATGCCGCGCGGACCCCGCCCGTTTCCGGACCGGGCCCGCGGCATCGCCCAGATGGACTGTCCCTCCTCGCCTACTTGAAGGCGAGCCGGTCCGAAGCCACGTTCCCGAAGAGCCCCTTCGGGTCGAAGTCGCTGCGGACCTTCTCAAAGGCCGCCACCCGATCCGCACCGTAGAACTTCAGCATCTGCGCCCGATCGATCTTGTGGTACTGGCCCCAGTGCAGGCGCGCCTCGATCCCGGCGGCGCCGAGGCTGGCGAAGATGTCGAGGAGGAGCTGCTCGGCGTTGGAGCCGGCCCAGCCCTTGTCGGCGGCGTTGAGCAGGATCGGCACCTCGATGCTGAGCGTGTGCGAGCCGTCCGCCCAGTCGTAGGTGGAGAGCGGCCCCTTGGTCGGCGCGATGACGCGAACGCCCATCGGGGAGTTCACCACCCGACATGGCGTGTCGTGGGCGAACTTGCGTACGGCGGCGAGCAAGGTGTCGAGCATCTTGATCCCGTCCGAGAGCCGGACGTGGATCTCGCAGCTTTTGGCCCGGAAGTGGTTGCCGTAGGGGAGGAGGAGGATGTTCGGCGGCGCCGAGCTGAAGTCCTTCACCTGCATGCCGGCGAGGGCGTTGTGCACGAACGCGCCGATCCCGCCCACGCCCGCGAAGGTCTGGATGACGTCGGCCGCGGCGGAGATGCCGCGGGGATCGTTCTTCACCAGGTTGTCCACGTTCCCCATGAACTTGTTGGTCGGCCAGCGGGGGTTGGTGCCCGCGGGGACCTGATCGCGGCGGATGGTGAGGCAGCTGTGGTCGAAGGTGCCGTCTTCCTGCCAGCAGGGCATTGGGGACAGCGCCAGCTCGTAGTTCCGGTGGGCCTGGAAGTCCGCGAGCAAGGTCTGCTTCGCCGCCGACCAGGTCTTCATCTCCTTGGTCTGCTTCAGCCAGTAGTTACGCGCGGTCCGGATGGTCATGGCGTAGACCGCGCCGACCCAGCCCACGCCCTGGCACACCGCCTGGAACGTCACGTCGTCGGTGATGTGCACCCGGCGGACTTCGCCAGGCTTTACCACGTCGGCCGCGAACGCCGCCGGGTCGCTGAACCCCTTGGAGGGCTCCACGATCCGTAGCTCGGGCTTGCCGTCCGCCGCGATCACCACGATCCAGATCGACTGGATCACGCTGTAGAGCGCGCCGATGTTGTAGCCGGAGCCGTGGGTGCCGGTGCAGAGCGCGCCCGCGGCGGTCTGCCCGTTGTACCCGCCCATGTTGAGCATGGCCTGCCCGCGCGCGGCGAGCCGCTTGTTGAGCTCCACGATGCGCACGCCGCCGCCGATCCACGCCAGCGTGGACTTGTCGGCGGTCGCCGGGAGATAAGGCGCGTCGAGCACCTGGTGGAAGTCGTCCACCTGGAGGAGCTGCCCGTCGGCATCGGGCTTGCACACGTCGCCCGCGGCGTGGGCACCGCCGATCGGGCGGATCCGCTTCTTCGCCTCGGCGGCGTCGATCAGGGTGTTCCCCAGTTCCTTCACCTGGCCCTTCCAGGAGCCGGCGAAGTCATTCGCCCAGTCCACCTGCGGGTTGGGGCGTCGCCACGCGCTCACCTTCGTCTGGAACTGGTCGAGGTAGTTTTGCCACTGACGCTGACCCACGGACCACGGGTCGGGATGCGGCGTCGGTCCTTGCGCGTCGGGGATGCCCGCGTCGATCGGCGGGGGCGCGAAGCTCGGGACGTTGGTCACGTAGCGCAGCACGAGCGCGGCCGAATAGTCAACCTTGTGCGCCGACGATGCGGCCTTCACGTCCGCGGGTCCGTCCCCGACCTTTCCCGTCGCCTCCCACGCCTTCATCGAGTCGAACAAGCCCATCGGGTGCTCCAGTTGCGGCCGCGTCGTACCACAGATGTGTGGATGTGAGCAAGCGCACAGCACCGAGCGATCCCCCCGGGAGATTTGTGATACGCTCGCGTCGCTTCCCTCCCCGGACCCCCATGAAGATCTACGTGCAGAGCGCCGCATGGTGTGCGGCCTCGCTCACCTTGGTCGCGTGCGCCTCCCGCCTCCCTCGGGATTGGGGGACGTACGATTCGCTGAAGGACCCGACCCCGCCGCCCCCCCTGCAATTGCGTGGTGTCGACGTCGCTCCCGAGGACTACAAGGCCCTCCTGGACATGGGCGAGGGCTGGTTCCGCCACGGCGCGTTCGGGAACGAGCGCACCGTGTCAGACGTGATGGGCGTGTTCGGCGGCAACGTCGATGTCCCGAAGGCCGGCGGCGGCACCGACTCCGTGCCCGTGCTCCCCATCTTCTTCGCCGCGATCGACGATCTCGACGGCGTGCAGGGCAACCTCTTCACCGGCAACGGCGGCCCTGAAGGCAAGGGCTACACCTCCGACCTCGTGCTGAAGTTCCCTCCGGGCACCACGCTCTACGGCACCATCCCCGTGCCCGAACAGCTCCACACCGGCCTGGAGATCGACGCCGGCTCGGCCTTCCCCATCGGCGTGGACCCTGTGCGCGCTCCCCCGGAAGACGAAGGCAAGACCTGGATTCCCAAGCCAAGCGACCTTGGCTACGCCGGCGCCCCCGAGGGCCGCTACCGCCTCCGGCTCGCGTGCGCGGCCTGCCATTACTCGCTGGACATCGACAACGACGGCCACGCCGACATGCGCTCCACCGAGCGCACCAACCCCACCCCCGGCGCCAAGTGGAAGCCGCAGGACGGGTGGGGCGTGGGCAACCAGGACATCTCCTTCGGCTGGCTCTTCGGGCTCGCCGCCAACCCGCTCCTCGGCACCCCGGTGCTCGCGGGCGTGGTCGGCGCTCCCGGCGCAGAGGACTCCCGCGAGTTCATCGACTGGGTGCTGGCGAACTACAAGACCGACCGGGTGGGGGTTCAGCGCGAGGTCGTGGCGGCGATGCTCGCCCAGCCGCGCGGCTTCGCCGACGTGACGACGGACGGGATCCTCAACCCGATGCAGATCCCCACGCTGTACACCCGGAACAACTGGCCTTCGAACTCGGAAGGGGCCCAGTCCAACGACTCCGATCGCAACAACACGGTGTGGACCGGCGCGCTCGACTTCACCGGGCTCATCGACCTGTGCGCCGAGCGCGGCTCGTCCACCGTGCTCCCCTGGGAGCCGACCACCGTCTTCAGCAACCTCAAGTGCGAAGACTTCGCCGACCTGATGACTCGCTACTCGCCCGAGGTCACCACCGACCCGAGCAGCCAGCGCGCGCTCATGGACGACATCCTCGGCATCAGCGACGGCGTGCCCGGGCTCCTGAACCCCGAGGCGATGGTCGTCACCCAGACGCTCACGATCCCCAAGGAGATCGTGCAGAACCCCCACAACGCCGAACGCACCATCCAGCCGGCCGACCTCGGTGGCGACGCTGGCAAGCGCGGCGCCGGCATCGCCGCGCTCGGGATGCGCATCGCCGTGGAGCCGAAGGAGCGCGCAAAGCTCCAGCCCTACGCCGACAAGTACAAGGTGGACGTGCGCGACATCATGAGCGCCTCCGTCTCGCTCGCCCTGGACTGGATGGACCCGCCCGCCAACAACACGCCGCTGCTCGCCGCGTCCACCGGCCTGGTGGAGAAGGGCCACACCGTCTTCCGCGAAGCCGGCTGCGAGGGCTGCCACCGCGGCCCCTTCGCCACCGACAACGTCATCCACAACCTCTCCGACGACCCCGCCAAGGAGTACGGCCTCCCCCGCGCGCCCACCACCGCCGGCTGGCGCGTGCTCGACCGGGGCGCAGGTCCCGCGATCGAGACCGAGCCGCAGCGCACCTGGAACACCCGCAACCTGCGCCGGCTGATCTCCCCGCCCTACGACCCGGCCACGGGCGTGACCACCCGCGCTGGCGGCCCGATCTCCGGCTTCTTGTCCGTACAGAACATCGGGTACAAGACCACCGCGCTGCGCTTCCTCTGGGCGTCCGCGCCGTACCTGCACGACGGCGGCGTCGCCATCGGCCTCGACCCCGCGGGGGCGCCCGAGGGCACCGATCTGAAGGCGCTGCTGGGCCGCGCCAGCAGCGGCACCGGGCTGGTCTACGGCACCGGAAAGCTGCTCACGATGGCGGAGGGCTCGGCCGACCTCAACCCCCGGGCGAACGCCGCCCTCTCCCTGCAGGCCCTGGTGCTTCGCAGCGAGCGGGAGAAGGTGGTGGAGGCCAACGCGCGCCCCGAGTACACGGTGTGGAAGGGCGCCACCAAGAACGTGGTCGACGGCGGTCCGCCCGCCACGACGATCTCGGCGGCCTCCATCGGGATCGCCGGGTACGGGCACGACTTCTACCTTGAAGGAGAGGCCGTCGGCGGGGACCGTGTCACCGCCCTCGTGGCCTACCTCCTCGCGCTCGACGACTGCCCCCGGGACCTCCCGGGTGCTGCGTCCAGCCTCCCCTGCACCCCCTGATCCGGCCGGAGTGACCATGTCCCGCTCTCTTCTCCTGCTCGCGGCCACGCTCCTTCCCGGCGCCGCCTTCGCCCAATCCGCCCCCAAGCTCCCGGCCCACGGCTGGGTGCGCGCCGACTTCGACGTCAGCTCGGTCACCCCCAAACTCACGCTCGGGGGCGCGTTCGCGCTCTCGCGGGTCACCGCGATGACGCTCGAGGGCACCGCCACCGACACCGCCGCCACCGTCGCGGTGGGCGCCTCGGTGGAGATCGGCGCCCTCTACCTCGATTTCGGCGTCGGTCCCGAGATCGGCTACACCGGCGGGATGGGCGTCGGCGGCGACGCACGGGCGGTGGTGGAGATCCCCCCCCTCCCCATCTACTGGGAGGGCAACTTCCGCCCGACCTTCCGGAGCCCCTTCGGCGGCGCCGATGACTGGACCGACCGCAACCTGCTCTTGTGGACGTTCGGGAAGGCCATTGCCGCCGGCTACGAGCACGACGGCCTCCACGCGATCACGGCCGGCACCGCGGCCTACGATCGCCACGGCGTCGCCGCGAACATCCGCCTCTGCAAGCCCGCCATCCTCGGGCTCTTCGTCGGCTACGAGGCCGACGCCAACGCCCGCTCCCGGGTGGAGGTCGGGCCGGACTGGCTGGCTGCGCAGGCGACGCTGACGTTCGCGTTCTAGGCTTTAGACGTCAGGCTTTAGGCTTCAGGTCCGAGGTGGCCGGGCGGCGGGGGTGCGCGGGGGGGAGGCCGTGCCCAGGGCGAGGGTCAGGGGGGCGCCATACACCGTGGGTGCCCGCACCACCCGGGTCAGGCGCAACGACCGTCAGCGCTCCGCGTCGGGGCGCCTCCGCCGGGGCGACCGGGCCGGGATGGACGCCGAAAAACCATCTCGTCAGTACAGCTCGTCGCCCGAGTACACCCGCAATGCGCAGCCCGTCTCGCTGCTGCCGGGCGTGCCCACCAGCAGGTCCGGGACGCCGTCCCCGTCGACATCCCCTGCATTGGCGACGAGGCGCTCCCAGGGTCGTTCTTCTCGGTTGGGGGAGCCTTCCTCCGGTACGAAGACGGCGGAAGGGGCGTCGCCCAGGCCCCCTCCCGCATCCACGTAGACGGAAAGCGCGATGTCGGTGGAGATGCCTGTGGCCACGACGACCACGCCGCGCCCAGGCAGCTCCAGGCCGGCGACCGACGCCGCGAACTCGTCGTTGGACGCCTCGGGGTCCCCGATGAGCTCCGGCGCTTCGACGAGGCCGTCTGGACTCCCATGCAGGAGCCAGACAACCCCTTCCGTGCCCCCGAGCGCGATGTCGTCCGTCCCGTCGCCGTCCACATCGCCGACGGACACCAGGCCGGAAGGAAGCCCATCGAACTCGCCGGCCGGAAGCTCCACGGGCACCGACGCGAGGCCTTCGGCACTCCCGGGGTAGACCTCCCCCAAAACCGAATCGGATGGAACCCCGACGACCACCAGATCGGAGAACCCATCGCCATCCACGTCGGCCACGGCCACCGACGCCTCAAACGCGCGGACGGTGTTGCTCTGAACCTCGGGGATCGTCGAGCGAACCGGCCCGCCCCCGGAGCCTGTGTAGACGGCGATGGAGGTCCACCAGTCGCCCCAGGTCAACTCCACCAGGTCCGAGCGCCCATCCCCGTCAAGGTCGCCGGAGAGCATCTCGTCGGCCCACGTGTCGCCGAACGCCGCGTAGGGCAGCGGCCCGTCTGCCGCCCCCCGCCGCCAGGTGTTGCCCGCCGCCAGATCGTCGAACCCGTCCCCGTCGACGTCGCCGACGCCGACGCCGAGGTGCGCGCTGGGGAGGCCATCGGCGTCGATCACCGAGTCTCCCATCTCAAACGCCGTGAGCCCGTCCGGCCCCCCGAAGTAGAGCACCTCTTCGGTCGCCACGCTGTCGCGGCCCTTGGCCAGCTGGGCGGTGATGTCGGCGTAGCCGTCGCCGTTGACGTCCCCCGCCGCCGCTACGTGCACCACGCGAGCAGGAGCCGGAAGGGACACCGACCACATCGGGCTGAGCTCGTGGGTGCACCCCCCGAGCACGAGGAGCCCGACCACGGGCAGCTCCGCCCCGCGCCGCGCCACCCGACCCAGCATGAGCCCCGATGGGACCGGACCGATTGACCGCATGGACGGCTCCTGCGCCCTGCCTATCTTCGGTGCGCATCGCCCGCACCGGGTGACCACAACCGCCCACCGACGTCCGTCTCGGCTCGCGACGATGGAGGAGGGCCGGGAGGTGGAACCCCCTTCCCTCGCCCTCCTCAAACCGTCCGTTCGACCGTGAACCGCGCCAGCGCCACCAGCACGTGCGGGTTCGGCAGCTCCTGGGCTGCCGTGATCGCGTCCACCGCGAGGCGGTGCGCTTCGGCGCGCGTGGCCTCGAGCCCGAGGAGCCGCACGTAGGACGGCGGGCCGCCCTCGCCCGCGTCCTGATCCGCGTCGAGCACGTCGTCCGCCACCTGGAACGCGAGACCGACCGCCGCGCCGTAGCGGGTGAGCGCGACGAGCTGGTCGGCGTCCGCGCCGCCGCAGAAGCCGCCCATCCGGCACGCGGCCCGGATCAGCGCGCCGGTCTTGAGCTCGTGGAGGTGCACCAGCTCGTCCAGCGAACGGACCTGCGCTTTGATGTCGAGGTACTGGCCGCCCACCATCCCCGCAGGGCCGGCCGCACGCGCGAGCTCCTTCACCAGCGCCGACGAGTCCGCCACGCGCTCGAACGCGGCGGTGAGCAGGCCGTCGCCGACCAGGATCGCGGTCGCGTCGCCGTAGACCACGTGCACCGTGGGCCGGCCACGACGCTCGTCGTCATCGTCCATCGCCGGCAGGTCGTCGTGCACCAGCGAGTAGGTGTGGATCATCTCCAGGGCAATCGCCGCGTCCAACGCGGCCTCCGCCGAACCACCCACCGACTCGGCTGCGGCGAGCGCCAGGAGCGGGCGGATGCGCTTGCCGCCAGTGCGCAACGGGTAGAGCAGCGCCTCACGGAAGGGCCCGGTCACCTCCGGCATCACCCGGGCGAGCTCGGCTTCGATCCGGGCGACGTGCGGGGCGGTCCACCCGGCGAGTTCGGCGTTCATGGGGTGAGCTCCTTCTGCACGATGGCGAGGTTCTGGGCCACGTCGGCGGCGTAGCGGTTCTGGGGGAAACGTTCGTTGATCGCGGCGAGGCGCGTCGCGACCGCCTGGAGCGCCGCGGACCGGTCCGCGCCAGCCGGGAGCGCCCGTGCCGCGAGGAAGGCGGCGCCGGCGGCCTCGCGCTCGTCGTGTGCCCACGCGTCCGCGGCGGCGGCGCGCAGCTCGGCGGCGCCCGGGAGGTTGGGGTTCGCGGCGAGCGCGGCGTCCACCACCGCGACGGCGTCGAGCGGCTTGCCGGCAGACAGCGCCGCGCGGGCGGGCGCGAGCGCATCCACCGGCTCGGGCACCACCTCTTCGGTGACCGTGTCGAACGCGCTGGCCATCTCCATCGGGCTCTCGGCCATGGTGAACGGCCGGCTGCGCTCCTCGATCGCCAGGACCCGCCCGGCGTACCGGAGCACCGCCTCTTGCGCCGCCGGGCTGCCCACCTGCACGCTCAGCAACAGCTCCCGCAGCTCCACGAGGCGGTCCCGCGTGTCCGTCTCGGTCGTGGAGGCGAGCGCGCTGTCCACCCGCTTCAGGAGCGGCGCAAGGTCCACCGAGAGGGTGGCCACGGGCTCCGGGGGCACCGGCGACACCACGAGCGGCTTCTGGTAGGGGACCACCGCGCAGGCCACGAGCAGCAGGAGGAACGGCACGGGCGCGCGTTATCCCGGCAACAGCAATCCCGGCTCCTCCGCGTCGTCCGCGGGCGGCGCGACGGGAGTTGCCGGGGCGGCGGCGGGGTCTACGCCCTCGTCGGGCTCAGGGGGGCCGAACTCGGCGTCATTGGGCAGGGCCACCGCGCCGCTGGGAGGCGCCTCGGCGGCGGGCTGCGCGGCCTCAGCCTGGAGCCCAAACGGGGCGAAAAGGCGCTCGGGAGGCTCGCCGGGCAGGCGCAGCGCGGTGAGCGGTTGGCCGTCGAACCCGAGGCCCTCCGGGCTGTCCACCCGCTGCAGTCCCTCGGGGAGCGCGTACTCCCCGGGGCCGCCGCTGCCGAGCAGTCCGGCCGTGGACATCCCCTGGATCGTCGCGATCCACGCCGGCAACGCCCCGTTGGCCCCCTGCACCCGCAGCGACCCGCGCCGCATGGAGGTGTTGTCGTCGTAGCCCACGTAGGCCGCTACGGTGAACGCCTTGCCCCAGGTCGAACCGCCCGCGCGGATCGGCACGAACCCGATGAACGCCGCGTTGCGGTAGTCATTGGTGGTCCCGGTCTTCCCGGCAAGCGGCACGCCCTCCAGGCCGGTCACCGAGGCCGCGCGCCGGCCCGTGCCGTGGAGCACGACGTTCCGGAGCACGTCCCCGACCATCGCGCCCGCCCGCGGGTCGACCTTGACCTCAGGCGTGCTGGAGAGGCGGTACAGCACGTTGCCGCCCGCGTCGCGGATCTCCTGGATGAGCGCCGTCGGCTCGGTCGACGGGGGCAGCTCGAAGGTGGAGCGGAGCCCGGTCACCGAGCCCTCCACGAAGCCCTGGCCCTGGAACGTGTACCGCGCGCCCGAGAGCATCCCCTGGTACGCGCCCGCCATCTGCATGAGCGTCGTGTCGGCGCCGCCGAGGGGGAGCGTGAGGTTCTCCGGGAGCCCGGCCTCGATGCCCAGCTCCTTGGCCATCTTGGTGAAGGTCCGCACGCCCACCAGCACCCGCCAGTCGGGGTGCAGGCGGAGCACCTCGGGATCGTAGGGGTCCTTCCCGGCGATCGCCGCGGCGTCCGCGTCCAACGCCGCGCGGAGGGCGCGGAGCGTCGAGAGGTGCAGGCGCGCGTCGACGAGCAGGTCGTCCTGCGCTTCCGGGGCGAGCGCGAGCTTCACGTCCGGCGAGGTCGCCACGGCGAGCGCCTCCGGCGGCAGCGGCACAAAGCCGGCCGGAGCGCGCCCACAGGCCAGCGCTTCCGTGACCGGGTCCCAGGTCAGCGACGCGAGCTGCCCATCCAGGCACCGGGTGGCCGTCGCTTCCATCGAGAGCAGCGTGTCCTCCAGCGCGATGAGCCGCGCTTCCCGCTCGGCCGACGCCGCGGTGCGCGCCACGCGGGCCCGCTCCGCCGTCGCCCCGTACCCGTAGAGCAGCGACCGAGCCGGCAGCGCGTCCTCCGGATGACGGCTGGCGCCGAGCCCGGCGACGACCTCCCCGCGGGCACGGGTGAACGCGTACTCTTCGAAACGTTCCGGCGAGCTGCGGATCACCGCTTCGTCCCGCATCCGGGTGGCGAAGTCAGCGGGCGCCTCGCCAGCGCGGGGAGCGAGGTCCACCTGGGCGGCGAGGGCATCGAGTTGGGCGTCGCTCAGGCGGTCCACCAGGTGGTAGAGCAGCCAGACGCTCGCGAGGTTCTCGGATCGGGTGCCGGTGGCCGTCATCGAGAGGTAGGCGTCCGAAGCGTGATCCGCGTGGGGGTAGTACCAGACGCCCCGGAACGGGAAGACGTTGCGGCGGTTGTCGAGCACGTCGGTCGGCAGCCAGCCGAGCTGTGTCGAGCTGAGGAACAGGAGCGGCTTCCAGGTGCTCCCGAACTGCCGGTCGGCGGTGGTCACCCGGTCGAGGTTGCGGTTGTCGTTCCCGCCGACGAGCGCCCGGATGAGCCCGTCTTCGAGCACCAGGAGCGCGCCCTGCAGGCGGGGACGCAGCTCCAGATCGCAGCCCTTCCCGTCCGGGCGCACGCTGCTGAGCACATACTTGCCCGCCGGCAACGCCGCGACGACCTCGGCGTCCTTGGCGCCGACCGCCTTGGCCACGCGCGTGATCCCGGCAGCGTCCACCGCGCAGCTCCGCCCCCCCACGTCCAGCGTGAGGCCGTCCCCCTCGGCGCCGGTCACCCGCGCAACGGAGAACGAACGAGGAACCAAGGGCTGATTCGGGGACGCCTCCACGGTCGTGTCGTCGGCGAGGCGGAGCGCCGTGGCGCCCGGGCGTTCGAGGTCGCCGCCGAGCTCGGTGAGGTGGTGCCACAGGCCGTAGGTGGCCGCGGCCTCCGCGTCCTTGTCGACCGTGGTCACGATCTGCAGGCCGGCGGTGCTGGGGTTGTCGATTCCAGCCTGCTCGAAGAGCGCGATGAACTCCGGTTCTTCGAGGCGGTGTTGCACCTCGTCGAGCACGACGCTGCGATCGTACCGGAAGCTGCCGCGGCGGAACTCCAGGGGCTCCGCAGCCAGCTCGACCCGGCGCCCCTCGCTGAGGTAGCCGAGCTCCGCCATCCGACGGAGCACGTAGCCGGTACGATCCTCCGCCTTCTTCCTTGCCTCTTCGCGCCGCTCCTCCGTCTGGCCGATGAACGGGTTGTAGCGGCTGGGCGCCTTCACCATCCCCGCGATGAACGCGCACTCCTTGGTGGTCAGCGCCTCCGGGGACTTGTCGAAGAAGTACCGGGCGGCGATCCCGATGCCCCGGCCGTTGGCGCTCACGTGGAATTGGTTGGCGTAGAACTCGAGGATGTCCTTCTTCGAGAAGTGGGCTTCGAGCCGCAGCGCGTCTACCAGCTCCACCGCCTTGCTCTTCATCGAGCGGTCCGGGCGGTAGAACAGGTTCTTGGCGGTCTGCTGGGTGAGCGTGGAGCCCCCGGCCACCACGGCGCCGGCCTTCACGTTCTGCACCACCGCGCGGAGGAGGTGCTTGGGGTCCACGCCGTGGTGGGTGAAGAAGTTCCCGTCTTCTGCGGCCACGATCGCGTGCACCCAGTCTTCCGGGAGCCGGTCGTAGGGCACGTAGCTCCGGTGCTCCTGGTCGAAGAAGACCCCCATCGGGGTCACGCCGTCGCGGTAGTAGACCGGCGATTCCTGCGCGATGATCGCCAACACCGCCTCTCGGGTGAACCCGGGGCCCGGGTCGTCCACGACGTAGCGCTGGTAACCCCACGCCCCGACGCCGAGACCCACGAAGATCACCACCGCGAGCACCTGCGCGGACCGACGAAGGAACCGTTTCATCGGGCAGTCTCCACGAGCAACTCCAGGGCGCGGCGGTAGCTGCGCTCGGGCGGGAAGGCCTCGGCGACGGCGCGGCAGCGCTCGCCAAGCTCAGGGGTCACGCGGGCGAAAGCGGCGGAGAACGCCGCCACGTCGTCGCAGATCATCCAGGGTTCAGGGAGCACCTCGGCGGCGCCGTTGGCGGAGGTGGTCAGCGCCGGCACCCCGCACGCCATCGCCTCGAAGCAGGCGTTGGCGAAGGGGTCGTAGCGAGTCGGGAGGATCATGGCGTCCGCCGCTTGCAAGAAACGTTCCGGCTGGCGTTGGGCGCCGAGGAACCGCACGCGGGCCGGCGCCGGGACCGGCGAGTCACCGCCGATCACCCAGAGCGCCCAGTCGGACGGGAGCGCCGCGATCGCCACGTCCAGGCCCTTGCGAACGAAGCCGTTGCCCAGGAAAACCGCCACCTTCCCCTGGACCCCGAGGTCGGCACGCACCTCCGCACGCACCTCCGGATCGGGCCGGAACCGCGCGAGGTCCACCCCGTTGTAGACCACCTCCACGCGTCGCGCGCCGTAGTCGTCGCGCAGGCCGCGCGCACCGAGCTCGCTGTTGGCGATGCAGAGCGTGGCGCTTCGCACCGCGGCCCGGTCGAGGGCGAGGTCGATCCAGTCGCCCGGGGAGAGCCAGCGGCGGATCGGGTGGGTCCGTCGGAGATAATCGGCGTGAGAGCCGCCACCTGCCCGATACACGGAGTGCCCGAGGTGGCGGCCCAGGCCCAGCACGGCGTCGAAGCGCTCGGCGGCGAGCGCACGGCGCACCGACCACGCGAGGCTCAGGGCCTTGGCGGGGCGCCACATCGGCAGGTGCACGAATCGCACGCCCGGTTCGGCGCGGAGATCCTCGCGGACCTCGTTGCAGAGCACGGTGGGTTCGTGCCCCACGCGCACCAGGAAACGGGCCAGACCCACGAGGTAGCGCTCGGTGCCGCCGTTGGTCGTGAACCGGCGATGGACGAGCGCGATCTTCACGGGTCCGCCTCGTGGCCGCGGGTCCACTTCAGGAGCACGTACAACGCGCCGAGGGCGGCGAAGACCAGCCCGGCGCGACCGTCCAGGAACCCGAGCTTGAGGATGTACGCCCGGAAGAAGTGCCAGGGCGGACGTACGAGCACATCGAGCCACGAACCACGCCGCGCGTCCAGGCGCGTGTAGCGGTCGATCGTGTGGAGGTGCTCGCGGAGCGATCGGTACGGAGTGTGCACCAGCTCCCCGGGCAGGGTCGGCGTCGGGCCGCGCGCGTCGAGGCGATCGTGCGGGTCCTTGCCCACCCAGGTTGCGGAAGCCTTCTTCACCAGCCTCACCCGCGGGTCGGGCCACGCAAAACCACCGTCGAGCCGGTGCCCCAACCAGATCGTCCTCCGGCGCACCACGTATCCTTCCGCTTCGGGTGCAGCGACGGCGGCCCGGATGGCGGCGGCGAGGACGTCGTCCACCACCTCGTCCGCGTCGATGGAGAGCACCCAATCGCCCTCCGCCTGGGACAACGCCCGGTTCTTCTGCGCGACGAAGCCCGGCCAATCCGTGCGCACCACCCGAGCGCCGGCCGCTTCGGCGCGCGCGACGGTGTCGTCCGCGCTCCCCGAGTCGAGCACCAGCACCTCATCGGCGAACGCGACCGAGCGGATCGCCGCTTCGATCCGGTCCGCCTCGTCGCGGGCGATGATCACGGCGGAGAGCACGGGCGCTCGGTAACCCGGCTCGGGTCGGGGGTGCCGGCTCCCTTCGGTCGCCGTCGGTCTCCCTCCGGGCTCGGGCCAGTGGCCCTCGGAGCCGGCGCTGCGCGCGCCGGCTCCGGGCGCGGCCGGGATCCCTTGGCCGCAGCGGCCGCCCGAGCCGCGCCCGCCCTCCGGTCCACCTCACCCGGCGCCGCCGGCACCTTGCTATCTTCCGTAGCATGAGCGCGATCGCCGAGAGATTCAGCCCCGACTACGCCGAGGCCCGCCGCCGCTTCCGCGCCGCGACCGCGGCCGTGGAGCACGGCGCGCTCCCGGTGGGAGACGACCTCACCATCGACTGGGCGTGGTTCGGCCCCGAGAACGCCAGTCGGGTCCTGGTGTACTCCAGCGGGATGCACGGCGTGGAGGGCTTCGGCGGGGGCGCGGCCCAGCTCGAGGTGCTCGCGGCAGAGGACCGATCCGTGGCGACGCTCTACATCCACGCGATCAACCCCTTCGGCTGGGCGAACCTGCGGAGGGTCAACGAGCACAACGTCGACCTCAACCGCAACTTCCTCCCCGCCGGCGGCTACGCCGGCGCCGACCCCGCCTACGCCCGGCTCGACGGGCTCCTCAACCCGACCTCGCCGCCGGGTGGCCTCGATCTCTTCTGGGTGCAGGCCGGCTGGGCGCTGCTCCGCCAGGGCTTCGGGGCGCTGCGCAATGCGGTCGTCAGCGGGCAATACGAGTTCCCCAAGGGGCTGTTCTACGGCGGCGCCGGTCTCGAAGCCGGACCGGCCGCGCTGCTCCCCCTCCTGGTGGAGCGCCTCCGGGGCCGCGAGCGGGTCGTCCATGTGGACTGGCACAGCGCGCTCGGCGCCTACGGCGGCCGAACCCTGCTCCTCGAAGGTAAGGTGAGCGCGGAAGAGATCGCGAGGGTGAAGGGGGCCATGGCCGAGGACGTGCGCAGCTGGGACCCCGCCGATCCCCAGGGCTACCTCATCCGGGGCGGCCTCACCGGCGCCCTCCTCGAAGCGCTCCCCGGCGTCCGGTATGACGGGCTCACCTGCGAATTCGGCACCCTGCCCAACCTCGGGGTGCTCACCCGCCTCCGCGCCGAGAACCGCCTCCACCACTGGGGCACGCCTACCCTTGATCACGCTGCGAAGCGCGGCATGCGGGAGGCGTTCGCGCCGCTCGACCCCGCCTGGCAGGAGCACGTGCTCGTCCACGCGCGCGAAGTGCATCAAGGATGTAAGCGGCTTCTCGAGAGCTGAGCGCCCTGCGCTGCGCCCTGCCCCCTTGCCGACCCGGCCGGCAGGCCTTAGACATGGGCCCGGCCGGTGACGTAGCCAAGTGGTAAGGCCATGGTTTGCAAAACCATCATACGGCGGTTCGACTCCGCCCGTCACCTCCAGCTCCTCTGCGCGTTGATCCTCGGTTGTAGCGATCCGCCCTCCCCTCCGCCGGCGTCGACCTCCCCGTCGACCGCCCGGTGGGTGCAGTGGCATGCCGACGCCGACGCGGTCAACGCCCCCGTCGCCATCTTCGTGGATGTTCCCGGTGGCCCGGTCGATCGGCTCGCCGCCGACGCCGACGTCACCACGTTCCTCAACGACCGCTTCCATCCGCTGTTCCATCCGTCTGATCCGGCTCAGCCCGCGGGCACGGTGCAGTTCTACACCGCCGACGGGTGTGCTTTCGGCCCCGCGGGCACCCCGTCCTCGGCGCAAGCGCTGATCGACGCGGCCAACGCGGTGATCGTGCGCCCAGAGGCTTCGGGACGTCGCGCCGCACGGTTCTCCCGAGCGTGTCCCGGGCCGCCGATCTCCCCGGAAGTGAGCCCCGGCGCGAATCCCAACCCGGGTTAGCCTTCGCCCCGCCGAGGGGACGTGATGCTGGCCAAGGCGATGCTGAACTTCGCGCTCCTGGGCGCGGAATGGGTGCTCTGGCTCCTCGTGGGCCTGTCCTTGGCGTGCATCGCCATCGGCCTGGAGCGCTTCATCTACCTGGAAGTGAACCGCACGCCGGCCGGTCCGTTCGAGGCGGCCGTCGGGAAGTACCTCTCCGGGGGTGAGAAGGGCGAACTGGAAGGCGCGCTGGCCGGCCAGAAGGGCGTCGAGGCGCGCGTGATCCTCGCCGGACTCCGGGCGAGCATCGCCGAGGCGGCCCAGCACGCGATGCAGGGCACGCTGCTGTTCGAGAAGCTCCGCATGGAGCGCGGGCTCCTCGTGGTCGGCACCGTGGCGGCCACCGCGGCGTTCATCGGCCTGTTCGGCACCGTGGTGGGCATCATCGGCGCCTTCCACAACCTCAGCCTCGGCTCCGACGAAGCCGCCAAGCACGTCATGGCCAGCATCTCCGAGGCGCTCGTCTCCACGGCGTTCGCGCTCATGGTCGCGATCCCCGCGGTCGTGCTCTACAACATCCTCCAGCGCCGGGTGAAGGCGCTCGTCAACCGCATCGAGAGCCTCGCCGAGCTGGTCGTGGCGCGCATGCGCGCGGCCGGGGACTGAGCCGTGGCCGGCAGCAAGCTCGGCGGCGACGACGACGGGATGACCGAGATCAACATCCTCCCGTTGGTCGACATCATCCTCGTCGTGCTGATCATCTTCATGGTCACCACGTCGTACATCGTGAAGCCGTCGATCAAGCTCACCTTGCCCGATGCCGCCACCGGCGATGCCACCGAGCCGTCGTCGCTCGCGATCACCGTTCTCGCCGACGGTTCGTTGCTGCTCGACGGTCAGCCGGTCGCCGAGCCCGCGCTTCGCACCGCCGTAAAAGCCGCCCACGACAAGGACAAGAACGTGGTCTGCCTCATCGCAGGCGACAAGGACGCCCGCCACGGCGACGTGACCCACATCCTCGACCTCGTGAAGCAGGAAGGGGTGGCCAAGTTCGCCATCAACATCGAGCCCATCGCCGTCCAGGGCGGGACGCCCCCGTGAACCCCCAACCCCACCCGGCGCAGTCGGGCTCGCTCTCGCCCTTCGGAAAGGAATCGCGGGGGCGAGGGTGGGTCGTGCCCTTGGGCATCGGACTGTCGGTGGGGCTCCACGCGCTCGCGGCAGTGATCGTGGTCACCCAGCCCGAGCAGGCGAGGCAGGCCGCCCAATGGGTGGAGATGACGGTCCAACAACCGCCTCCCCCACCCCCGCCACCACCTCCTCCTCCGCCCGAACCGGAGAAGGAGAAGCCCAAACCCAAGCCGAAACCCGTGAAGTTCAAGGATATCACGCCCCCCACGCCCGCCCCGCCCCCCGAGGCCGCCCCCAGCAAGCCCGTGCGCAGGGTGGTCCAGGGCCTCTCCGCGACGTCGTTCGCCACCGGTTCGGGCACGGGCCTGTCCGTGCGCGCGGGCAACAGCACGACGGTCGCCGCGAGCGGCAACGGCCTGGCCATCGAGGACGCCAACGGCCCCCGCTCCTTCGCCTCCGTCACCACGCCCCCCACCTGCTCGAAACGCCCGATGATGGACGTGCCGAAGGAGGCGCAGGAAGCCGAAGTGGAAGGCGAGATCAAGGTCACCTTCGACGTCGCCGCCGACGGGCAGGTTGCCAACGTCCGGGTGCTCCGAGACCTCGGGCACGGCACGGGCGAGGCCTGCGCCGGCGCGTGGCGGAAGGTCCGATGTACCCCCGGCAAGCAGGACGGCACCCCCGTCGTGGTCACCGGCGTCCCCCAGACGTGCACCGTGAGGATCGATCCATGATCCCGCTCCTCCTCGCCCTCGCGCCCCCCGCCCTCGCCGGGGATTCTCCGCCCCCCCCGCCTGCCGACGCGCCCGCCGAAGAGCTACCGCCGCTGGTGAAGAACCCGGAGCTTCTGCAGTTCGTGCAGGCGCCGTACCCGCCCGATGCACAGGCGGAGAAGCTCGAGGGCACGGTGAAGTTGATCCTCGAGATCGACGAAACGGGCGCCGTCACCAAGGCGGAGGTGTCCGAGGCGGCTGGCCACGGCTTCGACGAAGCCGCGGTCGAGGCGGCGAAACAGTTCAAGTTCAGCCCCGCGGAGGACGCCACCGGGCCCGTCCCGGTGGCCATCGAGTTCGCGTACGGCTTCGTGCTCGACGCCGCGACGAAGGAAGGGGCCGTGCCTGAGGCCGCCGCGGGGGACCAGCCCCCAGCGGAACAGCCGGTGACGCTCGACGGCGTGGTGATCGAGATGGGCACGCGCCGACCCCTCGCGGACTTCGCGATCCGCATTGAGCCCGTCGGCCTGGAGACGACGACCGACGCCGAGGGCAAGTGGGCGTTCCGAGGCCTCCCACCCGGGCCGTACACGGTCCGCGCCGTGCGCCCAGGGTACGACACCCTCGAGAAGTCCGTGGAGATCGCGGCGGGGCAGGCCACCAGCGCGCGGCTGTGGGTGCGCAACCAGTCCTACGCCGACCCCGGGATCATCGGCAGCTACCACAAGGAGTCCGCCGACGTCACCCGGCGCACCATCACCATGGAGGAGGTCCGGCGGATCCCCGGTACGTTCGGAGACCCCATCCGTGTCGTCCAGAGCCTTCCCGGTGCAGCCCGTGCCCCGCTTGGAACCGGGCTCCTCATCATCCGCGGCTCCAATCCGTCCGACAGCCGGGTCTACATCGATGGAATGTACATTCCGTACATCTACCACCTCGGCGGCTTCGAGTCGGTGGTCAATCCCGACCTGGTCTCCGCAGTCGACTACCTCCCCGGCGGCTACGGCCCGCAGTACGGGCGGAGCACCGGCGGCACGGTGGACGTGACCACCCGGTCGAAGTTCCCCGATCGCAACCAGATCACCTGGTCCACCGACGCGCTCGACAGCGGCGGCGTCTGGCTCGGCAGCTTCGGCGACAAGCACCAGCACGGCATCGGCGCCGCCGCCCGCATCTCCTACATCGACGCGATCCTCCCCGCGTTCCTCGCCGACGACGGCTTCAGCGTCGTCCCCCGGTGGTGGGACTTCCAGACCAAGTACCAGTACCAGGGCGACAACCCGAACAAGTTCTCCATCCTCGCCTTCGGCTTCCAGGACACCCTGCTGCTCCACACCCCCGAGGGCTACGCCCAGGGCACCGACCAGAACACGCAGGGCGACGTCGGCACCGAGTACAACACCTACCGCCTCGGCGTCACCTGGGACCGCAACTTCGGCACCCACTGGTCCGCCCACGTCGCGCCCTCCTTCGGCAGCGACTACGCCGCGTTGGACGTTGGCAACAGCTTCCATCTCATCCAGGCCAAGTACACCCTGGAGCTCCGCGCCGAAGCCAAGTACAAACACGACGACCACTTCAGCGCCGCCGCCGGGCTCGACTTCATCGCCGGCTGGTCCGACTTCGAGATCCAGCTGCCATTCAACCCCGCCCAACTCGCCGAGATCGACGCGCTCGCCGAACGCGATCCGTACTCCCTCTCCGGCACCGCCACCGGCTTCGGCCCCGACCCCTACGTCAACGTCACCTGGAAACCCTTCACGGACGTCGACAAGCTCTCGCTCAACGGCGGCCTGCGGATGATGTACGTCATCATCCCCGGAGAAAACGAGGTCCTCGCCTTCGACCCTCGCTTCTCCGTGCGCTGGCAGGTGGTGAAGGGCACCGTGCTCAAGGGCTCCACCGGCCTCTACCACCAGCCGCCCCAGCCGTTCCAGCAGTACCGCCCCGACGACGAGCCGGTGGAGCTCGGCGCGGAGCAAGCCTGGGCCAGCTCCGTCGGCATCGAGCAGGACATCGGCCCGGAGGTGCAGGTCGAGGTCGAGGGCTTCTACAAGGACCTCACCGGCCTCATCGTCGGCAACCGGAACTTCGGCACGATCGACGACAGTTACTTCCTCAACGCCGGCGTCGGGCGGGCCTACGGCGTGGAGGTCATCGCGCGCAAGGCCCCGGTGGGCAATCTCTTCGGGTGGATCAGCTACACGCTCAGCCGCTCCGAACGCCAGGATTACCCTGACGAAGACTGGTACCTCTTCGACTACGACCAGACCCACATCCTCAGCGCCGTGGCCGGGTACAAGCTGCCCTACGATCTCACCTTCGGACTCAAGGTCCAGTACACCACCGGCAACCCCACCACGCCCTACTCCCTCGGGGTGTACGACGTGGACCAGGACTCCTACATGGCGTTCCAGACTGGCGACGCAAACAGCGAGCGACTCCCGCCGTATTGGGCCGTGTCTGCCAGAATTGACAAGCTGTTCACCTTCAAGGCGTGGCAGCTCTTGCTCTACGTCGACGTGATCAACGCCCTCCACGGCGACAATCCAGAGTTTGAACAGTATAATTACGACTACACCGAGAAGACGTACTTCAAGGGACTCCCGATCATCCCGAGCCCTGGCTTCGAAGCAAAGGTGGAGTTCTGATGCTGATCTTCGCCCTATTCCTCGGGTGTGACACCGTGGAGATGTCCCAGGCCTGGCAGATCGACCGTCTTCGGGTCCTCGCGGTGGCCGCCGATCCCGCCGAACCCCGCCCCGGGGACGTCGTCACCTACGATGCGCTCGTGGTCTCCCCCGCCAAGCCGCTCCTCGGCAGCGCCTGGTTCGTCTGCGACGCCGGAAGCTCCACCGACTTCGGCTGCGACATCGACCCCTCCCTGTTCGACGGCATGGACGCCGGCACCGTGGACATCGCGGCCCTGGCCGCCGCCGGGATGATCGGCTTCCTCCCAGGCTACACCCCCACCTGGACCGTCCCGACCGACTACCTCGACGGGCTCCCCGCCGAAGACCAGATCGAAGGGACCTTCGCGATGACCTACATCACCGCCATCCCCGAGGTCGCCGAGGGGGAGGAGATGCAGGAAGATGACCTCGAGATCGCCTACAAGCGGGTGCCCGTCTCGCTCTCCACCACACCGAACCACAACCCGCGCGTCGCGAGCTGGTCCATCGACGGCCTCGCGATCGAAGATGGTGCAGAAGTTCGCCTCGATCCCGGTCAGGCCTACACCATCGGCGTCGATCTCACGGAGGATTCGGTCGAGTCCTACACCTTCCACAACGAGGACGGCGAGGACGAGAGTCGCACCGAAGAGCCGTACTTTTCCTGGTATCTCCAGGAGGGGGACTTCAACCAGTCCAATACCTTGTGGCCCTACACCGAGGCCGTCTACTTCGCGCCGGACGAGCCGACGCTCACCCAGCAAAGCCTGTGGGTGGTCGTACGCGACCGCCGCGGCGGCATGGCCTGGTCGGAATTGAAGCTCCGTTTCGCGGACTAGGTCCCCTTCACCCGGAACGGTTCGCTGCGAACGACGTCGAGCGCCTTGCATGCACCCAATCGCAGCGGGAGCTCCGGGGCGCAACCGGCGCCCCAGGTCATCACCGCGCGGTACTCACCCGCCGCCAGCGGCGCCTGAGAGAGCGTGAGCGAGCCTTCGACGCGGGTCGCGGGCTTCTGCGCGGCGCAAGCTTCCCGTGGCACCGGCACCCACGTCCCCGCCTCGCGCCGTTCCCACTCCACCGGCACGCACCCGTCCACCCACGCCACGCCCGGGGCGGTGAAGGAGAGCGTGACGGCGGCATGCAGACCGATCTCGCCGCTCGGCGCGACCAGCTTCGCGGGAGGTGTCGGCGCCGCGAGCGCGACGGCCAGGGTCAAGAGCATGCGTGACCTCTCACTCCCCCTCCGTAACCGCGCGAACCGTGCTATGGTGCGCCGCCCTCGGATCCCACCCGGGGCCCAGTGGCTAGCGGAGAGCTGGAATGAAGCCTGCCGGACGCATCCTCGATCCCTTCACGCGTGTCGCGTGCGCACTTGCTGCGCTCGGCATGCTCGGCGCGGCCCTGTGCGCGCCCTCCTCGGCCTACGCAAAGGAGAAGAACAATGCCGTAAAGGCGCTGGAGGAGTTCAACGGGAAGAAAGCTCCCGTCGATCCGATCCGCAACCGGTTCTTCCTCAAGGCGAACCGGTTCGAGATCGCCCCCGCGCTCGGGTACGTGCCGAACAACTCGTTCGCCGATGTGTACGTCGGCGGCGCGTTCCTGGCCTACCACTTCAGCGAGTCCTTCGCGGTGGAAGCCACCGTCATGTACTCGCCGAACACGGGCAACGCCGGCATCAAGGGCCTCACCAAGACCCTGCTCGACATCGCTTGGCAGTCCGATCCCGAGACCACCTTCCAGCAGCCGATCGACCGGCTTCAGCTGGCCACGGCGTTCAGCGCCCGTTGGTCCCCGGTGTACGGGAAGATCAACCTCATCGGTGAGGGTGTCGTCAACTTCGACCTCTACGGTACCGGTGGCGTCGGCCTGCTCGCCATCTCCAAGGACGTCGCCACCGTGAGCGATGAGTACCGCAACAGCGGTGAGGGCGATCCAGTGGCCCTGGAAACGCAGCCGGAGACCCAGTTCAGCCCCGCGGTGAACCTCGGCATCGGGCTCGACTTCTTCATCAGCCCCACCATTGCGATCAAGCTCGATGCGCGCACCATGGCGTTCGTCGGCCCCGAAGCCGACTACATCGCCGGCGACATCGACCCCACGACGAACCAGCCGCAGCACCTCGACAACGAGCTGCAGTCCGTGTTCATCACCACCGGCGGGGTCAGCATCTTCGTGCCGAAGATGAAGCCCCGCATCTTCAACTTCTGAGCGGCAAGGAACCCAGATGCTGAGCATTGCCCTCTCCCTCGCGCTCTCCGGCCAGGCTCTCGCCCAGGAGCCGGTCGCCGCCCCGCTCAACCCGGTGTTCTCGCCCTACACCCTCGGCGTGCCGACCGAGCTGACCTCCTTCGAGGTCGACACCTCGGTGGAAGACGGCACCGCCGTCGCCGACGACGACGACGACGACGCCCCCGCCAGCTCGGTGAAGTCCGAAAAAGAAGCCGTGAAGTCCGGCAAGGCCACCGCCCAGCCGGCGCCCGGCCCGAAGCGGGTCAAGAAGATCATCAAGACCGTCCCCCCGAAGACGTTCATGAAGCTCCACCGCTACGAAGCGGGGATCTCGGTCGGCTTCGTGGCCAACGACCCCTTCCTCAACCGCTACATCATCGGCGGCGTGTTCGACTACCACGCAACCGAGATCTTCGCGATCGAGGCCCAGATCGGCTACGCGCCGGTCCTCGGGCAGGGTGGTTGCGACGACCCGGACTGGAAGCCGCTCTCCTGCCAGCTGCTCACCAAGAACAGCGTGTCGCCGGACATCTCCCGCCTCACCGCCCACGGCGCGATCGGCCTGCAGTTCGCGCCGATCTACGGCAAGGTGGCCGCGGGAGACAGCATCATCGCCTTCGACATCTACGGCACCGTCGGCCTGGGCATCACCCAGACCGAAGACGACCTCGTCGCCCTCCAGGCCGACGACGAAGCACCGGACGGCGACGCCCACCGGTCCGCCAGCGAAGTTCACCCGACCACCGTCATGGGTGGCGGAGCCCGTATCGCCTTCTCGGAGACCGTGGCCGTGCGCGCCGAGGTCAAGTCGATGACCTACATCGAGACCGTCAAGGCCACCACCCTCGAGATGAAGAACAACCTCATCGTCCAGGCCAACGTTTCCTTCTTCTTCCCGGGGATGAAGTGATGTCGAGCTTGCTGCTCCTGGTTCTCGCCTCCCCCGCGCACGCGCTCACGTGCGATGAGGTGATGAACATGGTCAACGTGAACGTCCCCGAGTCGATCGTCGTGCAGACGATCGAGGGTTCGGGCGACAAGTTCACCGCCGAGTTCGTTCGCTGCCTCACCAACGAAGGCGCGCCCGACGCCGTCGTCGCCGCGGTGAAGAAGCAGATCGCCCATGATTCTGGCCCGAAGGACGAGGAGCCGGCCGAGGCCGAGCCCGAGGCCAAGCCGAAGACCAAGAGCGACGAACGTCGGGACTCCTTCGAGAAGGACACCGAGATCGGCGCCACGAAGGTGAAGAAGGGCCGCGCGCTCGAGGACAAGGCTGAAGCCGGCGCCGCTGACGAAGGTCGCGACCCCCAGAAGCTCGAAGACGCCATCCAGCAGTACAAGGCCAAGAAGCCCCTGTCGGCCAGCCTCGCGCTGCACGATCTGCTCAAGGACAACACCTTCCCCGACAAAGAGACGAAGATCCTCTACTACATGGGGATGTCGCTCTACGACCTGAAGATGTACCACTCCGCTCAGTACTACTTCATCGAAGTGCTGAAGAAGGGGACCGGGAACCAGTACTTCAAGTACGCGCTCCCCAAGCTCGTGGCGATCTACAAGCTCACGGGCGACGTGTCCGACCTCGCGAAGGTGGTCTCCAAGATCTCCCCGGATGACTATCCGAAGAGCGCGAAGAACCCGCTCTACTACCTCCACGGCGTGCAGCTGTTCGAGGACAACAACCTGTCCGAGGCCAAGAAGGCCCTGCAGCAGGTGAGCGAGTCCTCGGACTACTACATCCAGGCGACCTACCTCATCGGCGTCATCGACAACAAGCAGGGCCTGCTCAAGTCGGCGGTGAAGGCGTTCGGCGAGGTGGCGCGGGCCCAGGCCGAGGCGCCGACGCTCCAGGAAGCCCAGAAGCTCGACCGGCTGCGTGAGCTCTCGGTGCTCAACATCGCGCGTATCTACTACTCGTTGCAGCAGTACGAAGCCGCGCAGGAGAACTACCGCCTGGTGCCCCGCTCCAGCGTGTACTGGCCCGAGGCGCAGTTCGAGGAGGCGTGGACCGCCTTCATGCTCACGGACCTGAACTATACGCTCGGCGAGATCCTCACGGTCAACAGCCCGTACTACGCCGACGTCGAGTTCATCCCCGAGACCACGGTGCTGCGCGCGCTCACGTACTTCCAGCTCTGCGAGCTGGATGACGCCGAGCGCACCCTCATGGACTTTGAGGCGACCTACGCTCCGATCCACCAGGAGCTCAAGGACGTCATCAAGACGTACTCCACGGACGAGGGGAAGGAGCTCGCGGACCAGGCGTACGAGAAGTACTTCGAAGGCAAGGGCGACACCGTGCTTCCGAAGCCGCTGTTTGCCCGCATGCTCCGCGACCAGGAGCTGTCCGGCCTCGTGGAGCACCTCGCGCTCCTCGACCAGGAGGAGCAGCTCATCGCGTCCCAGAAGTCCCAGTGGAAGAGCGCGGTCGGCGAGGACCTCACCAAGGTCATCGCGGATAGCCGTGAGCGCCTCAAGAAGCGCGCCGGCCGGTCGCTGCTCCGCAACATGTACGAGGTCACCAAGCAGCTTGGCGACCTCATTGGGCAGTCGCAGATCATCCGCTTCGAAGTGACGGACGCCCGCCGCGCCGACTACGGCCGGAAGCTCCAGAACATCGACCTCAAGGAGACCTCGAAGGGCCAGGACACCGACTTCGCGACCTCGCCGAAGTTCATCTACTGGCCGTTCAACGGGGAATTCTGGAAGGATGAGCTCGGGTGGTACTACTACACCGAGCAGCCCAAGTGTGAAGAGTAGTCCCCCTCCCCGGGAACTTGTCCAATTCTTGACTGTCTGACGCGACGCACTCCGGAGTCGTCGATCATGCTTCGCCTCACTTCTCTTCGTTCGAGCATCCTTCTGGCCGTTCTGGCGGTGCCTCTTCTGGCTCCGTCCGTCGCCCACGCACAGGATCGCACCCAGAAGACCGAGCGTCACGTGCTCAAGAGCACGGACACCACCTCGCGCGACGCCGCCCAGAAGGAACTTGAGGAGAAAGCCCACGGGGCCCGCCTCGAGTCCATCGAGCGCCTCAAGCAGCTCCTGAAGGAGACCGAGGTTGGTGGGGACACCAAGGCGGAGATGCTCCTCCGCCTCGCCGACCTCTACTTCGAAGAAGGCCGTTTCCTCTACCAGGGGGAGATGGAGACCTACCAGGAAGCCTACGACAAGTGCTTCAACACCCAGGGCTGCAAGCCCGAGGATGTGCCGCAGGAGCACGGGCCCTCGGTCACCTGGCAGGAGAAGAGCATCAAGCTCTATCGGCAGATCCTCCAGAACTACCCGCAGTTCGTCCGTGCCGACGAGGCCACGTTCTACCTCGGCCAGGCGCTGAGCGAGATCTCCAACGCCACGGGGGACACCAAGCGCCGTGACGAGTCCACCACCGAGCTCACCCGGCTGGTGAAGAGCTACCCCGAGAGCCGCTTCATCCCGGATGCGTGGCTGCTCATCGGCGAGTACTACTTCGACAGCAATCAGGCGATGAAGGCGCTCATGGCGTACCAGCACGCCGCCGCCTTCCGCGAGTACGAGAAGTACGCCTTCGCGAGCTACAAGCTGGCGTGGTGCTGGTACAACGTGGGCGAGTACGGCAAGGCCATCGACACGATGAAGGCCGTCGTCGAGTACTCCAACAAGCAGCAGGCGGCAGGTGCGGGCGGCAAGGCCAACATCCAGCTCCAGGACGAAGCCCTCAAGGACCTGGTCCGCTTCTTCGCCGACGCCGGCAACCTGGATGAGGCCTACGAATACTTCAGCAAGATCGGCCGCGAGGAGCTCGTGGCGGAGATGCTCAAGCGCCTCGCCTCGACCTACTTTGAGCAGGGCAAGTTCGACCAGTCGATCGAGACCTATCGCCGGCTCATCACGCAGGACCCGACGAACGCGCACGCCCCCGAGTACGAAGACTCGATCATCCAGTGCCTCACCAAGATGGGCAAGAAGGACGACACGATCGCCGAGATCGATCGCCTCCGCACCACCTACGGCAAGAGCAGCTCCTGGGCCCGGGCGAACGCGAGCAACACCGAGGCGGTGAAGTCGGCCTCGGACCTCATCGAGCGCAACCTCCGCACGGTGGCCACCAACTACCAGATCGAAGGCAACAAGCTCACCGGCGAAGCACAGAAGAAGGTCCGGTCCCTCGCCGAAGGCGCCTACGCCACCTACCTCACCGAGTACCCGGACTCCAAGTACAGCTACGACATGCGCTACGCCTACGGCGAGCTCCTGTACAAGCTCAAGAAGTTCGACAAGGCCTACGACCAGTACATGAAGGTCGTGTCGATGGACCCCAAGGGCCAGCACAGCAAGTTCTGTGCGGAGTCCGCCATCTTCGCCGCCGATGAGTTCGTGAAGAAGGACTCCAAGGCCGGCGGCGCGACGGGTGGCCCGGGCGCCAGCACCGATCCCATCGAGCTCACCGACTGGGAGAAGAAGCTCGTCGCCGCGCTCGACCAGTACGTGAAGCTCTACCCCGACGATCAGCAGAAGATCCGGGGCATGATCTACAAGGAGGCGTACCTCCTCTACAACAAGAACCAGTTCAAGGACGCGTCCGACCGGTTCCGTATCGTCATCGGCATGGACCCGAGCTCCAAGGACGCCGAGCAGGCCGCCAACCTCATCCTCGACAGCTTCACGCTGGTGAAGGACTGGGCCGACCTCAAGGAAGTCTCCAAGGCCTTCTACGACCAGAAGGGGCTCGGCTCCGACTCGTTCAAGACCGAAGTCTACGGAATCTACGAGAACGCCTCGCTGAAGATCATCGAGGAGTCCTTCAAGAAGTCGAACGACAAGGCGAAGGGCGCGGCGGACTACTGGGCCTTCTACCAAGAGTTCCCGAAGTCCAGCAACGCAGACCTCGCGTTGAACAACTCCAGCGTGTACTACCACGACCTCGGCCGTACCCGCGACTCCATGAAGGTTCGCCTCGAGCTCATCCAGAAGTTCCCCAAGTCGAAGTACTACAAGGATCAAGTGGCGAACCTCGGGTTCGACTACGAATCCGTGGGCGACTTCGACTCCGCGGCGACCTGGTACGAGAAGCTCTACGGAATGGACACGGCGCACCCGGGCGCCAAGGACGCGATCTTCTCCGCGGCCCTCTTCCGCAACTCCCTTGGTCAGTGGGAGCAGTCGATCACCGACTACCGCGCGTACACCAAGACCTTCGCGGCAGAGCCGAACATCAACGGCGTGAACCTCGAGATCGCGAAGATCTTCGAGGCCCACGGCAAGTACGCGGATGCGAGCACCATCTACCTCGGCGTGTTCACCCCGCCGGCGAAGGTTGCGAAGGGCGCTCCGCCGCCGCCGGTCTACTCGTTCGACGAGCAGATGTTCTCCCGTCTGCACTACGGCCTGATGATGGACAAGGTCGGCCAGGGCGCCAAGGTCACCCAGCACTGGAAGGACTCGGTCGCCTTCTACGAGAAGTCCAAGGCGGCTGGCGCCACCGGCGACGTGGCCAAGGAAGCCGTCGCCCAGATGATGTTCATCCTCGCGGAGCCCGAGTACACCGCCTACATGGCGATGAAGGTCAACGGCGCCGGGGACAAGAAGCTGCCCCAGAAGCAGGTCGACAAGCTGCTCAAGGAGCAGCTGGTGGGCAAGGCCAAGGCCATCGTCGCCCTCGAAGCGACGTACAACAAGATCATCGGCACCGGCGCCGGTGTGTGGGGTCTCGCCAGCCTCGTGCGGCTCGGGCGCGCCTACGAAGACTTGGCGGACACCCTGCTGAACTCCTACGTTCCGACGTACCTCACCGAGGATCAGAAGGAGATCTACCACATGGCCCTTGAGGACAAGGCCTACCAGCCCAAGCTCAAGGCCCAGGCTGCGTACCAGGCCGCGCTCGGCAAGGCATTCGACCTCAGCATCTACAACGACGAGACCGCGATCGCGACCCGTCGCCTCGGCGTGCTGGCTCCGGACGAATACCCCGGCCTCTTCGAGACCATCCCGGCGCCGCGCTACTCGTCGCCCTCCGTCACTTCCGTGTCCTTCGAGAAAGAGCCCTAAGCCGGCTTCGGAGAGAGAGTTCCATGTTCCGTACGCTCCTCATCGCGCTCGTCCTCGTCGGCTGCGGCGAGAAGAAGCCCGTCGAGAACGACCCCACCCAGCAGGTGCAGGTCGATCCGAAGGCCGAATTCGCGGCCGGGCTCAAGCTCCTCGGCGACGGGTCGGGCAAGTCCGACCTCGCCGGAGCCCTCGCCAAGTTCGAGTCCGCCACCACGGCAGACCCGACCTACACCAAGGCCTGGTTCAACGCCGGGTACGCCGCCGAGCACCTCGGCGAGCTCAAGAAGGCCGAGACCTACTACAAGAAGGCCATCGAGCTCAAGGCTGACTACCCCGCCGCGGTGTACAACCTCGGCGCGGTGCTCCAGGCCGAGGGCAAGGCCGCTGAAGCGGTGCCCGTCATCCAGGGCTACGTCGACGGTCACCCCGACGACATCGAGGCCCGCAACACGTTGGTCGACGCGCTGGCTGCCGCCGGCCAGTTCGACGACGCGATCGCCCAGGCCCACGAGGTCCTTGCCCGCGATCCGAAGAACGTGAGCGCGTACCGCAACCTGTCCCGCGTGTACTACGCGAAGGGTGACTACGCGATGAGCACGCTCGCCGCGGAGAAGGCGCGTACGCTCAACGACACCGACCCCGGCATCTACAACAACATGGGCGTGACCTACCTCGCCCAGAAGAACGAGCCGGCGGCGATCGTTCAGTTCAACACGGCCTTGAAGGTCGACCCGAGCAACCTCGAGGCGAACCTCAACCTCGGCTACGTGGCGCTCAACTCGGGCGACTACGGCCTCGCGCTGAAGTGCTTCGAGGCGATTGCCAAGGACCACCCGGGCAACGTCGACATCCAGATGGGCTACGCCATCGCGCTGCGCGGCAACAAGCAGTACGAGCAGGCCGAGACCATCTACGACGATCTGCTCAAGCGCGACCCGAAGAACAAGACCCTCACGATCAACGCGGTGATGCTCCACGAGCACTACACCAAGAAGTTCGAGAAGGCCGGCGCGATCCTGGACGCCCACCTCAAGGCCTCGACCGGCGTATACTCGCCGGACGACTCGATCTTCAAGCTCAAGGACGAGATCAAGAAGCTTGAGGAAGAGGAGAAGGCGCGGCTCGCCAAGAAAAAGGCGGATGAAGAGGCCGCGGCGCTTCGCAAGAAGCGCGCCGAAGAAGCCCTCGAGAAGATGGCCAAGGACATCGCCCAGATGGAAGGCGACCTCGCCAAGTACAACGAGTGCCTCACCACCACCCGGCCCGACGTCCTCGAGCTCGTGCCGATGGTCATCGAGCAGGCCAAGCCGGTGGTCACCGAGAAGGACACCGAGATGGTGAACGACGTGCAGACCTTCGTGGACGACGCGAAGACCCAGCTCGCCGACGCTGTCGCCGGTTGCGCCGCCGCCGCACCC
>CAIXRH010000010.1 GCA_903921785.1 uncultured Pseudomonadota bacterium
GCTCAACGCGGCCGCGTGGGCGGCGATGGAGCGGGGGTGGATCGACCGTCCCGGCTGGTTCGCGCTCCCGGAGGAGCCGGGCTTCGTACGCGCCGCGCTGGCGGTGCTGGTGCTCGGGCTCGCTTCGGCGCGGCTCGCGTCGCTCGTGGACCGGGCAGGCAGCGTCCTGGACGCGCTGCTCGCGGCGCCCTTCGTCGACGCCGAGCGGGCCCGCGGCGGGCCGGTCGGAAGGCTGGTGGCCCGGCACCTCGTGGTCCCCACCGCGGCGCTCCTCGCCGAGCAGCTCCCCGCCTTGCTCTCGGCGCTGGTGGTGGTGGAGCGGGCGTTCTCCATGCCCGGCGCGGGCTCGATGTTCTGGTCGAGCTGCGGAGCGCGGGACTGGCCGCTCGCCGCCGGGCTCGTGGTGGCCGCCGCGACGCTCGTGGCCGGGGCCCGGCTGGCGGCCGAGACGCTCGCCATCGCGCTCGACCCGCGGGCGCGGGAGGACGAAGCGTGAAGCTGCGCTTCGTGATCCTCCTCCTGGTCGCCGCCGCGGCGCTCCTGCCGTACGACGCGGTCACCGACGTACACCCGGAGCTGGCGGACGCGGGGGCGAGCGCCGCGCACTGGCTCGGCACCGACCACCTCGGGCGGGACGTGCTGAGGCGGCTCTGCGCGGGTGGACGGGCGTTCTTCGTCCCGGGGCTCCTCGCGTTGGCCGTGGCCGGCAGCCTGGGCGGGGCGCTGGGCGCGGCGGCAGGGTGGTTCGGGGGCCTGGTGGCGACCACGATCCGGGCGGTCACGGGCGCGGTGGCGGCGATCCCGGCCTTCGGGCTGGTGCTGCTGGTGCTGCTGGTCTTCGGGCCCGGGCCGCTGCCCCTGGGCGTCGCTGCCGGGGTCACGGCGGTGCCCGCGGTGGCAGAGGCGCTCTACGCGCGGCTGGACGCGCTGCGGCGCGCCGAGTTCGTGCTCGCCGCCCGCGCCCACGGCGTCTCCGACGCACGGATCTTCGCGTGGCACCTGCTGTGGATCAACGGGCGCGACGTCGTCCTCCGAGAGCTGGCGGCGACGCTCGGGACCGTGCTCGTCACCGAGGTCACCCTGTCCTACCTGGGCGAGTTCGGGGTCCCCGAGCCCACGCCGAGCTGGGGAAACCTCATCGCACACGCGCTATCCACCGGGTCCACGAACCCGCTCGCCGCCGCCGCGCCCGTCGCGGCGGTGCTCCTCACCCTCTGGGCGACCACGCCGCCGCGGGAGCAGCCGTGGCCGAGCTGAGCGTCCATGGCCTCACGGTGCGCTCCGGCGCCACCACGCTCGTGGACGGCGTGGGGTTCACCGTTCGTACCGGAGAGGTCGTCGCGGTGGTCGGGCCGAGCGGCTCGGGGAAGACCCTGAGCCTCCGGGCGATCCTCGATCTCCTGCCCATGCGTCCGGGGCGGGTGGCCGGGGAGGTGCGGCTCGACGGCTCACTCCGCAGCGGCGCCGAGCTCCGCGGCACGGTTGGGCTGTTGTTCCAGGATGGCCGCGGCTCGCTCGACCCGACGCGCACGCTGGACGTCCAGGTCCGCCACGCCGCGGCGCTGGCCGGCGCCCCGACGGACGTGGCGAAGCTCCTCGGCGAGCTCGGCTTCAGCGACCCCGCGGCGGCGGCCGGTCGGTACCCGCACGAGCTCTCCGGGGGGATGGCGCAGCGCGCGGCGGTGGCCGTCGCCCTCGCCCGTCGCACCCGCTTCCTCCTCTGCGACGAGCCCACCACCGGCCTGGACGCCCCGGTGAAGGCCGAGCTCCTCCGGCTCCTCCGCGCGCTCCCGGACGTGGGCCTCTGTTTTGTCACCCACGACCTCCGCCTCCTCCCCGGCTTCGCCGACCGCATCGTGGTCATCGAGGGCGGGCGGGTGGTGGAC
>CAIXRH010000011.1 GCA_903921785.1 uncultured Pseudomonadota bacterium
ACCCCGAGGGTGACCGCGTCACCAGGGCGGTTCCTTGGGGTACGCCGCCGCGGAGGCCAAGGAACCCCGAGGGTGACCGCGTCACCAGGGCGGTTCCTTGGGGTACGCCGCCGCGGAGGCCAAGGAACCCCGAGGGTGACCGGGTCACCAGGGCCGTTCCTTGGGGTTCGCCGCCGCGGAGGCCAAGGAACCCCGAGGGTGACCGCGTCACCAGGGCGGTTCCTTGGGGTTCGCCGCCGCGGAGGCCAAGGAACCCCGAGGGTGACCGCGTCACCAGGGCGGTTCCTTGGGGTTGGGCACCGCCGGGCGCCGACGCCGCGGGGCCAGCGGCCGTCGGCCAACTTCCGTCGAGGACGCCAAACCATCAAGCCCCACCTCCCCTCGGTCGCCCAGCTCCTCGCCCTCGGCCTCGGCGCGCGGCTCGCGTGGCCGCTGCTCCCCGCCTCCGTCGCGCTCGCGGTCCTCTCGGGGCCGGCTGCGGTCGCCGCGCTCAGCGTCCTCGACCCCAACCACGCGGACGGCATCCACGCGGTGAAGGCCGGGGCCTCGGTGCCTTTCGCGGTCTGGGCGCTCGGCGTGCCGTGGGTGTTCCGCCCCTCGCCGAAGCGCCCTACCGGATCACCTGGGGCGGCGGGCGGGTGAAGCGCTCCTCGGCAGACAGCGTCGCGGCCACCGAATCCCGGCGGTGTTTCGCCACGATCCAGTTGCACTGGGGGTCGGGCTCGTGGGCCACCCGCCAGGCCAGCGCCATCTGCGCGGCGGCGACCCGCGGCTCCAGCTTCCCGGTGGCGGTGCCGAGGCCCGAGCACGAGGAACGGGTGTGCGTCGTCGCCGGTGGGCACGACGATCGCCGTCCCGATCGGCTGCTCGCCGAAGAACTCGGCCCGGATCCGCGCCTGCACGGCGTCCACGAGGTCCCACCCGAAGAAGCGCGAGAGCGCGAGGTCGATCCCGCCGTCCATCGGCCCGGATCTCGGGACCACGCCGATCGTATTCTTCTTCGCGACCTCCGCGCGCGCGCCCGGGCAGGAGGTCGCCGATCCGCCTCCCGTGGTCAGCGCCTTCTCCGCGTCTCTGCGTCGTTGCGTGACCTTCTCCGAGCGCGCTCCCGAGGGTGCAGACGCCGGCCACTCCGAGAGGCACCGCCGAGTCGGTCACCGGCCCTTCCCACCGAGCGCGACACCTCGACGCGCCGCGACGCCGACGTTTGTCCTGGCTCGCGACGCTGGAGGAGGGCCGGGAGGGGGAACAAAAACCAATCCGGAACGGCCATGGTCCGCACACATCCACCCGCCCGCGGCGGTCCCAACCGTCTCCCCGCCGCTAAGCCCGCACCCTCCCCTCCCCCAGCCGCTTCGTCACCCCGCGTGCATCCAGCCACTCCAACAGCGGGATCGCGGTCCGGCGGCTCTGGCCGGTGAGCTCCTTGAACGCCGAAGGATCGAGCGTGGGGTGACCGTCGAACCAGGCGCGCACGGCCGCGCTGAGCCGCTCGAGGACGCTGGCGGCGTAGATGCGCCCGGCCACGAGGTCGATCTCCCCGCGGTCCCGGATCAGGAACACCAACGCGTCCCGATCGGGACGCTCGGGCGCCGCCTCCAGGCCGTCGTAGCCGGCGGCCTCCGCCGCGGCGATCGTCGCCTTGCGCCACGCTTCCTGCGCCGCGTCGAGCTTCACCACCCAGCCGGGGAGCCGCACCCGCCCCCCCTCGAGCACCACCCGCCCCGCCCCGGCTTCCGCGTCGAGGAACGCCAGGAACGCACGATCGTCCAGGGACTTGAGCAGCCCCGCCTGCACCGCCTTGCGATTGAGCCCAGGGGTGAGCGGCTCGGCGGCGTGGCGCTCGGCGAGCGTCTGCGCCAAAACCTCGCGCATCTCCGCGACCCGACCTACCGGATACCGGCGTTCGCCGAGGCGGACCCCGAGGAGGACGCCCGCGCGTTGCAGGCACTCGGCGTCGGTGAGGCCCGCCGCGTCCATCCGCTCCACGAAGACCTCCTTGTCGCCGGCCGCGAGGCGGTCGAGCTCCACGATCGCCTCCGCCTGCCGCTTCTTCCGCGCGACGGGCGCCCAGGGGTCCACGATCGCCCCGCCGCCCACCGTGAGCGACGGCGACGCCCGGCGGACGACGAAGCGGTCGCCGGGGAGGCAGGGGAGCGGCTCCGAGAGGTGCAGTTGGACCCACCCCGACCAGCCGGGCTCCAGCCCCTCGGCCCCGAGGGGGACCACGCGCCCGGCAACCTCGCGGGTGCCATGAAGCACCACCACTCCAGGTTCGCCGACGAGGATCGGCGCGTCGTCAAGGTGGGTGTATCGGGCGTCGATCACCAGGGCGTCGGGCATCGAGCCGGGCGCGACGACCCAGAATCCACGTCCGACCTCCTCGATCTCCACCCCGGTGAGGTTGAGCGCCACCCGGGAGCCCGCATGGGCCTCCGCCACCGACTGGCCGTGCACCTGAACGCCCCGTACGCGAGCCCGCTCCCCGCCGGGGAGCAGCTCCACCTCGGCGCCATCCTTGAGCCGGCCGTTCCAGGCCGTGCCGGTGATCACCGTTCCGAAGCCCTTTCTCACGAAGGCGCGGTCGACGGGGAGGCGGAACGGGCGGTCGAGCTCCCGGTGGGAGCTGGGGAGCGCGTCCAGGGCCGCGAGCAGCTCCGGGAGGCCGCGCCGGGTGACGGCGCTCGTCGCCACGATCTGCGCGTTTGGCCAGGGGGTGCCGGCGAGCACCTCCCGAAGCTCCTCCGCCGCCAATTCGAGGAGCTCGTCGTCCACCTGGTCGGCCATCGTCTGCGCGACCACCAGATGGGGGACGCCGAGGAGGCGCAGCACGTCGAGGTGCTCGCGCGTCTGGGGCATGACGCCCTCCACGGCGCTGACGCAGAGCATCACGGCGTCCATGCCGCTGGCGCCAGAGACCATGGTTCGCACGAGCTTTTCATGCCCGGGCACGTCCACGAGCCCGGCGATGCGGCCGCTGGGGAGCGGCAGGGGCACGAACCCCAGCGCGATGGTGATGCCGCGCGCCTTCTCCTCGGGCAAACGGTCGAGATCGACGCCGGTGAGCGCCTTGACGAGGGTGGTCTTGCCGTGGTCGACGTGACCCGCGGTCCCCAGCACGAGGTCGGACATCCCCTGGGCTTATCCGCCGCGGCCACGCTAAGTGGGGGTGTGCGCGTAGCCTGCCCCGACTGCACCAACCCGCTGGAGGCGAACCCCGGCGAGGAGGTGGTGTGCCCCGCGTGTTTCACCCGCTTCGAAGCGCCGAGCGCCGCGCAGGTGCCCCACCGCTTCGACGTGTACTTCCCCGACGGCACCGTGCTGCCTCGGCAGTCGATGTACGCGGTGCGCGAAGGGATCTACGCCGGCCGCATCCCCATCACCTCCCGCCTCCGTCCCGACGTGGGCGCCGAGGAGCTGGTCCCCGTCTACGGGTTCCCCTGGTTCGCACAAATCTATGCGCTCCTCGGCGTGGAGCCGCCGGCGAGCGCCGGCACCCGCCGGATCGCCGGCTGGCAGGGCATCCGGAAGGGCAAGGCCGAGCCGCCGGGCAAGAAGTCATCGCCGCGGGGGAAGGCCGCGGCCGACCCGAACGCGCCGCCGAAGCCCGCTCCGCCGATCCTGCTCATCGGCGGCGTGGTGGCGATCGCGGTGCTCGGCGTCGCCATCGTCGTCTCGTTCTTGATGTGAGCACAATGCTGCTCTTCGCGCTGTTGTCCACCGCCCACGCTGAGTGTCGGCCCGTGATCAATGAGCTGCTCCCCGATGCCCTCGGCGCCGACTCTGGCGACGAGTGGGTGGAGCTGCTCAACGCGGGCGACAGCCCCTGCGATCTCACCGGCTGGCGGGTAGAGTCGGCGATGAACGCCTGGCGCACGGCGACCACCTTCGAGTCGCTCACCCTCGGCGCGGGCGAGATCATCCTCCTCGGCGACGCGCCCGCCGAGATCGAGGTCGCCTTCAACCTTGGCAACGGAGACCCGAACTCCGACGCAGTGCGGCTGGTCGAACCTGACGGCACTGTGGCTGATATCGTCGTCTACGGCGGCCCCAACGACGACGGCTGGACCACCGAATCCGGCGAACCCGCCTCCCCCGTCGCGGCCCCCAACGCCGGACTCAGCCTCGGCCGCTGCCCCGACGGGTCCGACACCGACGACAACGCGGCGGACTTCGTGGTCTTCGTCGTCCCCACCCCCGACGCGCCCAACCTCACCGACCCCTGCACCCCGACCGACACGGGGGATACCGGATCGAACGACACCGGCGACACATCTGATACATCTGATACATTCGATACATCTGATACGGATGATACATCGGGAGTATCGGACAGCGCCAGAACGGACGACTCGTCGGACTCCGGCGCGGCTCGTGAAGAGGTCGGGTCCTGCGGCTGCGCCGGCCGTGGTTCCGGGGCGGTGGTGGGGCTGCTGCTCGCGGGGATGGCGGCCGGGCGTCGCCGCCGGTGATCTTCCTCGTCGGCTATGGAATCTTCCTCGCCTACGCCGGCACCGTCGTCGCGGCCGGACCGGCGGGTGTATTGGTGATGCAAGCCGGCTTCGACGCCGCCCCGCGCCGAGGGCGGTGGATTGGCCTTGGCTCGGCGGTGGGGCAGTCGCCGTACGCAGGGCTGGCGTTCTACGGGGCGAACCGCTTCGTCACCGCGCACGCCGATTTCGTGAGGACCGCGCACGGCGTGGCTGGGCTGGTGTTGTTCGCGGTGGCCGCCTGGGTGGCCAAGCGCGCGGGCAAGGTCCGACCTGCAGCGCCCGCCGCGGTGCGGGAAGGCCGTGCCTTCCTGCTCGGGCTCACTGCCACGGTCACCAACCCGGTGCCGTTGGTGACCTGGGGCATGGCGGCGACGGCGCTGACGGCCAGCGGGATCGCGGGGGGTGAAGGGCTCGCGTCGGCCCTTGGTTTTGGCGCGGCGACGATCGTTGGCGCGGCCGCGGCACACGTCACCATCACCCACACGGCCGCGGCGCTGCGGGCCTGGGGCGGCGACGAGGTGGCGAAGCGGCTGTCGTACGGGTCGGCGGCGTTGCTCGTGGGGCTCGGGAGCGCGGCGGTGTTCCAGGCTTGGCGGGGGTGAGGCGGACCTCGGCCTCCGGAGCTCCGACCTGCGCCCCCTGGTCAGCGAGCGTGGCCCATCAACAACTGGAGTCCGCCCGCCAGCAGGACGACCAGCCCGACCGCTCCAAGTCGCCAGCTCCTACGCAGCCGGTCGAGCTCCAAGAAAACAGCACCTACCACGATGATCTTCACCACTGAAACGGCCAGGATCATCGCGCCGGACGCCCCGCGTTCGAAGAGGGCCGCCGTGACGCCGGTCAGGGCGAGGAGCACCAGCGTTGCCACGAGGGCACGTGCCCCCACCGCCGTCACGGATGCACCAGGTAGATCATCGGGAAGAGCAGAAGCCAGACGACGTCGACGAGGTGCCAGTACGCCGCGATGGCCTCGACCGTAAGCCGGTCGGCCGCGCCCACCGACACCCGCCAGGCGACCCACGGCAGGGCCGCGACGCCGAGCAGCACATGGAGCAGATGGAGCCCCGTGAGGAACAGGTAGTTGAACCAGAACGGGCTGGACGAGAGCGTGACGCCCACCAGCGAGGGATCGGCGTACTCCAACGCCTTGTTCACCGCGAACGCGCCGCCGCAAGCGGCGGTGGCAAGGAGCATGGCTGCCGCGCGCCGCCGCGCCTGCTCCGCGTAAGCTCCGGTGGCGGCGTAGGCGAGGCCACTGCCCACGAGCAGGAGCACCGTCCCCCGAAGGCCTGACGCGGGGTGGAGCGTGGCCTGCCCGGACGCGAAGGCGGTGGCGTCACTGCGCCAGGACCAGGCGAAGCCACCAAGAAAGAGCGCGAACGTCACGAGCTCCACGGCCATGAACACCCAGACGGCGGTCCCCCCCGTCAACGAAGGCGACGCGCTCGGCCCATCAGCAGACATTATCATCCGATAACATGCCCGGGATCCGCTCCAGTCGGCCTTGGTCATCAGGTGGTCTCCAGCGCCGTACGAGGCCGGCGCCAGCGCGCGGCTACCGCAGCTCGGGGATGTACCCGGCGTCCGAGGGGGAACAATCAGCGCAGTCCACCGGCGCGCCGATCCCGAGCGGCGCGCCCCCGTCGACGGTGATCGTCGGTGCGTAACTCGAGCACGGCGGTGGGTTTTCAGCGCAGGAGACGAGGAGCAGGGAGACCCGCCCGTGATGGACACCATCCGCGCCCGGACCGATGTCGGTGAGCACGGGAGCGGCGTCGACCCTGGCGGCGCGACGGGTCACGTCGTTGCGGCGGACGAAGAGCCTGGCCCGGAGGGGCTGCTGGCAGACGTCCGCCGGCGGCACGGATCGGTGCGCCTCGTTGAGCCCAGTGAAGTCGTAGGTCCCGTCCGGGACGAGCAGCGCCACCGTCGCGGCCGACAGGCGTTCGCCCCTAGGCGCGCGCCGGAGCTCCCCATCATCCACTCCTGCCCAACGAATCCCGGCGAGCTCGGTTCCAGGAGCGACGGCGCATCAGATCGCCCGCCCGAACCAGCTCCGCGCCAACTCCTGCCACGCCGGCTGGGCCGCGTGGAGCTCGCGTACGGCCGCGAGCAGCGCCCCTACGGCGCCGATCGCCGCCGCGCGTTCGGCGTCCGTCGGGTGGACGTGAAACGTCACCGATTCGGCCGGGGCGACGCCGGGCGGCGCGTTCGACAACGTGGCCATGACCAGGGTCTTCGCGTCCGCGCCGGAGTACCCCTCGGACACGTCCCACGCCCACCGCTGCGCGGAGGTGGCCCCGACGGTGACGCCTTCGGCGTCCACCCAGACGTAGTTCACGATCACCGCTACTTCAATCGCCGCCCGAATCCATCGCGGGGCGTGACCGGGTCGAGCTCGGGAACCACAGGCGAAACGCCTGGATCCGTCGCCTCAGCCGCGAGGATCGCCGCCGCGGTGTCGCGGGCGTGGTCGCCCTTGACCTGCACCACCACGTTCCCGCGGCGGGCGATGACCAGCTCATCGCCACCGACGGCCTCGTCCGCACCGCGCACCGTCGTCGTCGGGAGCATCCGCTGCACGGTGCTCGCGGTGAAGCGGAAGGAACGGGCGCCTTCGGCCGCGTCCGCGCTCCAGGCGTGCAGCACCCAGCCGCCGGGGGCGGGCGCGCGCCAGGTGTCGGTGCCATCGATGAATTCGGGCTCGCCGAGGGAGAGGGCGGGCAGCGCCGACACGGGTACGCCCGCGAAGGTCTGGGTCTTGGTGGCGGCGACCGGCGCGCCGGCCAGGGCGGGCGCGAGGAGCAGGGTGAACAGGCTGATCATTGGAGGGTCCCCTGCGCCTGATAGACGTAGCTGGCAGTGGTGGGCGGCAGCACCAGGCGTTCGAGGTACTCATCCGACGGGACAGACTGCACCAGGCGCTCGGTGGACGGGAGCGACGTCGGGTCCTCGTCGCCATCGAGGGCCAGGGTCGCGTCCCAGATGAGGGCGTTGTCGATGTCCGTGGTGACGGCGTGGTAGCTGAAGCCGCAGCCGTAGTCGCCGAACGGGCAGTGATCGAACTCCGTGCCGCCGATCGCCAGGATGTAGTCCAGGTTGAAGTTCCACCCGATGATGGCGTAGTCGACCTCCGCGCCGAGCATATTGCCGTAGCTGACCATGATCCCCGCGCAGTCCGTGCAGTTGACCGTGAGACCGAACTTCCGGCTCAGGAACGAGGTCATCTGGAAGTTCGCCCGCGCCCAGTCGCCCTGCACGTAGACCGTGTAGGCGCTCGCCCCGGAGACGGTGTCGTAGGACAGCCCGCCGTCTTCGAACACCCACCGCACCAATGCGTCGAGCGTGGCGTCGTGGGTCGGCGTGGTGCCCTCCAGGGCCCGCAGGGCCGGATCCACCGCCGCCACCCAGGGGTTGTACCGTTCGTCGTCGGTCTGCTCAAAGGTCGGGGGGCCGAGCAGACGGTAGGCGCGCCACGGCACCTCGATCGTCGCGACCGGCCAGGCAGTGCCGGCGTCGTCGGTAGCGCTGACGGTGGCGACCAGGGGCTCCTCGCTCACGCCCAACGTCGTGCCGAGCGGCTCGTCCTTCTGAAGGGTGACCACGGCACCGTCTGCGAGCGGGGTGTCGCCGAGGACGGTCCACCCGGGGATGGAGAGGTGCAGCGGCACGTCCCCGAGGTGCGCAGCCCCGAGGGTGCTCGTGGCGCCCAGGGTGAGCGAGACGATCGGCCGGCTGTCGTAGGGATAAGCGACCGGCTCCGCGGCGTCCGTCGCCGGAACATTGAGCCCCTCGCCGACCGCCGGCAGCACCACGACGCCGGAGGCGTCGTCGATCGCCTCCACGGTGACGAAGGGATCGTCGAGGTCCTGGGTGTGACGTTTCTGGTGCCAGTACAGGGGCACGCGGGTGGCCGTGACGCCGTCATCGTCCTCGGCGTAAGCGGCGAGCACCCCGGCCCGGACGAGCGCCACGGGGGCGGTGCGCTCCCGCTCCTCCGCGCCGACGGCGAGCGTGTACGTTCCGGTGCCGACATATTTTCCGTCGTCGTCCTTTCCGTCCCAGCCGAGGGCGGGGAGCACCTTGCTCCGGACAACTTCGCCGTCTTCGCCGCGGATTTCGCCCGGGGCATCGGCCTTGGCGTCCTCCCCCGACAGCGTCCAGGTGAGCGCGGGCCCGGCCAGGGGATCGAACGCGGGAGCGGCGGTGAGGGTGATGTCGGGCGCAGGCGCCGAATCCCCGGTGCCGGGGGCGGAAGTACACGCGAGGGCGAGGGTGAGCAACATGCCTGGGCAGCGTACTCGGGCCGGCGCGTGCGGGCGCGTGTGGAGGTGGTGAAGTTGCCGCATCGTCGCGGTCGGTGGGCCGCACCGGCGCCTCACACCCGCGAACGAACCCGTGACGTCGCCGTGACGTGGACGGCCTACGCTCCCCGGATGCACGTCGCCGTCAGGCGCCCCGAGAACCTCTATCGGTCAGCGCAGCACGTCTTCTCCGCAATGGCCGTCCTCCTTCTGATCGAGACGCTCCTCGATCACCAGGGCGCCATCGTCGCCTCCACCGCCTTCGCGACCTTCGCGTGGACCTTGGAGATCACCCGCCGCCGGTGGCCGGCGTGGAACGCGATCCTCATGCGCACCATGGGGCTCGTGGCGCACGAGCACGAGGCCTACACCGTGAACTCCGCCACCTGGATGGGCACCGGGCTGGTGATGATCGCCCCGTTCTTCTCCCTGCCCACCTGCGCTCTGGCGCTGGTCACGCTCGGGTTCGGGGACCCCGCGGCCGGCTTCGTCGGTCGCCGTTTCGGTCGCCACAAGCTGGTGAACAACCGCTCACTGGAGGGCACGATCGCCTACGCGGCGGTGGCCTTCGCGGCGGGCGTCGCGACGCTCACGATCTGGCACCCGACGCTCGGCATCCGCGGCGTGATCGCGGCGGCCGTGGCGGCCGTGGTCGGGGCGCTCACCGAGCTCTTCTGCCGTACGATCGACGATAACTTCGCCGTCCCGGTGATGGTGGCGACGGCCGTCGGCCTCGTGCTTCAAGGCTCCGTCGGCTGGTAGCTCGCGGGCCGCTCGGCGCGATAGAGCGCCGTATGTTCCTCCTGCTCTCCCTCGCCGCGTGCACCACCGAGCCTGGCGACTCGGGCGACCCCGTCGTGTACCCCTTCCCCGCGGGGTTCAAGTGGGGCGCGGCCGGCGCGGCCCACCAGATTGAGGGCGGCAACACGAACAACAACTGGTACCAGTTCGAGACGCTGCCCGCGTTCGCCGGCAAGACCGCCGAGCCCTCCGGCACCGCAGTGGATGGCTACGCCCGGTACGAAGCGGACGCCGACCTGGTGAAGGACCTCGGCGCCGGCGTCTACCGGCTCTCGATCGAGTGGTCACGCGTAGAGCCCTCGCGCGACACCTGGGACGAGGCCGAGTGGCAACACTATCGCGACGTGCTCCAGGCGCTGCGCGATCGGGGCATCGAGCCGATGGTGACCCTCCACCACTTCACCGAGCCGATCTGGTTCTACGATCTGAGCGACGTGGACTGTGCCGCCGGGCCGAGCGACACCAACCTCTGCGGCTGGACCAACCCCGAGGCTGACGACGAATTCGCTGAGTTTGCCGCCGAGTGTGCCGTCCGCTTCGGCGACCTGGTCGACGAGTGGAGCACCTTCAACGAGCCCGGCGGCTACCTGCTCAGCGGGTACCTGGGCGGCGCGTTCCCCCCCGCGAAGCAGAACCTCACCAAGGATGACGTGCTGGCCAACGTCTTCCCGGTCGCCGAGGGCATGCTCAACGGAAACGCCGCGGCGTACCACGCGGTCCACGCCGCCGACACGACGGATGCCGACGGCGACGGCACCGCCGCCCGCGTCGGCTTCACCAACTCCATCCAGTGGATCGTCCCCGCGGACCCCGACAACGCCGACGACGTGGCCGCCGCCTCGCGGATCCAGGCGCTCTACGGCTACATCTTCCCCGACGCGATGGTGCTCGGCAAGCTCGACCGCGACCTCGACGGCGTGCCCGAGGAGGACCACCCCGAGTGGGCGAACACGGTCGACCTCCTGGGGTACCAGTACTACTACCGCATGTATGTCCGGGGAATCTATTTCCCCCCGGTCGACGCCGTGCCGTGCGATCCGAACATCCTCGACCTGCTGAGCCTCGAACCGTCCGCGATCGGCTGCCCCGAGCCCGACCCGGACGACGTCACGCAGATGGGCTACGAACATTACTCCCCGGGCCTCGGCCTGCTCGCTCCGGCGTTGGCCGAGCGTTATCCCGGGGTGCAGCTGCGCGTCACCGAGGCTGGCATCGCGACGACCACCGGCCGCCGCCGCGCCGAGGACATCGTGCAGGAGCTCGCCGGCCTCAGCGACGCCATCGCCGCCGGCGCCCCGGTGGACGGCTACATCCACTGGTCCCTCACCGACAACTTCGAGTGGGCCGAGGGCTTCCGACCCAAGTTCGGCCTGTACACCGTGGACCGGACCACGATGGAGCGCACCCCGACCGAGGGCGTCGCCGCGCTGCGCCAGATCATCGCCGACGGGGGCATCCGCCAGTCGCTGTGGGACGAATACGGCGGCGAGCACCTCACGCCGGGGGAGTGACGGGGGAGCGTCAGTCCCCGCCGCTCACCCACAGCTCCACCGTCCCTCCGTTGACCACCGCCGACGGCGACCCCGCTCCTGCCCCGGCGGCGGCCGCGCCGCTGAACGTCCTGCCGTCCGCGCTCGATGCGACCTCGATGCCCGAGGCGGCGAGGGAGTACATTCGCCAGGTTCCATCGGCCAGCTGCACCACGTCGGGAATCTGTGGTGTTCCGACGAGGACCAGCGCACCGGTGGCCGCGAAGGTGATCCCTCCGTCGGTCGAGACCATCGGGGCGCTGAACCAGCCATAGCAGGCGTCTCGGTCGAGGCACCAGACCGCCGGGTCGGTGCCGCCGATTGGGTTCTGCCACGCCTCGGTTGGCGCGCTCCAGTTCAGCAGGTCCTCCGACTCGGCGCGGTAGAGGTGATGGGGCCCGGGGACCTTGAACGGATCGGCCTCGTCGGCGCAGAGGTCCTCCGCCGCCACGCCGAGGAAGTAGAGGGCGTACCGGCCGTCGGCGAGCGCGAGCACCTCGGGGTCCACCACGTAGGCGGGAACGGGGCCGGCAAAGGTGAGCGCGGCGGGGGTCCACGTGCGGCCGTCGGGCGAGGTGGAGGCGCCGAGGCCGCCGAGGCCGATCATCCCCGCCGCCATCGGCTCGTGGGCCTCGGCCATGGCGAGCGCCAGGTCGAGGTCCCCATCGACGTAGAGCGCGACGTAGCTTCCGTCGGTGAGGCGGGTGACCTCCGCGACGGATGCGGCGGAGATCGCGACGTCGCGCGCACCCGAGAACGCGAGCCCGTCGCTTGACGTGAGCGGTCCACGCACCTCGTGGACCCACGGTCCCTGGTGGCTCGGCGCCCAGTCTTCCGCGATCACCCGAAGGTCCGCGATCTCCGCTTCCGACGCTTCACCACGCACCACGTGCCCCACCAGGACGTTGAGCGGCGTCTCCACCGGGTAGGTGTCGCCGCCCTCGCAGTCGGGGCCGGGGGGAATCTCCAGGGGCGCTGTATCGCCCGAGTCGCCGCTGTCCGCGGTTTCGCTCGTATCGGGTGTATCAGACGTATCAGATGTATCACCGGTGTCCGAACCGGTGTCGCCCGAATCCGTGGCACCCGAGTCGCGGCGCGTCGCGGTGTCGGAAGGTGCGGTGCCACATGCGGTGAGGAGGAGCACGATCATCGAGACAACGTCGCCGATGACGGCGGCGCCGTCCACCCGGATCGACCTCAGGTGCCAGGCGTACGGCGGAGCTTCCGCGCCAGCGCGTTCGCGGCGACGTGTCCCGGCTCGGCCCGAAGCGCGCGGGCGATGCGCCGGCGCGCGGCGTCGTCGTCTCCGCGGCGATGGAGCACCATGGCCAGGAAATACTGCCCGTCTGCGTAGGCGGGATCGAGCTGCTCGGCGAGGAGCAGCAGGTCGAGCCCGTCGGTGACCCGGTCGGCGTTGGGGTAGTCGGGGTTGTGCACCCGCACCCAGCCGAGGTGGGCGAGGTTGCGCGCGCTGTCGAGGTTCTGGTCGCGGGCGGCGATGAACCGCCGATCCGCGGCGGCCCAGTCGCCAGCGGCCATCGCCGCGAGACCGGCGCGGAAAGCGTCGTCCCCGGGCTGGTCGGTCGCGGCGGGCGTCGTGTCCGCGGCGAGCTGTTCGCAAGCCGCTTCGATGCGCGAGAGGATCTCCCGGGCGAGCTCCCGGGCTTCCCCCGTCTCGCTGCGCATGATCTCGGCATACCGGGCGCGCATCCGGACGCCCGCCTGCTCCACCATCGCCGGCTCGGCGTTCTGGGGGAGGCTGAGCACCGTCCACGGATCGCTGCCGCGGGAGATGTCCAGCTCCCGCCTCAACCGCCGGATCACCGCGCCGGGGTCGGCGACTCGGGACATCCCCGGGTGACCGCCAGCCGTTGGGAGGTGGCTTGGACCCGCCGGTGGCCGCGCGGCGGCGACCGGCGCCACGGCCGGGCGCGTCGCCGGACCGACCGGCGCCGCCACGGGACCACTCCGGGGCGCGACCGGCGCTCGAGGACGCTCGACGAGACGGGACGCCGCTTGTGCACGTGGAATTACCGACTGCGACGGCCGGGTGACCTCGTGCTCGTCCACGTGCTGGTGGAGCACCTTCGCGACGTTCTGTCGGGCGGGTCCGGCGGCGCGGGAGTCCTGGGTCACGCTGGAGCCGGGGCCGGCGGTGCGGCCGGCGTCCGAGGCGGTGCGCAAGGGAGCGAACGGGTCGCCGGTGGTGGGGCCCCGACCGGACCCGCTCACGGGGGACCGGAACGGATCCCCCGGGGGCGGCCCACCCGATGGAGCGCGCGTGGTCGCGAACGGATCCGTTCCCCGTTGGGACGTCGAAGGCGCCCCACTGGAGAGCTGGTCGGTGCGCGTGGGCGGCAGCGGCGCCGGGCGGGACGGCGGGGGCGGACCGGCGTTGGGCGCCACCATCAAGCTGAGAAACCCGAGCGCGCCGAGGGTGGCCAGCGTGGCGCTCACCTCATCGACCTCCACGCCTTGCTGGTCGCAGAGCCGCCCGAGGGCCACGGGCCCCACGAGGGCGGACATCACTCGCGCGGCGGCCGGCACCAGCGGCAGCCGACCGGCCGACTCCGTGAGCCGCGTGGGCGAGATCACCGTGGCCCGGCTCGGGCGTTCGTCGAACCCGCCTTCGGCGCGCTCCGCCTCCGACCAGATCCACGCACCGAGCGCCCGCTCGTCCCCGCTGCCCGCAACGTCGTGGGGCTGGAAGTCGAGGTCGCCGCCGTGAAGCGCCGCGCGCATCGCCCGCTCCACCTTCAGGTCGAGCGGCCCGCCGTCGGCGAGGGTGACCCGCACGAGCTCCGCGCCCGTGCCAAGGACCACGTCCCCATTGGCGCGGCGCGACCAGAGGCGGAGGATCCGCTGCGTATTGTCGAGGTCCAACCTTCCGACCAGCGCCGGCGCCACCGCAGACCGGGGCGGGGCCACGGCGAACGCCCGCACAGCCGCGGCGAGGTCCAAAACCGAGAACGGCCGCACGAACACCCGCGCCGCGCCGGCGGCCTCCGCCGTGCCGCGCACACTCTCGTCGAGCCGCGGCGCGAGCACCGCAAGGTGCACCTTCGCCCCGTGCGGATGGTCCCGAAGCTCCATCAGGAACGCGAGTGAGCGCATGTCTTGGCCGTCCACCGCCACGATCACCGCGTCAGGACGCCGGGACTGCACTGCCGACATCCCGTCCGCGTGCTCGGCGACGGCGTGCACGTCGTGCCCGTCGTTCCCAAGCACAGAGCTCAGGATCCTCCCGAAATGCAGGTCTTCGTCGACGATGAGCAGCTTCAAGACGGTTTGCGGCGCGACGCGGGATTATAGAACGCGGACCCGCCGTGGGAAACTGCCTGTCCACATGACCGCCCGCCCCGACCCGCACCCGACCGGGACGTGGAGGGAATATCCTCCATTCTCCGCCGACTATCGAGAAAGGAATCCACGGAGTCGAACCTTCCTCGGCTTCGCGCAGGTCGCCGTGGCGGCGCGGCGCGCAGCGCAGGGGACCCACCTCGGCGGCACCCCCCATGGCGCATGACCCGCTGCGGATCCGCGGCCTGTACGGCATGGCCGACGCCACGTTCGGAGACCCGGTCGTGCAAGCCTTGATGCTCGCGGAGGAGGGCATCAGGCCCGTCCAACTCCGCTGCAAAGGCTGGTCCGTCGAGGCCGTGCGCGCGGCCGCGCTCGCCCTGTCCGAGGTGCCCGCCCTGGTGATCAACGACCACGCGGCGCTCGCCTTGGAACTGGGCCGGGTCGCCCACCTCGGCGACGGGGACGGCGCCGCGACCGGTCCCCACGGCCGGAGCACCCACACCCTGGAGCAGGTCCGAACCGCGGGAGATGCGCTCTACCTCGGCTTTGGCCCAGTGTTTTCAACTGGCACCAAGGAGACGGGCTGGCCACCTCGGGGGGTGGAGCTCCTCGCCGAGGCGGTGCGCGTGGCCGGCAGGCCCGTGGTCGCCATCGGTGGGATCGAGCCCTCGAACCTGGACGCTGTCCGGGCGACAGGCGTCGCGGGGTGGGCCGTGGTGGGCGCGATCTGGCGGTCGTCCGACCCGCGCGCGGTGATCCGATCCCTGCGCGGATAGAGGTCCGGGTGATGGTGCTGCTCCTCCTCCCCGCCCTCGCGCTATCCGCCGTGCCGAGCGAGCAGGACCTGTTCGCCGCGCTCCTCGCCCGCATGGACGCCGACGGTGACGGGGAGCTCAGCCGCGCGGAGTACACCCCGTTCGACGGCTCCAGCACCTTCGACGACATCGACGCCGACCGCGATGGCTCGGTCTCCGCCGCCGAGCTCGGCGCGTGGGTGAAGGTGACCCAGCCCCGCCCCCTGGACCGCCCGCCGCGGACGGTCGCCGCGATTGCCAGCGGCGAAGGCACGCCGTCGTTCGCGTCGCTGTCGGCGACGCCGCCCGTGGCGGCGGCGGGGAGCCCACCGTCTGCGACCGACGGATCGACCTCCGCCCGTTGGCTCACCCGGGTCCTGGTGCTCGGGACCATGACGATCGTCGCCGCGGTCGGCGCCTCCGTGATCTTCCGGATTCCGACCCGCCGTCGTCGCTGAAGCCCCGGCCCGCGGAGCGCCTACCTGCGCGGCGGCGCTGCACTCACCGGGGCCGGCCCCACCGCCGGCGCTTCCGCCAGCGACGGCGGCTCCCCCGGGCGCGGCGGCCGCGCACCGACGATCGGGGGTCCGGACGGCGCGTGCGACGAGGCTGCGAAGCGCGCGGCGATCTCCGCGAGGAGCGCGGACGAGGGGTCCGGGCCGGGGAGCGTGGGCGGAGGGGCCGTCGGAGGCAGGTTGGCGCTCGCGCCGGCGGGTAGGGGTGGCGGCGATCCGGGGCCAGGGCAGCCCAGGAGCAGGCAGAGGAGGATCACGGGATTCCCTCCGGCCACGTCCACCCGTGCGCGCTCCAGGCAGGACGGAGCGCGGCGAACGCGGCACGGGAAGGAGCGCTGGTGAACGAGCCGCTCTCCACCGCCGCCGCTACCTGCGCCGGATCGAGGCCGGGTTCGCCGACCGAGCGCTCCGCGTCGTCCATCCAGACCAGCACCTCCCAGAGCTGCTTCGCTTCGCCCTCCGGCGTCCGGACTCCGGCGCCCGCGCGCGCGACCGGCCCCGACTCCACGGCCCCGTCGAAGTGGGTCGGCGACTGCGCCGCCACCAACGCCGAGAGCTCCGCCGCGGACAGGTCGCCGTCGCCGTCGAGGTCGGCGGAGCCCATCGGCGGGCCGTTCCAGAGATGCCCCTCGTACTCCCCGGCGTCCACCCGGCCGTCGTGATTGGTGTCGAGCCACGCGCGGTGCCCCGCGAGCGCGCCGGCCTCGGTCCAGGAGGGGGGCGGCGCACACGCGAACATCCAGACGAGCATCACCGTGCCTCCACGTAGGCCCGCATCGCGGCGCGGAGGGTCGGCTCGGCGGCGGGGTCTCCCCCCAACCGGAGCGACACGCCGTCCAGCGGCGCGACGGCGAGCAGCGCGTCGAGGTGGGGATTGTCGACGCTGAGCCCCTCCGCCGTGAGCCGTGCGGTGGGTCCGCGCACGCTCAGCAGGCGGAGCGCCCCGACGCTCACCGCCGTCGATCGGGCAACCTCTTCGCCGCCTTCGATACCCCGAACCAGCGATTGACCGTCGCCGTAGAGCGCCGCATCCACCCCCGCGAGGTCAAGCAGCGTCGGCGCCACGTCGACGAGCTCTACGAGCCCGGTCAGCCGACGCCCGCCGTGCGCGCCGCCCGGGAGCCGCACCATGAGCGGTACGCGGGTGACCGCGTCGTCCAGCGTGGCGCGGTGGGCGAAGACGCCCCCTTCGCCGAGCTCCTCTCCGTGGTCCGAGAGCACGACGATCGTGATCCGGTCGAGCAGGCCCCGCGCGTCGAGCCCCGCCATGAACCTCCCGAAACAGGCGTCCTCCCACGCGACGGCGCCATCGTAGAGCGCGGCCAGATGCAAAACGTCCGCCTCCGAGAGCGGCGCCGCCGTCGGGTCCAGCTCACGCACCGCGCGTCCGTGGTCGAAGCGCGGCGACGCGGCCAGTAATTCCGGGGTGTCGGGCCGCTCGGTCCACGCGCCGCCGAGCACGGACGACGCCCCGCCCACGGTGCGTCCGAGGCGGGCGCCGAGGCCCTGGTCGCCGGGATCGGCGAAGGCGTAGCCGAAGGGGCTCGGCCGCAGGTATCGATCGTGGGTGTCGTACGCGTGCACGAACAGGAAGAACGGAGCTTCTCCCTGGCGGGTGTCGAGCCAGTGCAAGGCCAGGGCGCTGGTCTCCCGGAGGGACCCCCAAGACGAGGTGTCGTCCCATTGAGCGAAGCCCCGATCCAGCCCGAAGCTGCGCGAGAGATGCCCGCCTGCGACGAAGCCCGCGGTCGCCCAGCCGGCGCCGGTGAAGGCGTCGGCGAGGGTGGGCGTGGAGGCGGGGACCCGGAACGTGCCGTCCATCGCGTCGAGGCGGTCGGGGTAGCGCGACGTGAACAGCGCGGCGTGGGAGTAGAGGGTCTCGTTGCTCTGGGCGAACGCCCGGTCGAAGACCACGCTCTCCGCGGCGAACCGGTCCAGGTTGGGCGTGAGCCCGGCGGTGCTACCCCACGCGCCGAGGCGATCGGCGCGGAGCGTGTCGAGGCTGACGACGAGGATCCCGGCGCGCTGCGGCGGGGCCGCGCAGGCCCCAAGCAAGACGGCGATGGGGACCCGCCACCTCATTCGCTGGACGCGCTCACACCCAGCCGGGAGAGGTGGGCCTGTAAGGTGTTGCGCGCCACCCCCAGCAGCCGCGCGGCGGCTTTCCGGTTTCCCTGGGTTCGCGCCAGGGTGAGGCGGAGGAGCGCACGCTCCGTGGCGTCGACGATGAGGGCGTGCAGGTCGGTGCCGCCCGCGGCGTGCCAGCCCTGGACGACCGCGGCGAGACGCGCGGCCACCATCTCCTCGTAGCCTTCGAGGTCGGCGCGGGGCGCGGGACCTTCGGGATCGAGCCGGGCGCGCAGGGTTGGCGGCAGATGCTCAGGCTGAACGACCTCCGTCGGAACCGCAGTGAGCACGTCCTGGATGAAGCGCTCCAGCTCGCGTTCGTTCTGGGGCCACGTCCACGCCTGCATCAGCACCACGAGCTTCCGCCCGAAGCGGCGGCGCGGCTGCCCGAGCCGACGCGCGCACACGTCCACGAAGTGGTGGATGAGCGGGGCGAGCACCTCGGGGCGCTCACGCAGCGGCGACAGGGTGAGCACGAGGTCCGCGGAGACGTCGACGGGAGCGCGGCTCGCGACCACCACCCGCCAGCCGGCCCGACGAGCATCCTCCGCGCGAGCACCGACCTCGGTGAGGAGATGGGCGGCCTCGAAGTATACGAAGCCCGGCTCCCCCTCGGGTCGCCACGCGGTCCCCGGGGGCACCACCACGAACGCACGACCGGGCATGGCCAACCGGTGGATCAACCGGGCGATCGGCTCCTTTCCGGTGCCACGCGGCCCGACGATGAGCACCAACCCGCGGCCGCCTGCAGCCTTGGACACGACCTCGCCCGCCCGCTCTCCCAGCCCGGTGTAGCGTAGCCGCGTCTGGAGCTCGTCGGTGCGGCGTCGTCCCGCGGCACGGCGAAGGAGCACCCCGAGCGGCGCGGGGCGCGCCCGAACGGCGGGGATCGTGGCGACCGGCTCGTCGATCGAGCGGAGCTGGGGCCGGTGGGGCAGGGACGCGGCCAGCTCCACCAGAAGGGGCGCGACCAACCCGGGCAACGCAGGGTCGACGATCACCACCCGGGTCGCCGGATCGACGACCCGGGCGAGCAGGCCCGGCCAGTCGGCCACCGCCACCACCCCGGCCACGCCGGTCGCGAGCGCGGGGAGCCAGCGCGCGCGGACGGGCTCCCGATCGGTGGCGAGGACGAGCACGAGCCCCGACTATCGCGGCGGGCGGCTCACTCCGAACAGTCGATCAACGAGGCGATGTCCCAGGCGTAGCCGGGCAGGGTGGGGCCGAGCACGACGTTCGCGACGCTGCCGCACTGCACCGTGGGGGTCTCGGCGTAGAACGACCAGGTTCCCTCGGCCAGCAGGAAGTCGCGGACCTCGCCGGGCGCCATGGGGCTCGCGCCGTCGACCAGCACCTGGTAGTCACCGGAGACGGAGTCGGCCGCGTCGAGGAAGTCGATCGCCTCGTCGAGATTGTTGGTGACCTCGAGGTACAGGGGCTCGATCGTGGGGCCGGTATCCACCGCGGTGTCGCCAGTGTCCGCCCCGGTGTCCGCCGTGTCGTGGCCGGTTTCGCTGGTGTCGGCGCCGGTGTCCGCCGTGTCCGCGCCGGTGTCCACCGCCGAGTCCCCTCCGTCGGCGGTGTCGGCGGGCGACGCGGTGTCCCCGGCAGCCGTGCCGCATCCGGCGAGGAAGGCGGTGAGGCAGAAAGGCAGCAGCAGACGCGCAGTCAGGGGGCCTCCGGGGTCATGACGAGTCTATTGCGGACCGCGCCCGGCGCATACTCGTCACGCCCCGGCAGGCCCGTCCCGCGTTACCGAAGGGACGTGCAGAAGCTCCTCGACGGCATCCGCGACTTTCATCACCGGGTGCGCCCCGCCTACCGTGAACGGTTCGCCCACCTCGCGCTCGGGCAGTCCCCCGACTGTCTGTTCGTCGCCTGCTCCGACAGTCGCGTGGTGCCGAACCTCTTCGCTTCCACCGACCCCGGCGACCTCTTCGTGCTCCGAAACGTAGGCAACGTGGTCCCGCCCCACGGCGCCGCCAACGACGCGGACGGGTCCGCGGGCGCCGCCGTGGAGTTCGCCACGTTGAGCCTTCAAGTCCGCGACATCGTGGTCTGTGGACACTCCAACTGCGGCGCGATGCGCGCCCTCGCCACCGGGGAAGTTCCGGAAGGCGCGGCGAACCTCCGCCGCTGGCTCGCCAACGGCGCCCCGAGCGTGCGCCGCCTCGTCGCGGAGCCTCGGCTGGACCCTTCCCTCCCCGAGCCCGACCGGCTCTCTCAGGCCCACGTGCTCGAGCAGCTCGACCACCTCCGGAGCTACCCGGCGGTCGCCGAGCGGGTCGCCGCGGGTGAGCTCCGGCTCCACGCGTGGTGGTTCGACCTCACCCACGCCCAGGTGCTCGCCCACAACGCGCCGGGCGGGAACTTCGTGCCGTTGGTGGACTTGCTCGAACGGAGCTGAGCGCCCTCAGCACATCCGGAAGTCGCGGAGCACGAACGCCAGGTCCGCCCAGGCGAGCAGGTACTCCGGAACATCCAGCAGATAGCTGACGAAGACCCCCGCGACGGCGGCGCCCAGCACCCGCCCCGGCCGGGTGAGACGGCGATCGTAGAACAAGACCACGAGGCCGATCCAGATGAGCGTGCGGAGCAGGAGCTGCCCGCCGAACGCCAGCCCGAAGCCGAGGAGATTGCCGTTGTCCGCGTCCGAACCGGAGGCGAGGTTCGCGGTGAGGGTGCCGAGCGCCACGAGCACGGCGGCGCCCATCCCGCCGAGGAACGTCCGGAGGACGGCCACCCCCAACGCGCGCGTCGGCACGCCGGGGAAAACCCGCGGAACACCAAGGTTGAGCACCAGCGCGTAGCCACCGACCTTCACCACGACCAGAAGGACCAGGGTGACCGCCGTGAGGAGGAGTTCGGGCATGTGCTCACGTCGCACGGGCGCGCCGCGCCGTCCACCTCCCGACAGGCCACCCGGGGATCAGCCGCCGCTGCCGCCGACGATGCGCGTACGGATCAGAACGCCACGTTTGAGCGTGCGCGTGATGGACGACTCCTCCGCCGCCTCCGCCAACCACTGGCTCTGCGCCGGGGAGAGGGGCGCCGCGACGCGGACCTGCCGGTCGATCTGCTCCCCGTCGCCGTCCCGGGTGAGCTCGAGGTCGACGTGGATGGTGCCGATCGCCCACTGTTTCCGCTCGGAGAAGCGGCGGAGCGTCATCGCGGTGCACGCGCCGAGGGCGGCCAGCAGGGTCTCCTCCGGAGAGGGCCCGGTAGCGGCGCCCCCGAGCGGCGGCGTCTCGTCGGTGAACAGCGTATGGCTCCCGACGTTCACGGTGGTGGCCCGGGCCCCACTGAGCGTGGCCTGGGCGCGCGCGACGGGGGGACGGTAGATCGCCATGGCCCCAGGATAACCGCGGGCATGGGGCGGCGCGGGCTGCCCGACCCCGGGTTCTCCGCTTCGTTAGCCGGTCGCCAGATCGAAGAGCAGCACCTCGGCGCCCGCTCCGCCTTCCAGCCGCACCGGCCCGGCGGCGAGGGCCGCAGCATCCCCCGCGGCGAGGCGCTCCCCGTTCACCCGCACGGCGCCGCGGGCAACGTGAACCCAGGCCGCACGCCCCGCGGCGAGCGCATGCTCCACCACTTCCGCTCCATCGAGCAACGCAGCGTACAACGACGCGTCCTGATGGATGGTGACGCTGCCCTCCCGACCGTCGGACGAGGCCACGAGCCGCAGCTTCCCCCGCTTCTCCTCCGGCGGAAAGAACTTCTGCTCGTAGCCGGGCGCGTGCCCCTTACGATCAGGCAGGAGCCAGATCTGCAGGAAGTGGACCTCCTCCGCCTTGGACGCGTTCATCTCCGCGTGCATCACGCCGGTGCCGGCGCTCATGCGCTGCACCTCGCCGGGGCGGATCGTCGAGCCGTTGCCCATCGAGTCGGAGTGCCCCAGCGCTCCCTCCAGCACGTAGGACAGGATCTCCATGTCCCGATGCCCGTGGCGGCCGAAGCCGCGGCCGGCCTCGACACGGTCCTCGTTGATCACCCGGAGGGCGAGAAAGCCCATCTGATCGGGATCGTAGTAGTCGGCGAAGGAGAAGGTGTGGAAAGAACGGAGCCAGCCGTGGTCGGCGTAGCCCCGCTCGTTGGCGCGGCGGATTCGCATGGGCGAAGGCTAAGCGCGGCGGACTTCCGCGGCATGCCGCCGGGGGCAACGATGTGGTGCGTCGCGCCACCGGGGGTCGCCCGGTCCGGGGTCGCGCCGGATCTGGCCCCGCTCACGACGCGGCGATACCCTCCCCCATGCTCCTCTTCTGCGCTGTTGCCCTCGCGGGTGAGCTCAAGCTCGACGACCCGACGCAGCGGCTCTCGGCGGCGGACACCGAAGCCCTCACCGAGGCGGTGCAGCCCCTCCCGTTCGCCGTGCATGCGGTCGTCGACGACAGCGCGGAGACCGAAACGAAGCTGGCCGCGGAGGCCAAGGCCCTGCGCGAAGCCGAGGGCGGGCTGGTGGTCGCGGTGGACCCTTCGCATCGCCACACCGCCGTCGAGCTCGACGCGAGCGTCGGCGTGGAGCGCGCGAACTTTGCCACGGTCCGCGCCGCAGGCGACGCCTCGTTCCGGGAGGGAGCCTGGGGCGCCGGGCTTGTGGCGATCGTGGAGGCGACCGCGGCCCGAAGGGGCGTTCGAGCGCCCGGCGCAGCCGCACACCGGGAGCCCGACCTCGTCGACGTCGTCGCGTTTTTCGCCTTCGTCGGCGCGGTGGTCTGTTTCGGCGGGGCTCTCGGGGTGGTGCACCTTCGCTCCCGCCGCGACCGCTTCCGCTCCTCCGGCAGCAGCTCCTCCTCCCACAGCCGCAGCTCCTCCGGCGACTCGGGTGGGAGCTCGGGGAGCTGGTAGGTCTGCCGCAGCGGCCAGGACGAGGGGGGCGTTACGGGGGGCCGCGCCCCCCGTCCCATCCCAAGGCTTCTACGCCAGGATACGGATGTTTTCTGACGCAACGACACATCGCTGGCGTATCATCCATGTATCAGACTCGAATCACTCCCCGTACCCCGCGAACTCCTGCGCAAACGCCCAGTCCGGCACATCCGTGAAGCCCGTGCAGTCGCCCCGCGCCCACTCCGACGCCGCCTCGCAGGGGTGGTCGCGGTTGATGGACCAGAAGCCGAGCATGCCGACGAGGTTCTCCTCGGCGAAGCTGCGTGTCTGCCCCGCGTCTTCCACATCGAACACCTCCCCCGCCACGTCGTTCTGGCCGATCATCGGGGTGGTGCCGAGCCGGGTCCACAGCTCGGCGTCCGGGATCGTGGGCCAGATGAGCCGCAGCTGGTCGTGGGTGGACTGCAGCGCGGTGATCCCGTATTCGCCCATGTTTCCGTCCGGATCGGGCGCCTCGCCGGGGCCGTAGTCCATCGTCATCAGGTTCACGCCGTCGAGGACCACGAAGGCGTCCACCGCGCTCTGCACCACCGCCACCCCGTCGGCGGTGAGGCCGCTGGGGAGCACCGGGAGGGTGAGCCAGACATGGAGCGGGCGGCCATTCACGGCCGCCCAGGCCTGGACCAGCTTGATCGCATCGGTGCGGCGTTGCACGGACGCGGCGTCCGCGAGCCACGCGCCCTCCACGTCGAAGTCAATCGCCTGGAGGTCGAGCGCGACGATGACCCGCTCGATCTCCGTCGCGAGCGCCTCTGGCGTCGAACAAGCCGCCTCGATCGGGGTGTTCGCCGCGCCGCCGAACGACACCATCACGTCGCCCCCGCCGGCCCGGAGCGTGGCGATCTCGTCGTACAGGAAGTATTCGCCGCCATCCCCCCACGCGCTCGGACCGGTCTCCAGCGTGAAGTAGGTGCCCCAGGACGCCGTGCAATCGGTGAGTGAGGCGGCGACCAGGAAGCCCAGCGTGTATCGCCAGACGCCGTTCTCTGGTGCGATCGTGCCGAGCTTCACCGTGGGGTAGGCGGTCGCATCCACGTAGGGAGCCGTGAAGTGCCGAGGCCAGGCATCGGCCAGCGTACCGGTATCGCCGGAGTCGGATGTGTCAGCTGTATCGGATGTGTCAACCGCATCGGATGTATCAGATGTGTCAGCCGTCTCCGCCGTGTCGATCGTGCCGGTGTCGGCGGTGTCGAGGGGGTCGGAGGCGCCTGAAGGCGCGGCGTGACACTCCCCGTCGGCGTCGAGCCACTCGTCGGCGGCACAGGGAAAGGCCCAGCAGGAGAGCAGGAGGAGCGTGACCATCTGCGCAGCATAGCTTCGGATCGGCCCGTTGGGTGCGCCCGCGAGCGTGCTCGGTGCCCCGGTGCGTGGCCCACGACGCCCTCCCCTCCCATGGACCGGGGCCCGTGAGCCCGCCCTCGCCAGCGGGCAGCGATTGCCGACGATTGCAGGCCGTTGCAACCCACCGTACGCAGAATCAGCAATAACCCTCCTACATGGATATTTTTTGTGATACACGAAGCTGCAAGAGGCGGATTCGCCCTCCGCCTCGGCCCCATTAGGCTGTGGGGGCGGGGACTACCCTCCCGGTCCCCATCCGTCCCCCGAATTCCAAACCTTGGAGGCCACCATGCGCCTGTCCCTGCTCTACGTGTCGCTGCTCGCCGCCTGCACCACGTCCACCGAAACCACGGATTCAACCAACGACGACTCCGCCGCGTTGCCCGACTCCGGCGACTCCGGCAATTCCGTCGACTCTGGCGACCCCTGTGTGGACGACCCCAACGCCGAAGGCTGCGTCGTCGACACTGTGGAGTGGGAGGCCGACTGTCTCGGCGCCGGCTTCGACTGCGCCACCGTCGCCGTTCCCGCCGATCCCTCCGACCCCGATGGCGCCACTGTGGAGCTCTTCGTAGGGGTGCACCGCCACACGTCGGGCACCTTCAACGGCGTGCTCTTCGCCAACTTCGGCGGGCCGGGGTCCGCATCCACCGACTATCTGGCGTTCTTCGCGAACGCGTTGGGGAGGGTCGGGCAGACCTACGACGTCGTCGCCGTGGACCCCCGCGGCACTGGCGGGAGCGAACCTCTCGAATGCGCCGGCGACGTGGACGCGATGGACGCGATGTATCAGGCGATGAACGGGAGCTCCGACCCCGCCGACATCCAGGGGATGATGGACACCATCGACGCCTTCCACACCGAGTGCCACGACGCCGCCCCCGACCTGCTCGACCACATGTCGAACAACGTTTGGGCCGACGATCTCGACGCCGTACGCGCCGCGATGGGGTTCTCCACGATCAGCTACTACGGGGCATCGGCAGGCACCAGCCTCGGGCTCGCCTACGGGGAGCGGCACCCCGAGCGCGTCGATCGCTTCGTGCTCGACTCCATCGCGAGCCCCTACGGCGGCTGGGAGAGCCTCCACACGTACCAGACCGCCGCGTTCCCCGGGCTGGTGGAGGAGTGGGCCGCCGACTGTTCGGCGGACCCGAGCTGCCCGATCGCCGACGATCCGATCGGCGCCATGTCCCGGGTGCTCGACCGCGCCGCCACCGATCCGCTGAAGGTGGGAGGCCGCAAGCTCGACTGGGCGACCGCGGCCTACGGGGTGGTGAGCCACTTCTACGACACCGCCTCCTGGGACACCCTGAGCCACGCCTTGTATGCGGCAGACGCCGGAAATGGACAGGTGCTCCTCAGCGCCGGCGACGGCTACCTCGGGCGCACGGACGCCGGCTACGATCCGGGGGGCATCCTCTTCTTCGCGGTGGAATGTGCCGACACGAGCTGGTCGCCCGACGCGGAGGGGCTGTCCGCGCGCGTGGCGGAGAGCGAAGCGACGTACGGCGCCGCGGGGGGCCTCACGCGGCTCCTCGAGCTGGAGGGGGCCTGGTGCAACGCGTGGCCCAAGCAGGCCGACGGCGTGAGCGCCGCCCCGACCGGCGCGGGCACTCCGCCCTACCTGCTGGTACAGGGCATCTACGACGCCGCGACGCCGCTCCCCGGCGGCCTCGCCGTGCAGTCGGCGCTGGTGAACGGCTCCCCGATGCTCCAGGTAAAGAGCGCCTCCCACGTGCAGTTCTTCGGTTCGGCGTGCGCCGCGGAGAACGTGCTCGACTACTTCTCCGACGGGACGTTGCCCGCCGACGGGACGGTTTGCGAGGAGTGAACGCGACCGGGCGGCGGTGACGCTCGAGTCGCCGCCGCCGCCCGTGGCTCGCCGACCGTGGCGCGCGAGCCCGAAGGGGTTCAGGGGGCGCTGGGCCGGGAGGTGACGGCCACTCCGCGGTTCGTGGGCCCCGCACCGATCACAAGGTACAAAGGACCGTTCCGCTCACCATCGACGGATTGCGCTGACCTCCCGGTGGTGCAGGACCGTCGCGAGCCAGGACCAACGTCGGCGCCCACGGCCGGGCGGAGGGCCAGGGTGATCGCCCCGCCCGCTACCGCGCTTCCCGCGCCACCCGCAGCGTCTTCCGCGCCAGCGTGGAGAGCGCCATGCCGTCGATGTCGGCGAGCGCGACCCAGCGGACGTCCTCGGCGAGGGTCGGTTCCTCCGCCAAGGAAGCGGCGAAAACCGTGGTGTCGAGGTGCAGGTGACTGAAGGTGTGCGCCACGTCCCCGCGCGCTTCGGCCGCGGCCACCGCCGCGCCGATCCGCCGCCGCAAAACCGCCGCCAACGCCGCTGCGTCCGCCCCCTCGCCGCCGGGCAGCTCCCACAACCCGCCGAGCAGCCCGCCCTCCGGACGGCGCACCAGGAGCGCCGCGCCGTCGCGGACGATCCACGCCGCCACCGCCCGCGACCGCGGCACCGCCTTCTTCTCTTTGGCCGCCGGATACCGCTCGGGCGCCCCCACCCCGCCGCAGCCCTCCCGCACCGGGCACACCAGGCACTTCGGCCCCCGCGGCGTGCACACCGTGGCCCCGAGCTCCATCAGCGCCTGATTGTAGGCGCCCGCCTGTCCCGAGGGGAGCAGCGACTCGGCCGTGGACCACAACCACGCCTTCGCCGGACGTTCCTCCGCGTACCACCGCGCCAAGACCCGCTCGACGTTGCCGTCCACCACCGGGGCGTCCACCCCGAACGCGATCGAGGCGATCGCCCCCGCCGTGTAGGGCCCGACCCCCGGGAGCGCGCGTAGACCCTCGATCGTGCGCGGGAAGCCGCCCTGCGCCACCACCGCCTGCGCCGCCTTCTGGAGGTTGCGCGCCCGGGAATAGTAGCCGAGGCCGCTCCACAGCTCGAGCACCCGCTCGGTCGGGGCGGCGGCGAGCGCGGCCTCCGTGGGGAACTCCGCCAGGAAGCGGGCGAAGTAGGGGAGCACGGTGTCGATGCGCGTCTGCTGACACATCAGCTCGCTCACCAACGTGCGGTAGGCGGAGACCTCCAGCCGCCACGGCAGCGGCCGTTGGGCGGCGGTGTACCAGTCGAGGAGCGCGGCGACGTTCATGACGTGGCGCCCCGGCGGACCCCGGCCGCCGCTACTCCCAGGCGAGCTCCGCCTTGCCGGCTTCGTCGAGGAGCACGCGCGCCGCGATGTCGGTGTTCTCCATCGGGAGGATCGCGTACTCCTTGCGGGTGAGGTCGTCCCAACCGCCGCCGCTGGGCCCCGTGAGCACGTCGAACGCCAGCGGGCGCGAGGGCGCTTCCCAGGTGCGGTCGGTGCCGTCCAGCGCGCTGTTCTCGTTCTTGTCCGTGAACGACCAGGTGACCAGCCCGCGATCGATGGCGAACTCGAAGTTGTCCCCGTCGGTGGCCGGCGCCGAGCCGGACTGGATGAGGAAGCTCACCGCGCCGTTGTCGGACACGTAGCGCTGATCCGAGAACGCCGGGTTCACCTGCACGCCGGAGATGGTCCCCTCCACCTTCCAGCTCACCGCGGCGCTGTCGTAGGTGACGGTCCACGTCTCGCCGCGGGCCACCCCGCCGCACGGCGACACGGTGATCTGCTCGTCGGTGGCGTCGTCGATCGCGAGCGCGGCGTTGCTGACGGGCCCCATGTCGTTGAGCTGCGCCCAGTCCAGCGTGGTGGTGGAGTCGAGCGTGGGGTTCGGGCCGTGGGGGCCACGCTCGGTGATCACCGCGCAGCCGCTCTGCCCGTCGAGCAGGAACATGAAGCCGTCCTGCGTACTCACCGCGACCGCCGGCACGCGCGCGAGCGCGCCCCAGGTGGTCGGGTGGGGGTACACCACGCTGTCCACCGTCGCGGCGAGTCCGGCGACGGGCGAGCCGAGATCGATGCCCTGCACCGCCACGTCCGCGGGGTTGGGATCGTGCCATGCGCCGACGGTGAGATCGTAGACATCGACCCGGTTGAAGGCGACGGGGGCCACGAACAGGTTCTCGAACGGGGCGCCGTCCGCGCCCTCGCCGGCCTGCCACGCCACGTCGAGCACCGGGCCGGCGGTGGCGATGGAGCTGAGCACGGCGGTGGACGCGTCCCCCGCGGTGGGGAAGTCGATCACATAGACCACGGGCGACTTCGCGTCGGCCACGTAGATCGTGCCCGAGTCGGAGCGGGCCATACGCCAGGGATGGGCATCGGCGGGGAGGGCCACGCTGCCGAGCCAGGCGCCGGTCCACGGGTCGATGAGGCCGAGGAGCGGGGTGGCGGAGTCGATGCCCACGTAGAGCCGAGCGCCATCCGACAAGAGCGCCATCGGGCGCCCGTCGAAGCTCCACTCGCTCACCTGGGCGTCGGTCGTCACCTCGAAGCGGTCCCCCGCGGTGGCGGAGCCACTGATGGTGAAGCCGATCTCGCCGAAGTCGCTGGTGTAGGGCTCCCCTTCCACCGGGACCTCGTTCTGGGTGCCAGAGTGGCTGCCCTTGGCCCACCACCGGGTGCCGTCGTACTCGATGGACCAGGTCTCGCTGGTGGTGAAGCCGGCGCGCACCGAGAGGTCCTTCATCGCGGCGTCGTCGTTGCTGCCATCGGCGTCCACGAAGGTGGCCTCGCCCACGGTGGGCACGACCTCCTCGGGGTTTTTGTCGCCGTCCACGCCGGTGATGTACGGAGCCTGCACCAGCACGCTGCCGGTGACGTCCAGCGACCAGACCATCACCTTGCCTTCGGAGGCGAAGGCCTCGACGTCGCGAAGCTGCCGGGTGCGGCCGGTGGCGATGGGGGAAGCCCGGAGGAAGGACGCCATGGGATCGTCGGAGAGGATCCGTCCTTCCACGAGGTCGAGCGGCACGATGGTTCCGCTGCGGCTGTTGCTCACGAAGCCCACCGCCCCCGCGAACGGGAGATCGGCGCTCTCGGGGAGCCACGCCGCGCCGGCCGGACCGTCGAAGTGGATGGGGATGCCGGAGACATCCGTGCAGCCGAGGAGGAGCAGGGCGATCATTGGTTGACCACCCAGGTGAGCGGCTGGAGGAAGGTGTCGCTGGCGGGGTCGGAATCGACGACCACGAGCGTGGACTGCACGTTGCCGTCGACCTCGCCTTCGTAGTTGGCGACCACGAGCCGGGTGCCGTCGGGGGAGATCGCGAGGGCATACGGGTTCTCCCCTACGCCTTGCACCTCGCCGACCAGGAGCCCAAGCGGCCCCAGCGTGACGTCGTACACGCTCACGCTGTTGTTGTTGAAGTTGGTGACGAAGAGGTGTTTGCCGTCGGGGTGCATGACCAGCTGCCCCGGCCCCACGGCGCCCTGGGTGTTGACCCCTTCGTCGCGCTCGAAGGAGCGCGGGAGGGGAAGGAGCCCGCGGACCCGATCCCGCAGCTCGTCGGAGTCGGCGTCGTCCTCCACGTCGTCGGCCTTGATGACCAGGACCGACTCGGGCTCGTCCATCAGCCCGTAGATCGTGCCGTCCTGGTTCACCACCATGTCGCGCACGCCGGAGTCGATGCCCGTGCTGGTCTGCACCAAGAGCACGGCCTCGGCGCCGAGGTAGTTCAGGTCGGTCCAGGTGGAGGTGCTGTCGTCGCGTACGTCGAGCGCGACGACCTCCGGCCAGAGGTTGCTGCCGACGTAGAGCATGCCGGCGTCGGCGTCGAGCGCGAGGGTGTCCGCGCCCGAGTAGTAGCCGTACGGGGTGTACGCGGCCGTGGGCAGGTCGAGGTCGATGGCGTCGCCGTCGTTGGGCGGCACCACCGTGAACCCCCAGGTGTCGGCCAGGGTGGGGTAGTACAGCTCCCGATGGAGGCGATCGGCCTCGCGGGCGTTGGCGAGGCCCACCCGGGCGACCTCGGCGTCCGTGCCGGCGTAGAGGATCGACCAGCCCGCGCTGCCCGCCGTGACCACGGGGCGCTCCAGCCCCTCCCCACCGAGCGCGCCGGTCGCCACTTCGAGCACCGGGCGGGGGGCGCCCTCGGCGTCCTCCGAGGTGGACCACTTGAGCGTGCCGACCTTCCGCTCGGCGTAACCAAGCTGCCAGACGTCTCCGTTGAAGCCCGAGTACCACATCCGCTCGGTGTCGCCGTCGAGGACGACGTAGGGGTCCTTGACCCCCGAGTCGTCCCAGGTGCCCGGCGTCTCGGGATCGAACTGCCAGGCGTAGGTCGCGCCGGGGACGGGCGTGAAGGTGGCGCCTTCATCCGTGCTCGCGAGCACCCCGATGTTCCAGCTCTCGCCGTCGGCCGAGCCGGCGTACCAGAGCTGCCAGGTGCCGTCGTCGAGCACCTCCAGCGAGCCCGGGACGACCGAGACCGCTTCCCAGTCGCCGGTGCCCACGTAGACGGGCTCCGCTTCGCGGGTCCAGGTGACCCCATCAGCGCTGGTGGCGCGCCCGATCGAGGTGACCGCTCCATCGCTCCCAGCGTAGAACATCACCCAGCCGGCCGCGCCCGACGCGACCACGGCGTCGTGCACCGAGTCGATGTCGAAGGCGTTCTTCTCGGTGGAGGGCGCGAGCGCCACGCCCGCGATGGACAACGTGCCGCCGACGAGGGTGCCCTGGCCGATGCCGGCGTCGCCCAGGTCGGCCCACACGTCGTCACCGACGCGGCTGGTGACCCGGAGCGCCGTGGCCGCGGCCGCGCTGACGTCCTCGGGCCCGGCGAGCTGACCTGCCGCGATCAGCAGACTCCAACCTTCGTCGGAGCGGTAGTAGCCGGCGCCAGGAGGCACCGCGTAGTCGAAGCCCGCGCCGCTCAGATCGGTGAGCTTGAACGCCGACTCGTTGATCGCCTGGACGGCGGCGCCGTCCTCCGGGTGGCTGCCCGGCTCGGCGGTGAGGAGCACGCCGGCGTCGGTCCAGGTGTAGCCGTCGGGGGAGGTCGCGTCGGCAAAACCGAGGCCGTCCGCCGAGAGGTGGATGCAGTGGTACCGCCCGGACCAGTAGGTGACGGTGGGGGCAGGCAGGCCGGCGGTGACGGCGTCTTCGGGCGTCCAGCTCGAGAGGTCGTCGCTCCACGCGGTGCGCAGCTCCACGGCGCCGGAGTCGTCCGTGGCCGAGTACCACATGCGCCAACGCCCGATCTCCTGGTCCCAGAGGACCGAGGGGTCGGAGAGGGCGTGGGTGTCGTCGGTGAGGACGGCGTCCTTCCGCTTGAAGTCGCTGCCCGTCGGGGAGGTGGCGCGGCCGATCCAGGTGTGGCCGCTCCCGGCCGCGTAATAGAGGTGGTTCACCCCGGCGTCGTCGCGAACCAAGAAGGGGTCGGCGAGCGCGACTTCGTCCTCCTCGGGGGCGAGGAGCTCGGGGTAGAGGCCCCAGTGTTCGCCGTCGCCGGCGTCCTTCGCCGTGCGAATAGAGCCTTGATCCACGAAGATCAGCTTCTGGGTGACCCCGTAGTCGCCGTCGTCGCCGTCCGTCCAGTACCAGGCGGGGTCCCGCACGGTGGTGCCGTCGGTGAGGTCGCTCAGATCGACGTCGTAGTCGATGCCGCTGCGCACCCAGGTGCCCTCGCCGTTGCCGGTGGTGCGGTAGAGGCCGAGGTCGTTCGCGGTCCACACCCGCACCGAGGCGGCGCTCCAGCTCACGTCCCAGTGGTTGGGGATGGTGGTGAGCGGGGAATCGAGCGCGGTGAGCCGGGCGAAGGACGCGTGGGAGCCGGAGGCGTCGACGTCCACGAACGGGTCGGCTTCCAAGCGACCGTCGCCGCCCGGTGGCACCAACCGCGTGGGCCGGGAGGCCATGTCGATGGTGCTGACGGTGTGGGAGGTGCGGTTCACCGTCCACGCCCGATCCGTCGTGTCGTCGTAGACGATCTCGTTCGGGTCGTAGCCGACCGGGAGCGCAGCGCCGTCCTCGGCGGTGCCGAGCTCGGTGTTCAAGGACGGCGCGCGAGGGTTGTTCACGTCCACGAACCAGACGTTGTCCATCGCCTCGCGAGTGCGGAAGCCCTCGCTGCTGCGGTTGGTCACCAGCAGGGTCTCGTAGGGGGCGGCGTAGGCCATCGCCCCGTTGAACGAGGGGAGCGGGACCGCGTGGGGGTCCAGATCGGTGACCAGGTTGCGCCCGGCGCCCTCGTCGAGCTTGTCGAGATCGACGGTGAGCAGGCTTCCACCGGTGAAGTCGAGGAACGGGTTGGCGTTGGAGACCGCCAAGACGTGCCCGTCATCGAGGAACTGCAGCGCGGCCGGACCGGCGAGGCAGGTGCCGATGCCGATCTGGCCGTACTCGTACACGCCGTCCGGGTAGTCGGCGCACGGCCCCACATCGGGCAGCGGGGCCGACACGACGCAGGCGAAGAACGAGAGGAGGAGTATGCTCACACCACTCCCAGCGCCGCGTGCGCCGCCGCCAGGCGCGCCACCGGCACCCTGAACGGCGAGCAGCTCACGTAGTCGAGCCCGATCGCGTGGAAGTAGGCCACGCCCGTGGGGTCGCCGCCGTGCTCACCGCACACGCCCAGCTTCAGGCGGGGCTTGGTGCTGCGGCCGCGCGTAGCCGCCATCTTCACCAGCTCGCCCACGCCCTCGGTGTCGAACACCGCGAGCGGAGAGGTGGTGAGGATGCCCTTCTGCACGTAGTCGGTGAAGAACTTGCCCATGTCGTCGCGGGAGAAGCCGTACGTCATCTGGGTGAGATCGTTGGTGCCGAAGGAGAAGAAGTCGGCATACACGGCAATCTTGTCGGCCAGCACGCAGGCGCGCGGCAGCTCGATCATCGTGCCGATGGTGTACTCGATGCGCACCCCCGACTCCTCCAGGACCTCCTCCGCGGTCTCCTCGACCTGCTGGCGACAACGCTCCAGCTCGCTGGGCATGGACACCAGGGGGATCATCACCTCGGGGATCACCACCCGCCCTTCCTTCTTCGCGAGCACGGCGGCTTCGAAGATGGCGCGGACCTGGGTGTTGTAGACCTCCGGAGTGGTGACGCCGATGCGGCAGCCACGGTGCCCCATCATCGGGTTGGACTCGTGGAGCTGCTTCAGCCGCTCCTTGAGGGTCTCCACGCGGGCGCCGAGGTCCTTGGCCACGGTGGAGATCTCCTCCTCGCGGCTGGGGAGGAACTCGTGCAGCGGGGGATCGAGGAGGCGGATGGTGACGGGGAGGCCGTCCATCGCCCGGAAGATCTCCAGGAAGTCCTGGCGCTGGATCGGGAGCACCTGGGCGAGGGCACGCTGGCGGCTGCGCTCATCCTCGGCGAGGATCATCTGGCGCATCGCGCGGAGCGCGGTGGGCTCGAAGAACATGTGCTCGGTGCGGCAGAGGCCGATGCCGGTGGCGCCGAGGCGGCGGGCGTTCGCCGCATCCGGCCCGGTGTCGGCGTTGGCGCGGACCTTCAGGCGGGCGCGTTTGTCGGCCCACTCCAGGAGCTTGCCCATGGCGCCGGCGTCGGTCGGGGGGGCCAGCGTGGGAATCTCGCCCTCGAAGACCTCGCCCGTGGCGCCGTCGATCGTGATCCAGTCACCGCGCTTCACGACGGTGTCGCCCGCGTAGAAGAGCTGGCGGCCGTAGTCGACCATGATGTCGGTGCAGCCGACGACGCAGGGCTTGCCCATGCCGCGGGCGACGACGGCCGCATGCGACGTCTGGCCGCCGCGGGCGGTGAGGATGCCGCGGGACACGGTCATGCCCTGGATGTCCTCGGGGCTGGTCTCCAGCCGCACGAGCACGCAGGCCTCGCCCTTCTCCGCCATCTCCTGGGCTTCTTCGCTATGGAAGACCACGCGCCCCGAGGCGGCGCCCGGCGACGCGTCGAGCCCCTTGGCGATGCGCTTCCGCTTGGCGTCGGGATCGAGCACCGGGCGGAGCACCATCTCCAGTTCGCCGGACTTCACCCGCTTGAGCGCCTCTTCTTCGCTGATGAGGCCTTCATTGACCAGGTCGACCACGATCTGTACGCCGGCGGCCGGAGACCGCTTCCCGTTGCGGGTCTGCAGCATGAAGAGGCGACCCTCTTCGATCGTGAACTCGATGTCCTGCATGTCCCGGTAGTGCGTTTCGAGCTTGGACTGCGCCGCGAAGAGCTCGGCGTAGGCCGCGGGGAGGAACTCTTCGAGGGTGATCCCGGTCTTGATGCCACCGTCGCGGTTGATGGGGTTCGGGGTGTGCGTTCCCGCCACCACGTCCTCGCCCTGGGCGTTCGGCAGCCACTCGCCGAAGAACATCTTGATGCCGGTCTTCGGGTTGCGGGTGAACGCCACGCCGGTGGCCGACTTCTGGCCCATGTTGCCGAAGACCATCGTCTGCACGTTCACGGCGGTGCCCACGTCGTCGGGGATGCCGTGCGTCTTGCGGTAGTAGCGGGCGCGCTGCCCGTTGAAGCTCTTGAAGACCGCCTCGACGGCCAGCTTGAGCTGCTCCTGGGGATCGCTCGGGAAGTGGCCGTTCTGCTCGGCCACCACGTCCTTGAGCTTCTTCACCAGGTTCTTGATCTCCTCCACGGTCATGTCCCGCGGCTCCTTGCCGTGGGAGTGCTCCTCGACCACCTTGTGGAACCGCGTATAGTGGATGCCGAGCACCACATCGCCGAACATGGTGATGAAGCGGCGGTAGCTGTCCCAAGCGAAGATGGGGTTACCGGACTTTGCGGCGAGACCTTCCACGGTCTGGTCGTTGAGCCCGAGGTTGAGCACGGTGTCCATCATGCCGGGCATCGACTGGGGGGCGCCCGAGCGCACCGAGAACAAGAGCGGGTTCGCCGCGTCGCCGAAGCGGCGGCCCATACGCTCCTCGACCAGCTTCAGCGCGGCCTGAACTTCGTCCCAGAGACCATCGGGGTACTTCTCGGCGTGCTTGAACCAGTGGTTGCACGCATCGGTGATGATGGTGAAGCCGGGGGGAACGGGCAGGCCGATCCGGGTCATCTCCGCGAGGCCGGCGCCCTTGCCGCCGAGCGTACGCTTCATCGAGCCTTCGCCGTCTGCCACGCCGTTTCCGAAAGAGTAGACCCACTGCATGGTACCGGACCTCAGGTTTCGGGCGGCGGGGCCTAACCGGAGCCGCGCCGCCGTGCTTGTCAGGAAGGGTCGGTATCTGGTCGCTCAGGCGGCCAGCGCCGCGGCGACGGGGAGGATCACGGCGCGCAGCCCCTCCGCCGCCGCCAAACACAGCTCCTCGTCGGCGACCGCACCCCAGACCGCGAGGTTCGGGGGGAGTGGCTCGGGGTCGCTGGGGACGGGGGGCCATGCCGCCGCGAAGGCGGCGGCGGAGGCCCTCCGGACGGGGAGGCCACCGGCGTCGATCGCCCAGCGGAGGGTGCGCCAGCCGAGCTCGACGTGCCGCCGCTCGTCGCGCGTGAGCGCGGCGAGGACGCGGCGCACCGCGGGGTCCGTCGCGGCGACGAGCATCCGCTCGGCGGCGAAGAGCGACATCGTCTCTTCGAGGCACACTTCGCGGACGACGCGCGCCGCCAGCGCGGGCAGATCGCTCGCGAGCTCCACGGCGGCGCCCAGCGGAAGGGGGCCGGGGCCGATGGACACGCCGGCGATCCGGCTCGCCAGGGTGAAGGCGTGGCGGGCGTGGCGGGCTTCGTCGAGCGCGGCTCTCTGGGTGGCGGCCAGGAGCGCGTCCGGCGCGCCGAGGGCGAGGAGCTCGAGCGAGGCCCGGTGGAACGCCGCGATCGAGCTGTGTTCGTGGGCGCCGACGCTCGCCCAGAAGCGCGCGAGCCGCCCGCGGAGCGGGGCGGGGAGCGCCGACACGTCCGGGGCCGGCAAGGTGGCGTCGAACCAGCGCGAGCGGCCGAGCGGAGCGAGGACGGGGGCGGCTTCGCGCAGCAGAGGACGCCCATGGGCGCAGCCGCAGCCGACGCCGCCGGGCGGGTCGCAATCCGAGCGAACCACCTCGTAGCAACACTGATCGCCGTTGAGGTTGCCTGGTCCGGAGAGCTCCAGGGCGCACCCGTCCTTCGAGGCGTTCACGGTGGACCCTTCGGGGCAGCTCCCGCCCGAGCCGAGGGGCGCGCAGTAGGTTGATCCCACCGGGGTCCCGCCGGAGTCGGCGCTGTCGAGGGCGTGGGCGATCACCGGGGTGGTCAGCGCGCCGACGACGAGGAGGAGGCGGCGGCGGAGATCGGCGGGGTCCATGGCGGGATTGTAGCCGAGGCGGGGACGGACGCCGAAGGTGGGCGCGCCGGCTCCCTCCGGTCGCCGTCGGCCTCCCT
>CAIXRH010000012.1 GCA_903921785.1 uncultured Pseudomonadota bacterium
CGGCGTAGTAGGTCGACTTGCCGGCTGCGGCGACGGAGCTGTCGTTGTCGTCCGAGAGGCCGTCGCAGTCCTCGTCGGTGTTGGCGGCGTCGCAGACCTCGGTGGCCCCGGGGTGGATGCTGGCGCTGCCGTCGTTGCAGTCCGTCGAGGTGGCGACGTAGCCGCTGCTCGGGAGATCGCAGTAGCTCCCGGTCGTGGCGCCACCATAGCCGTCGCTGTCACTATCGGCGTAATACGTCGACTTGCCGGCTGCGGCGACCGAGCTGTCGTTGTCGTCGGAGACCCCGTCGCAGTCTTCGTCGGTGTTGCCCGCGTCGCAGACTTCGGTGGCGCCGGGATGGATGCTGGCGCTGCTGTCGTTGCAGTCGGTGGACGTCGCGACGTAGCCGCTGCTCGGGAGATCGCAGTAGGTATGGCTGGTCGAGCCGCCGTAGCCGTCGCCGTCACTGTCCGCGTAGTACGTGGACTTACCGGTGGCGGCGACGCTCGAGTCGAGGTCGTCGCTCAGCCCGTCGCAGTCTTCGTCGGTGTTGCTCGCATCGCAGACCTCGGTGGCGCCGGGATGGATGCTGGCGCTGCTGTCGTCGCAGTCGGTCGACGTCGCGACGTAGCCGCTCGGGAGATCACAGTAGCTGCCGGTGGTGGTGCCGCCGTAGCCGTCGCTGTCGCTGTCTGCGTAGTACGTGGACTTCCCGGCAACGGCGACCGAGCTGTCGTCGTCGTCGGCCATGCCGTCGCAGTCTTCGTCGGTGTTGCTCGCGTCACAGACCTCGGTGGCGCCGGGGTGGACGGCGGCGCGGCTGTCGTCGCAGTCGGTGGACGTCGCGACGTAGCCGCTTGGGAGATCACAGTAGCTGCCGGTCGTGGCGCCACCGTAGCCGTCGCTGTCGCTATCCTGGTAGTACGTGGACTTGCCGGCGGCGGCGACGGAGCTGTCGTCGTCGTCCGCCGAGCCGTCGCAGTCCTCGTCGGTGTTGGCGGCGTCGCACACCTCGGTGGCGCCGGGGTGGACGGCGTCGTTCGCGTCGTCGCAGTCGGTGGAGGTGGTGACGTAGCCGATGGGGATGTCGCACCAGCGCGCGCTGCTGGTGTCGCCGTAGCCGTCCTCGTCTGCGTCCGCGTAGAAGCGGGTCTTTCCGGCGCTCGCGACGGAGCTGTCGTCGTCGTCGGCCGAGCCGTCGCAGTCTTCGTCGGTGTTCGCTGCGTCGCAGACCTCGGTGGCGCCGGGGTGGATCGAGGCGTCCCCGTCGTTGCAGTCGCTGCTGTCGGTCACGGCGCCAGCGGGCTGGTCGCAGGCGAGCGTCGCCGAGCTGGAGCCGTAGCCGTCTGCGTCCGAGTCAAGGTAGTACGTCCCCTTCCCGGCGGAGTCGGTCGAGCTGTCGGCGTCGTCGCTCAGGCCGTCGCAGTCTTCGTCGGTGTTGGAGGCGTCGCACACCTCGGTGGCGCCGGGATGGATGGCGGCGTTGGTGTCGTCGCAGTCGTCCGAGTGGGTGGAGGCGGTGACCGGGGCGTCGCAATACAGCACGGTCGTGCTTCCTGCGTACCCGTCGCCATCGACGTCGGTGTAGTACGTACCCTTGCCCGTCGCGGAGCCGTCGGCGTCGTCGGCGAGGCCGTCGCAGTCTTCGTCCACGTCGGCGGCGTCGCAGACCTCGGTGGCGCCGGGATGGATGGCCGAATTGGTGTCGTCGCAGTCGGTCGAGGTGGTGAGGTAGCCGACCGGCATGTCGCAGTAGGCGCCCGCGGTGCCGCCGTAGCCGTCGCTGTCGCCGTCGGCGTAGTACGTGGTCTTTCCGCTGGCCGCGGTGGAGCTGTCGGCGTCGTCGCTCAGGCCGTCGCAGTCTTCGTCGGTGTTGCTCGCGTCGCAGACCTCGGTGGCGCCGGGGTTGATGGCCGAGATCGCGTCGTTGCAGTCCGTGGAATTGGCGACGTAGCCGGTCGGGAGATCACAGGCGGTGGTGGAGACGGAGGCGTCTCCGTAGCCGTCGCCGTCGACGTCCCGGTAGTACGTGGTCTTGCCGGCGGCGGCGGCGGAGCTGTCGTTGTTGTCGGCGAGCCCGTCGCAGTCTTCGTCGACGTTGGCGGCGTCGCAGACCTCGGTGGCGGCCGGGCTGATCGCGGACCTGCTGTCGTTGCAGTCCTCGAGGTAGCCGCCACCGTTGGTGACGTAGCCGTCGTTGTCGCCGTCGGTGCCGCCGAGGCGCAGGGTGACCTGGCCGGCGCTGGACGAGACGCCGTAGGCACCGATGAGGATGTCGGCGTTGCCGTCGCCGTTGACGTCGCCACCGCCGAGGGCGCTGCCCAGGTAGTCGTTGGCGGCGGAGCCGGTGAAGGTGTTGGACTTGGTGGAGGAGGTGTAGCCGGAGGAGCTTCCGTCGTAGAGGAGGACCTGCCCGGCGTTGCTGCTGTGGTTCGGTGCACCCACGATCAGCTCGGCGTAGCCGTCGTCATCGGTGTCCGGAATCCAGGTGATGCGAGAGCTGAAGTAGGAGCCCGCGCTGGGGCCGTCGACCGTGCCCGAGTTTGCGGTCGCGAGCACCCCGGCCGTCGACTTGTACCAGTACATGCGGCCGACGCCGGTCGACGCGCCGGTCGGCGCACCGACCACGAGGTCCGCCAAGGCGTCGCCGTTGATGCTCCCCTCGATGCTGACGGCGGTGCCGTTGCGATAGCCAGAGGTCCCGGTGTAGTTGGTGCTGGCCGGAGCGGCAGTGAAGAACGTCGATGCGCCGCTCCAAACATAGATCTTGCCGGTGGTGCCCGCCGCCGTGGTCGTGCCGAAGGTCGGCGCACCTGCCGCGACCTCGTCGTACACGTCCGTCCCGATGCTGCCGCCCGAGCTCACGGAGGTACCCAGGGCCGCCCCGGTTCCCGACAGGGTCAGTTGCCGTGCGGATGCGATCGTCGTGACCACCCCGGTGGACGCGCCCTTGAAGACCCAGACGATCCCGGCGCTGGTGCTGGGGCCGGGCTCCCCGACCACCACGTCGTCGTACCCGTCTCCGTTCGGGTCACCGGTCGCCACGGAGTAGCCGAAGTTGGCATTGGCGCTGGTCGAGCCCGTGAGCTTCGTGGCCGTGGTCCCGAGGCCGGCTGCGGACCCATAGTACACGTACACCGCGCCGTCGCTGGCCGCGGTCGTCGTCGTCGTGTACGCACCGACCACGAGATCCGCGTAGGTGTCCCCGTTGATGTCGCCGGTGTCCAGGGAGTAGCCGAAGTTCCCCGCGCCCGACGGCGCCGTGAGCGTCACGTCGGCCGTGGTGGTCGGGAGGTGGTTGCTGTCGTGCGTCGTGTAGACGTAGACCTTGCCCGCGCCCGGCGCACCGAGCGCCACGTCGCCGTAGCCGTCCTTGTTGAAGTCCCCGACGGCGGCTTGGGCGAGCTGGGCCGACGCCGCCCCGCTCCACGTGACGACCGCCGTCGTCATCACGGGATCGACCCGGATCGGCCAGGTGGCCTGGGCGTCGTCCACGCGGACGAGGACGCGATCGCCGTCGACCTCGAACCAGGCCGGCAGCGCGACGCCCTCGGCGTCCGTCGCCACGAGGCCCGCGTACCGCCACTCGCCGGCTTCACCGGTGAGGCGCACCTCGCCCTCGAAGAGCGACGGCGTGGCGCCAGAGACCTCGAGCGCCAGGACCAGCGGCCCGTCCCCCGCGGGCTTCGCCCGCAGGTCCCAGCCCTGCTCCAAGCCGGCGCTGGTGCTCGCCCACCACTCGCGCGCTTCGGGACGATCCAGGGCCACCGCGGCGATCTCCGCCTCGGACTCGCCGGCCACCAGCGCGGTGGGGGCCACCTCGGCCACCTCCGCCAACGCGCCCTCGCGGCCCCACGCCGCGAAGCGGAGGCCGAGCTCGCCCTCGGGACCCTGGAGCCGGGCCCCCTCGGCGGTGACCGCGAGGCCCTCGCGCCACGCGAGGTTCATACCGTGGAAGCCTTCGTCGTCCGCCTCCAGCGCGCCGTCCGGCAACCCGGTGGTCATCGGCGCGAGCCCCGGCTCACCGTCGCTGTCCTCTGCCGACAACGGCCCCCGGAGATCCTCGCCACATGCGGTGAAAATGACGCCGAGGGGGAGGATGACGAGCAGGTTGCGACGCACCGTGGCTCCGGGAAAGGCGCTGACCCTACCCTCCCCGCGGCGGATCCGCCGTGACGAAATGGTGAGGATGCCCAAACGGCTGGTTCATCGATGAATCCATGCCCGTGAAGGCGGCGCGATGACCGCGCATCCCTACTCGGAGAGCACCATCTGGAAGTCGTCGCCGTCGTCGCTGCACGTGCCGGATACCTCGGCGGCGCTGACCGCCTCGCCTACGCAGGTTCCCCAGCCGCTCGTGGGTCCGCTGAGGGTGACGGTGGTGCCGTCCACCACGCCGCCATCCGGGAGATCATCCATCTGCATCGTCCACTCGCCGAGGGTGAACGAGCAGGCGGCCGCGTCGAAGGTGAGGGTGGCGTCCATGGGGTTGTCGCCCATGTTCCAGGCGGCGCCGGTCACGGTCCACGTGCCGGTGGTCAGTGCGGTGCACGTGTCGCCGCCGGTGGGCGAGTCCGCGCTGTCCGCGGCGCTCGTCGGGTAGCAGGCGAGGGCGAGGAGGAGGGTGAGCATCGGTCGTTCTCCCGAGCGTGCGCTCTGGAGAGCAGGCTAACCTGTCGCCATGACCACCTTCTTCGCATGTTGGATCGCGGCCGCGAGCGCGGCTGTGCCGGTCGCCGAGGTCGACGCGGTGCGCGCCGCCTTGTCGGTGGATGACCTCGCAGCGAGCCGGACCGCCGCCACCACCCTGGCGAACGACCCGGCGGCCGACGCAACCCTGGTCACGCCCGCGCGCGCCCTCGCCGCCGCCACCGATCTCGCCGCCGCCCGGGTCGCCTTCGCCGATCTCTCGAAGGCCGCCATCCTCGGCCTCGACCCCAAGGACAAGGTCCACGTCTACCACTGCCCCATGGCGCCCGGCTACGGGTATTGGTTCCAGCAGAAGGCGGGGTTGGTCAACCCGTTCTTCGGCCAGGCGATGGCGAGCTGCGGGGAGGGTGTGCCGCTGAAGGCGGCGCAGGCCGCGGCGGGTGCGAAGTGAGCCTGCTCCTCCTGCTCGCCGCCTTGCCGCACGCCGACGCGCAGGCGTGTATGTGCGCTCGGGACGTCTCGTTGCCGTCGGGTCACGTCGCCCGCGTCGGCGAGGTCGTGATGGGGTTCGATGCGACCAGCTCCTACTCGGGCGACCCCGACACCTGGGGGGGCTTCTCGGTGACCGATCTCCACGGCGACAGCATGGCCGGGATGAAGATGTCGCCCCACTTCATCGAGCTCCTCAAGCTCGACGCCTCGGTCGGCCTCCCAGCCGGGTTCTCCGCGGCGGTCTCGGTTCCGTACGTCGTCACGACGCACACGGAGGAGAACGAGATGCCCGGCGACGTGGACACCAACGCGTTCGGCGACACGGCCGTCACCGCCCGGTGGGGAAAGAAGCTCGGCAAAAGCCCCTGGTACCTCGGCGTCTCGGGCGGCGTCACGCTGCCGACCGGGAAGGTCGTGGCGGACACCCCCGTGCGGGTCGGCAAGGGCGCGCTCGGATGGGTCGCGGGCGCCCAGGCCGTCTACCGGATCAGCCCGTTCGTGGCGTTGGCGGCGGGGGCCGGAGGCTCCTCGACTGCGCTGCCCACGCCGGACAACTACTACGTCGGCGCGATGGCCAACGGCTCGCTGGGGGTGCGGTGGACGCCCGTGGAGAACGGCCCGGTGGTGGTCTCGTTCTCCGGCCTGCAGGAGTGGCAGGACATGGACCGGAAGGACAGCCTGATCTACCAGAATTCTGGCTACCTCAGCACCAGTGTGGCCCTGGGGGCGAGCTGGAACGTGTGGATGTACAAGATGCGGTCGATCACGCTCAACGGCCGCCTTCAGGCGCCGGTTTTCCAGATCGTTGGCGATCCGATGTACCAGGCCAATCTCAGCGGCTCCGTCGGGCTCAGCGCGGTGGTGCTCTGAGCGCGGCGCACACGCCCCGGACGGGATGTTGACGCGGCTTTGAAGAGGGGGGCCCGGGTCGGTTGGTGAGCTGGGTTACGGTCCAGGGCCGATTGAGGTGCACATGGAGGTCCGAGTCCACGGCCGAGGCGGCCAGGGCGGCGTCACCTGCGCGAAGCTTCTCGCTGGAACCTGGGCGCAGCTTGGGAAGAGTGTCCAGGCGTTCGGCGACTACTCGGGGGAGCGCTCGGGCGCGCCCGTCCGGGCCTACCTCCGGGTCGACGACACGCAGATCGTCAACCGGAACAAGGTCTACACCCCCGAGCACATCCTCGTGCTCGATCCCGCCCTCCTCGACGATTCGTCGATCGCGGGGCTCGCGCCGGGCGGCACGGTGGTGGTCAACACCCCGGACGCGCCAGAGGCGATCGCCGCGCGCTTCCCCGGCTACCGGGTGGCCACGGTGGATGCCACGGCGATCGCCCGCAAGCTCGGGATCGGCAGCCGCTCGCTGGTGATCGTGAACACCACCATCGCCGGGGCGTTCTGTCGGGCGGTCGGGCTGCCGTTCGCGGCGCTTGAAGCCGCGTTCTCCGAGATGCACGTGGAGAAGGACCTCCCGGCCGCCCAGGCGGCGTGGGACGCCGTCCGGGTGTGCGAGGCGCAGGGCACGCCCCGGGCGGTGGCGGCCGCGGCCACCGGCGCGGCGGTCCTCCCCCTCGAAGCCCACGATGTCGGTCCGCCGCCGGGCCTGAAGACCGGGAGTTGGCGCACCTCGTTCCCCCGCTACACCGAGCGGGACGCACCCTGCGCCCACGCCTGCCCCGCCGGCAACGACGTCATCGGGTTCGTGCAGGCCCTCGCGAAGGAAGGCCCCGAAGCAGCAGCGGCGATCATCGCCAAGACGAGCCCGTTCGCCTCGGTCTGCGGGCGGGTCTGCCCTGGCTTCTGCGTGCAAGGCTGCAACCGGCTGCACTACGACGGCGCGGTGAACACCCGCGGCCTGGAGCGGTTCATCGGGGATCACGCGCCGATCGCCCGGCCCGATCAGGCGGAGGGCGCCCGCAAGGCGGTGGTCGTCGGCGGCGGCCCCGCGGGAATCTCCGCCGCGTACCAGCTCGCCCGCGCGGGCTGGAAGGTGCAGCTCCTCGACGGTGCGGAGCGGCCGGGTGGACTCCTCCGCTCCGGCATCCCTCCCTGGCGCCTCCCCCGGGACGTGCTCGACCGGGAGGTCGACGCCGTGCTCGCCATGGGCGTGGGCTGGCGAGGCAGCCACCGGGTCACCCCCGAAGAGGTGGCGGCGTTCGCCAAGGAGAACGACGCGGTGATCCTCGCCACCGGCCAGGTGAAGAACGTCGACCTCGACGTACCCGGCCGCGAGCTCAACGGGATCGAGCAGGGGCTCGACTTCCTGCGCGGCACCAACCGCAACCTGTCCTCGCAGATGCGCGGCCACGTGGTGGTCATCGGGGGGGGCAACACCGCGATCGACTGCGCTCGCAGCGCGCTGCGTCGCGGGGCGACGAAGGTCACGGTGGTCTACCGGCGCGGGCGCTTCGAGATGCCCGCGATCACGGAAGAGGTCGAGGAAGCGATGGAGGAGGGCGTGGAGTTCCGCTTCATGCGCGCGCCCGTGGCCCTGTTCGGCGACGATCACGTCGGCGGCGTGGAGCTGGTGGTCATGGAAGGCGGCGGCCGCGGCGCCAAGCTGGTCGCCACCGCCGAGCGTGACTGGATCGACTGCGACGAGGTGCTCCTCGCGATTGGCCAGATCGCCGACCCCGCGGCGCTGATGCCCGCCACGTGGACGCTGCGCGACGGCCAGGCCTACGACGGGGAGACGGCGCTGCCCGTCTTCGCCGCCGGCGATCTGTTCCGGGGCGAGGGCACGGTCGCCCACGCCATCGGCGACGGAGCGCGGATGGCCGCGATCGCTCGGGCCTTCGTCGGGGAAGGGGAGGGGGCTCCTCACCGCGGGGCTCACGCGCCGGTCCGCGCCCGGGAGATGCGGTTCTCGTACTTCACCGCGGTGAAGACCGCCGGTCAGCACAAGCTGGAGCCGGGGGAGCGGGTCGCGACGGGCGCGGAGGTGGTCGAAGGGCTCACCACCGCCGAAGAGGCCGAGCGTTGCCTGAGCTGCGGGCACTGCACCCACTGCGACACCTGCCTGGCCTACTGCCCCGAGGGCATCATCCTCCGCGCCGACGGCGGCTACGCCGTCGACCTCACCCAATGCAAAGGTTGTGGCGTCTGCGCGCATGAATGTCCGCGTGGCGCCATCGAGATGGTGACCGCATGAGCCTCCAACTCCTCACGGCGAACCACGCGGCGGCCATCGCCGCCGCTTCGGCGGGCCGCGCCAACCGGGGCGCTCGCGGCTTCGGCAGCGGCGTCTACCCGATCACCCCCCAGACCGAGTGTATCGAGATGCTCTCGGGGCTCGACATCGAGAAGGGCTCGGTGATCCCGGTGGAGAGCGAACACAGCGCGATGGCGGTGTGCATGGGCTTCGCGATGGGCGGCGCGCGTACGTTCACCGCTTCGTCCAGCAACGGGCTGGCGTACATGGCGGAGAACGTCTTCGCCGCGGGCGCCTACCGGTTGCCCATCGTGATGATGGCGGTCAACCGCACCCTCGGCCCGCCCTGGAACATCTGGGTGGACCACGGCGACACCCTTTTGCTCCGCGACTGTGGCTGGATCCAGATCTACTGTGAGGACAACCAGGAGGTCCACGACCTCGTCATCGCGGCGTACCGCCTCGCGGAAGACCGGCGGGTGCTCCTCCCGGTGATGGTCTGCCAGGACGCCTTCGTGCTCTCCCACACGCTGATGCGCACCGAGATCGCGGAGCAGGAGAAGGTCGACCGGTTCCTGCCGCTGCTCGACCTCGCGCACCGCCTCCACCAGAAGCCGATCACCGTCGGGGGGCTCGACTTCCCGCACGAGACGGAAGTGCATCGGCGGCAGCTCGGCGAGGCGATGGGCCGCGTGGGCGGAGTGTGGAAGGAGGTGCAGGCCGCCTTCCAGGCCGAGTTCGGCCGCAAGCTGCCCGACCCGGTGATGCCGTACCGGCTCGACGACGCGGAGGTGGCCCTGGTGTCGATGGGCACGACGGCGTCCACGGTGCGGGTGGTGGTCGACCAGCTCCGGGAGCGCGGCATCAAGGCGGGCGCGCTGCGCATCACCATGATGCGGCCGTTCCCCGGAGAAGCGGTCGCGGCCGCGCTTGCGCACGTCGGCAAGGTCGGCGTGCTCGACCGCGACGTCTCCCCCGGCCTCGGCGGCGTGCTCTGGGCCGAGCTCCGCGGCGCCACCGGGCTCCCGATGGTGCAAGGCTACATGATCGGCCTCGGCGGGGGCGATGTCCGCCCCGAACACATCGCCCGGGTGGCGGACGACCTCCTCGGTCGAACCGCCGTCGGGCAACCCATGACCGTGGAGGTCGCGTGAACCACGAGCCCATCCTCGACGGAATGATCCGAACCGAGGCCGATCGGAGCGAACCCCTGCTCCGCGCCGGCAACACCAACTGCGGCGGCTGCGGGATGAGCCTCGCGCTTTTGATGCTCGGGCGCGCCGCTGCGAAGCACCACATCCAGATGGTGATCCCCGCCTGCTGCGGCATCGTCACCGCCGGTCCGTACCCGTACTCGGCCTACGGCGCCCCGGTGATGGCGGCGACCTTCGCCTCCGCCGCCGCGTGCGCCACCGGGCTGAGCCACACCGCCCGCCTCAACGGGGAAGACACCCGCGTGGTGTGCTTCGCCGGGGACGGCGGCACCTTCGACATCGGGCTCGCCACGCTCTCGGCCGCCGCCGAGCGTAACGAAGACATCCTCTACATCTGCTACGACAACGAGATCTACGGGAACACCGGCGGGCAGCGCAGCTCGGCCACCCCGCTCGGCGCGTCTACGACCACCACGCCCGCCGGCAAGACCGTCCGCAAGAAGGACGTGCTCGGGATCATCGCCGCCCACGGCGCGCCCTACGTGGCCACGGTGTCCCTCGCCCATCCCGAAGACGCCATGCGCAAGCTCCGCTTCGCGCTGGACGCCAAGGGCTTCCGCTTCCTGCACGTGCTCGCGCCCTGCCCCACGGGCTGGAAGTCGGAGCCGGCCGACGGCATCGAGCTGGTGCGCCTCGCCGTCCGCTCCGGGCTCTACCCGGTGTACGAGATCTTCGACGGAGAACGTGCCACGGTGAACGTGAAGCCGGATCACGACCCTGAGGCTCTCGCCACGTACTTCGGCAAGCAGGGGCGGTTCCGCCGCGCCCAGATCGACCTCGAGGTGGTCAAGGCCGAGATCGGCCGCACGTGGCGGCGGCTGGGGATGTTCGAGCGGGGCGGGATCACCGCGGCGGAGTGAGCGCGTGCGGGCGTGGTGGCGCCCTGGGGGTCCCGGGGTGGCCCGGCGGCGCCCGGCGCGGGGCCGCACCGTTCCCCGGGGTGCGGGAGCACCCGGCGGTTCCCACGCGAGGGGGCGGCTCCCGCATCCCCTATTGTCCCCTTCATCCTGGACGGTTCGATGCGACCTCGCAGCCTCCCCCTGATCGCGGCGCTCGCCCTCATGGCCTGCACGCCCACCCACATGCGGCTCCCACCCGATCTCGGCCCCGACCTCAAGGAGGCGGTCGTCGTCGGACGCGGTGACCTGAAGCCTGGGTTCACCCTCGGGGACTTCTCGATCACCGAGCAGACCGGCGGTTGGACCACGGGGGAGTCGAGCATGGTGGCGGGCACGACGTCCGCTCACGAATACACGCCGTACACCTTCGTGCTCCTCGGCCCGGGGGCCACCAAGGTGCGGGTGGCGTGCCGCGCCAATTCGGCGTCGGTGGGCGCCCAGGTCGCGCCGGGCACCACCGTCTCCGCGGTCCTCGCCGATCACCTCTCCTGCACCGTCGGCGACGGCCTGCTCGACCTCGACCGCCCCTCCGGCACCGCCGTTCACGGTAGGTTGAAGCTTGTGGATCGGCTGATCGGGGTGGAGCCGGTGAAGGGCATTGAGGGCTCAGACTGGGCGGTGGTGTCCGGCGTGCGCTTCGTCGAGTCCGGGCGTTCGCTGGGCGCGTTCGAGACGATGAACGCGGGTCGGCTGGTCACGCCGGCGTCGTTGCCGGTCGACGATCAGGCGCGGCTGGCGGCGATCGCGGTGGCGATCCTCGGGTGGCCCGCCGGCGGAAACTAAGGAAGGATGCCCAATCCCAGGAGGAGCGCCCACGCCGCGCCGAGCATCGCGGCGATCCCCAGGTAGGGGTGCCACTCCCACAAAACCGCCTTCGCGCGCGGCTGCCGCGAGGTGTACCAGCCGCCTGTCATCAGCGCGGCGACGAGCAGCGCCACCGGGAGGTGCAGGGACTCCGCCAGCTTCAGGTCTTTGCGGAAGAGCAGGGTGGAGATCGGGCCGCCGATCGCCGCGACCAGGACCGCGATCCAGGCCCAGGTGGAGAACCGCCGGTGGCGTTTGCGCGCGACCGGCGCGTCCGGCCGCTTCTGGCGGCTGCGGAGCCCGAGGAACCCCACCCAGATGGTGAGCAGCGCGCCCACCACGCCCAACGCCGGATGTACCCACGCCATCAGTCGACCGCCGCCTCCGCCGCCGCGAGGATGTCCGCCGGCTCCGCGAGGCCGCCGGGCCCCACGTCGCCACACGCGAGGCGCTTCTCGGTCGGGGCGACCACCGGGAAACGCCCGAGCTCATCGAGCCAGCGCAGGTTGCGCACCACCACCGGGTTGAGCCACATCTCGGTGTTCATCGCGGGGGCCAGCACCACCTTGCGCCCGCGGGGGAGCGCCATGAGCGTGGTGGAGAGCGCGTCGTCTGCGAGGCCGCACGCCAGCTTCCCGAGCACGTTCGCGCTCGCCGGGGCGACCACCGCCACGGACGCCCACTTCGCCCAGTTGACGTGATCCAGCGCGTCGGCGAAGGTGTCGACCATCACCTTGTGGCCGGAGAGCGCCTCGAAGGTGACCGGACCGACGAACCGCGCGGCGTTGGCGGTGAGGATCACCCGGACGGTGTGCCCGCTCTTGACCGCGAGGGAGACCAGCTCCGCCGCCCGGTATGCGGCGATGCCGCCGGTGACGCCGAGGAGGAGGTTCATTCGTCCAACTCCGGGGCGCCAGCCACGGCGCTCTCGAGGAAGTTCAGGTAGAGCCGCGACGCGTCCTTGTCGTAGTAGATCGCGAAGTGCCCCTGGTCGGCGAACTGGCCGAGTCCGGCGGTGACGGACTCGCCGTTCCATGCGGTGACGTTGTCCGCGGCGGGGAGCGCTTCGGCGCCCAGGCCGCGGAGGGCGAAGCCGGGGGGCTCGGCCGCGGGTTCCCCGACGATGGGGGTGCGGGCGGCGGTGGCGAGGGCCTCGATGGTGACGGGGGGCGTGTACGTGTCGAGCAGGCCCTCGGTCATGAGGATGTTCGCCGGCGGTGCGCTCCAATCCGGCTGTTCGGCGAACCACGTCGGCGCATAGTTGAGCGGATCGGTGGCTTCGCTGAGCATCTGGACGAGGCCGAGGACCGGGTGCATCGTGGTGAGCGTCCCGGCCTGCACGCCGAGGGCCGCGGCGAGGATCGGCTCCACGGCGATGGGGTCGGTCTTCAGGAGCGCCGACGCGGCCGTGCCGCCACCGGCTTCGGAGAGGCCCACCGCGTTGCAGTCCACCGAGAGCCAGCTCGCCCCGAGCGCGCCGACCATCGCGCCCTGGGAGTGCCCGAAGAACGCCAGCTGGTCGTGGGCGATGGGCACGTCGACGTCGCCAGCACGGAACGTCGTGGCGGCCTCTTTCAGGCGACTGGCGAGCCAGATCTGGTCGGCCGCGCCCTGACGGAAGCTGGTGCGTCCGGCTTCGGGGTTGGTGAAGTTGAAGGTGTCGAGCTCCACGCTCGTGTCGGAGGTGGCGCGGTCGTCGTGCAGCGGCTGGGCGATGCCGAACATCGCGACGCCCCTCACCGCCATGGCGGCCCCTTCGTCGGCGACGAAGGTGAGGTGGTCGCCCCCGGTGCCGTGGCTGTACAGGACCAGCGGCCAGCCGCCCTCCGGCACCTCGCCCGTGGGCACGGTGAGGCCGAACTTCACCCGCTCCCACCCCTGCACCACCGGGCGCCCGTAGGCATCGAAGGCGAAGCCGCCGCCGCTGTCGCGGTAGGGCCGGTCCCCCCGCTGCCAGATCGGCACGGTCACGTGGCCCTCGTAGGTCGTGTACCAGGACTCCTCGGCGACCACCGTGAGGTCCGGCTCCCAGACCGGCCGGCCGAGCGGACCGTGCTGGATCTGCCACGCGACCTTCGCCAGCTCGGCGGTGGGGTCCTGGGTGGTGAAGATCGTCGCGGCGGCCACGTGGCTCGGGGGGATTTCCCGGTCGGCCAGGGTGGTGACGAGATCGAGCCAATAGGGGTCGTTCTCCCAACCTTCCGGCATCTCGCCGACCGCGGCGTAGGGCGGGCGGAGCACGAGCGCGTAGCGGGTGTGGGGGCGCAGCGGAAAGCCAGGGAGCGGCGCGACGGCGAGGAGGTTGTCGTCGGCGTACTTGTCACCCTTCTCCCAGAGCTCCCCGACCACAGGGACGAGCTCGCCACGGTGCGGGCTGGCGGGGTCTACGTCGAGGAGCAGGATGGGGGAGTCGTCCTCCACGCTCGCCTCGGGGGTGGGAAACGCGGACGCGTCGGGCGTTTCGGCAAAACGTACGTAGATCGGGGAGTTGGTGCCCCAGCCGTCGAGCTGGGGAGCCAGGGCGATGTAGCCCGCGAAGATCGGGACGGTGGTGGCACCGGGGAAGGCGGAGAGGTCCGGGTGACCGTCGACCAGGCGCGAGTCGGCGGGGAACGGGCTGTCCCAGAAGCCGGCGCCGGAGAGGATCGGCGCCACGCCGCCTTCGGGGGGCACGTCGACGCCGGCGCACGCGAGCAGGAGGACGATCATCGTCGGCGAGCGTAGCCCGCCGCGCCGCCCGGAGATAGCCGCGCGCGCATGACCGACCTCCGCCCCGATCGTCTCCTCTACGAAGGCAAGGCCAAGCAGGTGTACGCCGCCGACTCGGCGGACGAGATCGTCATCCACTACAAGGACGACGCCACTGCCTTCAACGGCGTGAAGAAGGCCCAGATCGCCGACAAGGGGGTGATCAACTGCAAGTTGAGCGCCTTCTTCATGGAGAAGATGGCCGCCGCCGGCGTGCCCACCGCCTTCCTCAAGCAGGTCGGCCCCCGCGATCAGCTCTGCCGCAAGGTGGAGATCATCCCGGTGGAGCTGGTGGTGCGCAACGTGGTCGCCGGTTCGCTCGCCAAGCGGCTGGGTCGCCCGGAAGGCGAGAAGCTGGCCCGCCCGCTGCTCGAGCACTTCTACAAGTCCGATGAGCTCAACGATCCGCAGATCAACGAGGATGGCGCGATCCTCATGGGCTACGCGAAGGCTTGGGAGCTCGCGGCGATGCGCGAGTACGCCCTCACGGTCAACGACGCCCTGCGCGCGTTCTGGGATTCGCTCGGCGTGGAGTTGGTCGACTTCAAGCTGGAGTTCGGTCGCTACCACGGGCAGGTCGTGCTGGCCGACGAGATCACCCCCGACGGCAGCCGCCTCTGGGAGCGCGCCACCGGCCGCAAGCTCGACAAGGACGTCTTCCGCCGCGACCTCGGCGACCTGAGCGAGACCTACCGGGAGCTCTACTCCCGGGTCTTCGGCGAAGCGCTCCGGTAGTCGGCGGCGGGCGCCGGCGGGGGCGGCCGCGACAAGCCCTGACCGGCCAAGGCTCGCGGCGCGTTGAAAAGCCGCTACGCTGGGGGGATGCTGCTCTCCTTCGCGTTGGCGTTCGCGGAACCGGTGGATGGCCCCTGGACCAAGGGCCACTACGTCGACCTGGCGGTGTCGGGCGTCACCGTGCACGCGGTGTGGCTCGAGGGGGACACGCTCTGGTACTCCGACGGCCTCGGGAAACCGGAGGTGGTGGCGAAGGGCGTGGAGACCGGCGACGGCGGGCAGATCCGCCCGGAGATCGTGCTCGCTGGAGGCGCCCCGGTGGTGATGTACTCCACGGCGACGACGTTGTTTCGCGCCACGGCCGGCCCCGATCGGGGCGTCCTGGGAACGTCGCGATGGGCGTCGACCGCCGTCTCCCCCAGCGGCGTGAAGGGCCCGTTCCAGGCGGCGATCGCCGCGAAGGGCGACAAGGTGGTGGTGGCCGGGCTCGCCTGGAACGGCAAGACCAGCGCCGTCTTCGTGGACGGCGCCGTGGTCTACAGCGGCGGCGCCGACGGGGTGTGCATGTGCTGCAAACCGGCGTTGGCGGCCCGGGACGAGGGCTTCGTCCTCGCCTTCCGCGACGCCGACGGCCAGCGCCGCGACATCCGCACGCTCACCTCGGGGGACGGGAAGACCTGGACCGACCAGGGCGACGCCACGCACGGCGGCTGGAGCCCCGGCGGCTGCCCGTCCGACGGCCCGACGCTCACCGACACCACCCTGCTCGTCAGCGACGCCCGCGACGGGAAACGGAGGGTCTACGAGGTGGATCGGTACGGCGAGCACCCCATCGCCGCGGCGGACGGCCACGCCGAGTCCCTCCAGCCGCGCGCGCTCCCCGACGGCTCGCTCACCGCGTGGGTGGAAGCGACCCCTGGCCACAGCTCCCTCGTGGTCCGTGACGGCCCGGGCCCCGCGACGGTGCTCGCCAGCACATCCGGGAGGATGGAGCCCGGCGATCCCGTGGCCGTCGCGCTCTCGGTGTGGGTGCCCTGGGAGGGCGACACCGCCCACGTGGAGCGTTGGGAGGGCGGGCCGCCGCCGGTCCGGTAGATCGTCGGGGAGCCGACCGGCCGGCGTCGTGCCGGCAGGACCGGGGTTGGGGGCGCCATACAACCTGGGTGCCGGCCCAACCCGGCTCAGGCGCAACGACCGTCAGCGCTCCGCTTCCATCGCCCGCCGCCGGGGGTCAGCGCCGCTTGCGCCGGGCGAACGCGGCGAAGACGGCGAGAGCGCCCGCGAACGGGAGGGCGGCGCCCGGCGTTGTGGCGCACAGCGTGTGGGTGGTGCCGGTGCCGGTGTCGCCCGTGTCGGCGGTCGACGTGTCCGCCCCGGAGTCGGCGGAGGTGTCGCCACCGGCGCCGGTGTCCGCGGTGTCGCCGGTGTCCGCGCCGGTGCCGCCGGCGTCGGTGCCGTCGCAGTCCTGATCGATACCGTCGGCCTCGACCTCGGTCGCGCCCGGATGCACCGCGGCGCTGCCGTCATCACAGTCGGTGTTGTCGTGGACGTAGCCGGCGGGGCCGGAGCACTGGGTGATGCCCGTGCCGGGGTCGCCGAAGCCGTCGCCGTCGGCGTCGGCGTACCAGGTGTCGGCCGTGATGCCCTCGTCTGCGGTGCCGTCGCAGTTGTCGTCCCGGCCGTTGCAGACTTCGGTCGCGCCCGGGTGAACGAGCTTCTCGCCGTCGTCGCAATCGCCCGCGGCCGGCGAGTACCCGTCGCCGTCGGAGTCGGGGCCGCCGCCGGTACCCTCATCGACCGTGCCGTCGCAGTCGTTGTCCAGACCGTCGGCGACCTCGGTAGCGCCGGGGTTCACGGCAGCGTTCAGATCGTCGCAGTCGGAGGAGGTGTCGAACCCGTCGCCGTCGGCGTCGACGGCGGCGTGGGCGGTGCTGGCGAACAGGGCAAAGGCGAGCGTGAGCATGTGGAGATCGTGACAGAAAACGAATAGTCGCGCCAGACGAGGTGGGTGTGGCCGACGCCAAACGCTACGAGATGATTTGGGATTGTGCGGGTTGCGACAGCAAGGGCCTCCTCGGGCTCACCCATCGCCACTGCCCGAACTGCGGGGCCGCGCAGGATCCCACGCGGCGCTACTTCCCGCCGGCCGGTCAGGAGGTGGCGGTGGAGGACCACCCCTTCCAGGGCGTGGACAAGCTCTGCCCCGGCTGCGACACGCCGAACGCCGCCAAGGCTGAGTTCTGCGTCAACTGCGGCAGTCCGCTCGACAAGGCGAAGGCCGTGGCGCTGCGCGCTGCCCAGGCTGCCGCGGTGGGCGGTACCTTCGCCGAGGACACGGCGAAGGCCGCCGCGGAGGAGGCGGCGAAGAAGAAGGCGGCCGAGCGCGCCGCCGCGCAGGGGCAGCCGCCGGCGCCGCCGCCCGAGCCGCCCAAGAAGCGCGGGTTGATGTGGTTCGCCGGACTGGGCTGCGCCAGCCTCGCGCTTTTGGCGTGCATCGGCTTCTTGGTGACCCTGCTCTGGTCGAAGGAGTCGGGGGTCACCGTGATCGGGCACACCTGGCAGCGCGACATCGCGATCGAGCGGTACCAGACGGTCCACGAGTCTGCGTGGGACAACGAGGTCCCGGCCGGCGCCCGCGGGCAGACGTGCGTGCAGAAGGAGCGATCCACCGAGAAGGTGGCCGACGGGCAGGAGTGCCACGACGTGCGCCACGACAACGGCGACGGCACGTTCAGCACCTCCCAGGACTGCACCACCAAGTACCGCGACGAGCCAGTCTACGACGATTGGTGCAGCTACGACATCGACAAGTGGGACCACGTACGGAACGAGACCACCCAGGGCAGCAGCGTGGCCGACACGCCGCGGTGGGCGGAGATCACCCTCGCCAACACGGGCGCGCTCGGCAGCGAGCGGGAGTCCGGCCGCACGGAGACCTACGGGCTGCACTTCCGGGACGAGGACCAGCGGGAGCTCGCGTGCAACCTCGCCCAGGATCGCTGGGCCGGCGTCGCGGATGGGTCCACCTGGAAGGCGTCGGTGGGCGTGCTCGCCGACACCATCGACTGCGACTCGCTCAAGCCGCTGTAGGTGCGGATCGCGCTGCTCACCACGGAGTACCCGCCGTTCTATGGCGGCGTGGCCACGTGGTCGGGCGGCGTGGCGCGGGCCCTGGCCGAGGCGGGCCACGAGCTTCGGGTTTTCACGCATCTCGGCGGCGGCGCGACGGGGGCGGCCGCGGCGGACGTCTCCGCCGCCGTTCCGGTGACCCGTCTCCACGGCCGCTCCTGGAACCGTTGGGGCCATCTTTGGACAGCCGCCCAGGTCCGACCTCGGCTTCGCCCGGGCGAGCTGGTCCTGGCGGCCACCTGGCCGCTCGCGGCGGCGCTGGTCGGCGCGGCGCCGCTGGCGGTCGCCTGGCACGGCTCGGACCTCACCCGGGCCCCGGTGATCGCCGGGCGGGGGTTTGTGGCGGCCGCGGCGGTGAACCTCCCGGTGTCCCGCTTCCTCGGCGGCGTCCTCGGCGCCGCCCACACGGTCCTGCCCTACCCGATCCGCCCGGTGCGGCCGGCGCGGCGGGGGGAGAAGCTCCTGGTGATCGCGAGGCTCAACGCCCAGAAGGGCGTGGACAGGGCGGTACGCCTCGCCTCCCGCCTCGGCCGCCCGCTCGACGTGGTCGGCGACGGCCCGGAGCGTCCGCGGCTGGAGGCCCTGGCCGCCGAGCTGGGCGTGGCGGCCACGTTCCGAGGCTTCACCCGGGACATTCCCTGGGAGGGCGCCTGGGCGGTCGTGTTGCTCAGCCGCCCCTACCCGGACGGCTCCGGCGCCGAGGGGTTGGGGCTGGTGCTCCTGGAGGCCGCGGCGCGCGGCGTCCCGTCCATCGGCAGCCGCGTCGGGGGAATCCCGGAGGCCGCCTCCGTGGTCCTCGATGATCCCGAGGACGACCCGGTGCCGGAGCTCCCCGATGTGGACGCCGTGCAGGGGTGGCTGGCGGCGAATCACGGGCCCGAGCGGTGCGTGGCGGCGTTTGAGGGGGCGGTGGCGGCCGGGTTTGGCGCGGGCTGAGGTCGGAGAGGCGTGCGCGACGGGGTCGAGGGGCTGGTGGCGCTCCACCGGCTTGCCGCCCGGACGCGTCGGTGGTCGAGCAGCCGCGGTCGGCGAGAATGGCGGGGCGGGCAGGGTTCGCGGCCAAACAACGCGGGGAGTGACGCGTCACCTCGGGCGCTGCTTGGGCTCCTCCTCCTCCTGGACGGCCTTCCTCCGCGCTCTCCGTGGTGAAGCTCCCTCTGCCGCCGCCGACGATCTGGCTCCGCCGGCGTCCCTCGGTGCGAAGGGTGGCCGGCGACCCCGCGCCCACGACGGATCGAGCCGGTTCGCGATCGTTCGGGTCTCGGGGCGGGCGCGTTCCGCGGGTGGGCGGGGGGATCGACCCCGTCTGCCGACTTTCCGGCTCCCTGCTGCCGTTGCTCACGCTCCAGCTCGCCTGCGGGAGTGGGGCTGCCCGCCTGCCCCACGAGGCCGGCCCGCCCCACGAGGCCGGCCCCGCCCCAAGACTACGTCCTGCACCACGTGGAGACGACGGGCGTGACGATGTCCGTCCTGGTTGGCGGCGAGGACCTCCCCATCGAGTTCGCGGCCGACTCCGATCCGCGCCTGCTCGGTGCGCTCGTGCGCCTGAAGGGTGACGTCCTCCTGCCGAGCGCCGCGCAGGGGCGTCTCCACGTCGTGGAGTGGCTCCGGCCCGCACCGAAGCGCACCCCGGACCAGCCGAACATGGGCACGCCCGAGGCCCACCGGGAGCTGCGGCTGGCGTCCCGGTACCTCGAGGCCCCGTTCGGCCGCTATCCGCGGAACGACGTGGACGGGATTCCCGCCGTCACCGGTACGGAGCTCCGAACGGGCCTGGGTCTGGATGAATTCGGGACGCCCGGCCCGCTGGCGGAGGATCTCGCGCTCCTCGTGAAGCCAGGCTGAAGCTCGGGCGCCCCGGCCGCCCCTCGACCGCCGACGCTGGTCCTGGCTCGCGACGCCGCCGCTCGGGCTTGGAGGTGGGACCCTCTTCACCCGTCGTCGGTCAGCCGTCCCCGCGCACCCGGGCCAGGGTCGCCAAAAACCCGGGGTAGCTCGTGGCGATCGACGCTGTCTCGTCCACCGTGATCGGGGCCGCCAACCCGGCGATCGAGAAGGCCATCGCGATGCGGTGATCGCCGTGGGTGAGGACGTGTCCGCCGCGCAGCTGCCCGCCCCGGACCACGAAGCCGTCGGGCCGCGCGTCGGCGTCGCCGCCCGTGGCCCGCAGGCCCTCCACCACCGCGGCGACCCGGTCGCTCTCCTTCACGCGGAGCTCCGCAGCGTCGGTCACGACGGTCTCGCCCTCGGCGAAGGCGGCCGCGATCGCCAGGATCGGCAGCTCGTCGATGAGCGTGGGCACCTCCGCCCCGCCGATGCGCGTGCCCCGGAGCCCCGCGCCGGTGACCGTCACATCGCCCACCGGCTCGATGCCGCCGCGCGCTTCGACCTCCACGCGCGCGCCCATCCGGCGGAGCACGTCGAGCACCCCGGTGCGGGTGGGGTTGAGCCCGACACCGGTCAGCGTGACCGACACGCCCGGGTGGATCGCGGCCGCGACCATCCAGAACGCGGCGCTGGACACGTCCCCCGGGACGGTGAGGCGGACGCCGTGGATCGGCCCGGCCGAGATGGAGATGCGCGTGCCGCCCGCCGACGCCACGACCCGAAGCGGCGCGCCCATGCCCGTGAGCATGCGCTCGGTGTGGTCCCGCGTCGCCATCGGTTCGACGTACGTCGTCTGCCCCGCCGCCCCCAGGCCCGCCAGGAGCACCGCCGACTTCACCTGCGCGCTCGCCACCTCGGCGACGATCTCGGCGCCCACCATCGCCGCCCGCCGCACCGCGACCGGGAGCGTGGGCCCCCCGTCGAACTGGCCGCCCATCCGCCCGAGCGGACCGAGCACGCGGCGCATCGGTCGTCGGGAGAGGGAAGCGTCGCCCGACAGGGTCGCGCCCGCGCGAGGGGCGAGCGCGCCGAGGAGGAGTCGCGCGGTGGTGCCGGAGTTTCCGCAGTCGATCGCGCCCGCGTCGTGCCACGGGCCGCCGGTGACCACGACCTCGTGCCCCGCCTCGTGCACGGCGGCGCCGAGCTGCCGCACGGCCTGGGCGGTGCGCCCGACGTCCTCGGCGCCGAGCAGGCCGGTGATCCGCGTCTCTCCTACGGCCAACGCGCCGAAGAGCAGCGCGCGGTGGGAGACACTTTTGTCGCCGGGGACGGGGATGCGGAGGCCGGAGCGCATCCTCGCGGCCTATCGCGCGGCGATCTCCACGGCGCGGAGCACGGGCGGCTGCACCGGTCGGTTGGCCTCGCCACGAGGAACGCGGGCGATCGCCGCGATCACCGGGAGGTTTCCGCAGATGCCCAGACGGGTGTACCGCCCATCGAGGTGGTGGGCGGGGCCGTCGGTGACGAAGAACTGCGAGCCGTTGGTGTTCGGGCCGCGGTTGGCGAACGCGAGCACGCCCGGGCCGTCGAAGCGGCTCTCGGGGCCGAGCTCGTCCGGGATGGAGAAGCCCGGACCGCCGGCGCCGGTGCCGGTCGGATCGCCGCCCTGGATGAGGAAGCCAGGGATCACCCTATGGAAGAGCGTGCCGTCGTAGAGTGGGCGGATCACTTCGGCACCGGAGCGAGGGTCTACCCATGGGCGGAGGCCCCGCGCGAGGTCCACGAAGGCCTTCACGGAGCCAGGCGCGTCGTCCGTCGCGAGCGTGCAGTCGATGACGCCGAGGCTGGTGCGGAGGATCGCGTGGAGCGACTGGCCGGGCGCGAGGCCGAAATCGACGGCGGGCGACGCTTCGACGGGAGCGCCGCCGCCGGTGGCCATCGCCGCGCGCCCCGGCGGCTCGGCCCGGATCCACGCGGCGAGCGGCTCCGCGCCGCGCGCAACCAGCGGCGCGGTGAGGAACACAAGCAAACCGATGGGGACGGAGCTACGCACGGAAACTCCCGCCAAGTATAGACACGTCAAGAGTAATCTGGCCAGCGTTTGATGCATCCGCGTTACAGGATGTCCCCGCGAGGAGCCCCGATGCGCGTCCGAGTCTTCCTGAAGCAGCCGTTCTTCACTCAGCCCGGGTACATCCCCCGCGCGGCGGTGATCCTGGAGGGCGTTCTCGAAGGGGAGCCGGGCGGTGGATGGAAGGTCGCCGTGGACGGGTGGTTCGACGAGAAGGGCGCCCGCCTCGAGGGCGATCCGCGCCGCGTGTTCATCCCGATGAGCAAGTTCGACCACGCCCAGTACCTCGACTGACTTCGACACCGCGTGGTCCTCCTTTCGCTCCTCATCGCGTGTGATGTGGAGGTGCGTGGCCGGGTCGTGGAGCCCGGCGGCGCGCCGGTGGTCGGCGCGCGCCTGGACACGGAGTCGGGCTGCGACGCGGTCACCGCCGCCGACGGCACCTTCATGGTGCATTGTCCTCGGGCGGTGTACCACTTCCGGGTGGAGCACCCGACCCACGTCGGCGCCTCGCTCGATGTGGACGCCTCCGCCACGCTCCCGCCCGCGCCCGTGGAGGCCACCCTCCGCCCGCTGCCCAGCGACCCCGGGCTGTACCTGGAGCCGGACTACACCGCGCTCCCCAGCGTCCCGTTCTTGCGCAAGGTGGACAAGTCCGAGCAGCGCTTCTGCCTCGGCGACGTGCCCTCGCTCCCCACCGCACCGGCCGAGGCCACGTTCTACGACGTGCACGCGACCGACTGGCGGATCTACCCGCTCGACGCCGACGGCTGCGCGCTGAAGCTCACCCAGGCGCCCGGCAGCCGCTTCTGGTCCCCCGAAGGCGCCCCCGTCGCACCGACGATGCACGACGACCTCGGTGCCGGTCGCTTCCGCGACCGCTTTACCCTCGTCCCGGGCCGCTACGTGGCGGTTCCCTGGCTGGACGGGTTCTTCGTGCCGGATGACCCGAAGGCGGACAGCTGGCTGGCGTGGGGGTTTGAGGTGGGGTGAGTCAGGCCAGGTGCAGCGTCACCGGCGCGTGATCCGAAGCCTGCGGGCGGCCGCGCTCCTCCATGTCCACCGTCACATCGACGACCCGCGGGAGCAGCGACGCGCTCACCAGGTGGTGGTCGATGCGCACGCCCTTGCCCTGCTCGAACATGCTCCCGCGGTAGTCCCACCAGGTGAACTGGCGGGCGTTGGGGCGCACCTTGCGGAAGCTGTCGGTGAGGCCGAGGGCGAGGAGGCCCTGGAAGGCGTGCCGCTCCGCTTCGGTGCAGAGGACCTGATCCTTCCAGGCCGCGGGGTCGTACACGTCGGCGTCGGCGGGGGCGATGTTGAAGTCCCCGCAGAGCACCAGCGGCTGACCCACCAGCGGGGCGACGTAGGCGTGGAGGTGGCGGAGCCATTCCAGCTTGTACGGGTACTTATCGCTGGCCGTGTCCTGCCCGTTGACCACGTACACGTTGACGATGCGCACCCCCTGCACGGTGCCGGCGATGCCACGCGCCTGTGCGTCCCCGGCCCACGGCAGGTCGGTGGCCACGTCGGCGATCGGGGTGCGGGAGAGGATCGCGACCCCGTTGTACGTCTTCTGTCCATACGTCGCGACGTGGTAGCCGCGGGACTCCAGCTCCGCCCGGGGAACCTCGGCGTCCACACACTTGATCTCCTGGAGACAGACCACGTCGGGTTCGCGGTCGTCGAGCCACGCGAGGAGGTGCTCCTTTCGGGCGCGGATGGAGTTCACGTTGAAGGTGGTGACGTTCATGGGGTGCCCGCGGACCCGCCGATGTATCACCGGTCGGGGCGTCGCGGCGCGAGCCTGGATACCGGCGCGCATGGTGCAGGCGCGGCCGTGTTTCGGGCTGGAGCGGGTGTGGTTGGCGGCGGACGCGCTCTGGCCGCCCTTCGTGAACCAGCTCGTGGTCGAAGGGGAGGGGAGCCTGGCGGTGAGGGGCCTGCGCGAAGCGATGGACACCCTTTTGCCGCTTTGGCCCGGCGCCCGCGCCCGCTGTGTCGGCGTCCTCGGCGGCACCCGCTGGAGCGCCGACGGTGAGCCGCCGCGCGTCCGTGCAGTCGAGGACGCCTGGGACGGCCTCGCCGCGCACTCCGCGCTGACGCAGCCGCTCGACCCCTTCGCCGGGCCGATCGTGGAGCTCGTGAGCTTCCCCGGGCGCCTTTTGGTGCGTACCCACCACGCGGCGTTCGACGGGCGCGCCGCCTGGGCGTGGGTTGCGGACCTCGGGCGGGTGCTTCGCGGGGAGTCTCCCCGTGGATCGCGGTTCGCCGCGCTCGTCGAGCCCTCCGGGGGGGCGCCGACGCCCGAGCCCCCGGCGGACGCGCCGCTTCCGGCGGCCGTGACGGCGAACGGGCCGGCGGCCGGGCCGGCGGTGTGGGCGCGCCGGACGCTCCCCTCGGCGGGCCGGGCGCTCCTCCCGCGAACGCTGGTCGCGGTGGCGGAGACGGTCGGCGCGCCGGTCCGGCTGTCGGTGCCCGTGGACCTCCGCCGACACCTCGCCCCGAAGATCGAGGCCGCCTGCGCCAACCTCACCGGCTTCGTGCGCGTGGACGTCGCGCCGGGAGATGAGCCGGGGGTCGTAGCGGCGGCGGTGGAGCTCGCGATCGCCCAGAACGCGGACCTCGGGTCGGTGCGCGCGGCGGACGGGCTGCGCCGCGTGCCGCTCTGGCTCATGCGCGCCTCGGGGAAGGCCTCGGCGAAGAAGGCGTTCGCCTCCGGTCGCGCGCCCGTGACCGGGACCGTCAGCAACCTCGGCCGCGCGGACGAACGGGTGCTGGACCACGCCGGCTTCCAGGGGCGGGCCTGCTACTGGCTCCCGCCGGCAAACCCTGGTTCACCCCTCTTCGTGACGCTCACCGGCCACCGTCAGGGGGTGGAGCTCGTGGTGGGCATGCCCCCGGCGTTGGGCGGGGGAGGGGAGGTGGACCGGTTCACCGGGGTGTTGGCTCAGCGCCTCGCCGCCGTGAGCTCTTGAACATGGCGCCTCCAGGTTTTCCAGTCCGGCGCGTTGTGGCCCTCGGGGTGCCCATGCTCTTCTCCGTACTGCTCCAGGCCTGCGTCACGTCTCCCTTCGACTCCGCGGAGTCGGACGACACGACGCTTCGCCAGCTCGACACCTGCTCGTCCTCGTTTGGGGACGGGGTGCCGGCGTTCTACACCACCTATTTCCGCTGCGTGGACGTGTCTGTGGACGGCGACGACCTCGTCCTCGCGTCCACCGACCTCCCGCCGCACCCCAGCCCCTACTACGAGACCGCCAGCGAGAACTGGGAGGCCTGGGACGACCGCGGCGGCGAGTACCACCAGAACCCCAACACGCTCACCGCCCAGGCGTTCGTGCTGCGCATCCCCTCGGCGCCGGTGGCCAAGGGGATCGTGGTCACGGAGGACATGCGCGACCTCACCATGCTCACCAGCCTGGACGAGTTCCCCGGGGGCACCATCGGGATCGCCCTGGACGGGGTGTCGCTCTACAACGCCACGGCCGCGCCGGGCGATGACATCCGCGAGGAGCAGTACACCTTCGACACCTGGTCCGCCCATCCTTCGCCGGACGGGGCGTACCACCACCACTCGCCGAACCCGGGCGGGCTCGCGGTGCTCGAGGCCAACGGGCTGGTCAGCACCCATGTCCCCGGGGAGGCGGAGATCGAGCTGTACGGCATCGCGTGCGACGGGACCGTCGTGCTCGGGTGCACGGAGCTCGACGGCGGCGCGGTCGCGACGGAGGAGCTCGACGCCCAGGGCGGACACGTGGGCGACCTGCGCGGCGCGGACGGCACGTTGCACTTCGCCGCGCGGTACCACACCCACATGTGCGCCGCGATCGACGCGGACGCCTTCACCCCCGAGATCCAGTACTACAACCGCTGCACGGTCTCGAGCGCCGTCGCGCCCTGAGCCCGTGGCCATCGGCGCAGCCCGGCCCCTCGCGAATTAGCCGGGGTGCGTGCGCGTGCTCCACGTCTTCCGCCCCACGGTCCCGTCGATGCGGGCGCAGGTGGTGCAGGTCGTCCACACCTGCCACGCGCTCGCGGCGCGGGGGCACGAGGTCACGCTCTTCGCCAACGCGGCCGCCGACGCGCCGGAGGACCCCACCGCGCTGCTCGCCGCCTGGGGCCTCGCGCCCTTGCCGACATTCAACCTGCAGGTGTCGCCGACGCGCTGGAGCCCCGGTGCGGGGCTGTGGTTCCGCTGGAAGGCGGGCCAATGGGCGGACGGCGCGGGGCGGGACACGATCGCCTTCGTCCGCGAGCTGAAGTACCTCGGGGTGCTCGGCGAGCGCCCGCGGGTGGTCTACGAAGCGCACTGCCTGGAGAAACAACGGGCGGCGGAGGAGGGGGAAGAGGTCGGCGTCACCGAGGCGTGGGAGCGGGCGATGCTCGGCCGGGCGCAGGCGCTCGTCACCAACAGCGCGGGCACGCTCGCGGCGTTGGAAGAAGCGTACGGGGAAGGGTTGCCCCCGATCCGGCACGTGGTGCAGAACGCGACCCGCGCGGACCGCGTGGTGTCGGGGCTGCGGACCGGGCCGCCCACCGTCGTCTACGCCGGCTCCGCGCGCGCCTGGAAGGGCGTCGGCGGCCTCGTCGACGCGATGTCCCGCCTGCCGGACGTACGCCTGGAGCTGATCGGCGACGCCCCGGCCGGGCCGCTCCCTCCAAACGTCGTCGCGGTCCAGACGGTCCCCTACGGGGAGCTGCCTGCGCGGCTCACGAACGCCCACGCGCTCGTGCTCCCGCTTGAAGACAACAGCTTCGGCCGCCGCTTCACGTCGCCGCTGAAGCTCTGGGACTACCTCGCCACCGACATCCCCATCGTCGCCGCGGACCTCCCGACCGTGCGGGAAGCGGCGGGAGACCTCCCGATCTACTACCCGCCCG
>CAIXRH010000013.1 GCA_903921785.1 uncultured Pseudomonadota bacterium
CGTCGCAGTCCTGGTCGGCGCCGTCGCAGGTCTCGGGGGCGTTGGGGAAGACATCGGCGCGGGCGTCGTCGCAGTCCTCCGTGTTGCCGACGAAGCCGGCCGGCGCTTCGCAGGCGGAGACCTTGTCGAAGCCGCCGAAGCCGTCGCCGTCGAGGTCAGCGTAGAACGTGGTGCCGTCGATCGGGTCTTCGTCGACCACGCCGTCGCAGTCCTGGTCGGCGCCGTCGCAGGTCTCGGGGGCGTTGGGGAAGACATCGGCGCGGGCGTCGTCGCAGTCCTCGCCGTTGTCCACGAAGCCGGCCGGCGCTTCGCAGGCGGAGACCTTGTCGAAGCCGCCGAAGCCGTCGCCATCAAGGTCGGCGTAGAAGCTGGTCCCGTCGATCGGGTCTTCGTCAACCATGCCGTCGCAGTCCTGATCCGCGCCGTCGCAGGTCTCGAGAGCTTCGGGGTGCACGGCCGCGTCCGCGTCGTCGCAGTCGTCGCCGTTGTCCACGAAGCCGGCGGGCGCGCCGCAGGCCTGAACCTTGAAGGTTCCGCCGAAGCCGTCGCCGTCAAGATCCTGGTAGTAGCTCGCTACCTCGCCGCCGGGACAGGGATCCGCGGGGAGCGCTGCGCCGCAAAGGCAACCTTCGTCCATCTGCCCGTCGAGGTCGTCGTCGAGGCCGTTGCAGAGCTCGATCGACGCCTTACAGGTCTCGTCGAACCAGGTGGCCAGGCGGCGGCCGCTGGCGTTGAAGCCGCGGAGGAGCTTGGTGGTCTCTTCGACCTGGTGGGCGATCTTCTCGGGGTCGACCTTGGGCTTGTCCTTCGCGATCCCCCGGTGTTCGCCGGTGTTGTGGTGCTCGTCGTCGTCGTGGCCCGACTTCACGGTGAGCGCCGTGGCGTACAGCGCCTCGGCATAGGGGATCGCCTCATCCAGGGTCTCTCGATCGCCGTCGCCGTCCACGTCGCCGACGATCGCGCCGCCGGACCCAAAGGCGCCGCGGTTGAGCTTGGCGGCGAGCAGCTGGTCCGCGAGGGGATCGGCCTCCGCGCGGTGCCCGCGCACGAACAACGACACGTCCCGCCCCGACTTCATCGTGACCGTGCCCACCGTGACCGGGACCAAGGTCCGGCCCACCGCGCCGCCATCGACCACGCACGGGTGGTTGACCCACCATACCGCCGTCCGGGTGACGACCATGTCGCACGAGCGGCAGTCTTCGTCGCTCACGCCGTCGTGATCGTTGTCCCGTCCATCGCAAACCTCGACCTCTGGAGTGGCCTTTCGCTCAGCGAGCTCCTCGGGAGCCCGGAGGGCGGAGTCGTCCGGCTCGAACCCCGGCACCTCGCAGGCAGCGAGCAACAGGAGCAGCGGGTACAGAGATCGAGACACGGTTCCCCCACAGGCACCTCCTCTTACGGATCGCGGGCGGTCTCGCGAAAGGGGGGGCTTCTACGGCGTCTCCTGGCAAACGGATTGGCGTCGGGAGTGCGAGCCGTGGACGGCGCTCGAAGCGCTTGGGGTGGTCCGCCCGGCGCGGCCGCAGCGACCCTCAGCCCGTCCGCCGCCCTACCGCCGGCCGCTGTCCCGCCCACTCGCCATGGGCGAAGAGGCGTTCGGGCCGCGCCTCCGCGGTGAGGGCACCGAGCGTGTCGACCAGGGTGAGCCGTTCACCGCCTTCGAGGTCCAGCCGCTCGCCGAGGAGCCGCTCCCAGCCGGCGAGGAGCACCCCCGCGCGGTCACCCTCGGGCAGGTGGCGGGGCGGAGACTCCACGACCACCCGCTCGCCGTCGCAGCGCACGAGGCGCTCGCCCGCGTCCAGGCGCAGGCTCCAGCGCAGCCGGCGCTCCCGCCAGATCGACGCGTAGGCCGAACGACCGGGATCGCTGTGCCAGAGCACCAAGGCGCCGCCAAACGCGCCGGCCACGATCTCTGCTGGGTGTACGGGCGCTTGCCGCTTGCCGAGGGTGCCCACCCCCGAAGCGGCCGCCTCCCCCGCCGGGGTGAAGAACCCGCCGTCCGGGTAGTGGAACGTGGCCGTCCAGACCAGCCGCTCCAGACCGCCCGGCCACACGTCCGCGGGGCGCCACGGACCGGCGATGTCGGCGGAGAGGACGGCCCAGCGCTCCAGCCAGCGGACGTCGATGCGGGGGCGGAGCTCCCGCGCGAGCCCCGCTGCGGTCAGCGGCTCGAAGGTGTGGAGTTGAACGAGGTCCATGCGGCGGTGCTTCGTCCGGTCAGGCGGTCATCATGCCCGCGACACAGGCGGTCATGAAGGTGGCGAGCGATCCGCCGAGCATCGCGCGCATGGACAGCGACGCGATCTCGTCGTGGCGGTGGGGCGCCATCGGGCCGATGCCGCCGATCTGGATGCCGATGCTCGCGAAGTTGGCGAAGCCGCAGAGGGCATAGCTGGCGATGACGGCGCTGCGGGCGCTGAGCGGGTTGGCGCTCTCTTGGAGCTTGCCGAGGTCGACGTACGCCAGGAACTCGGTGAGCACCAGCTTCTCGCCGAGGAGCTGGCCAACGGGCGCCGCTTCGGCCCAGGGCACGCCCATCACGAAGGCGAGCGGGGTGAAGAGCCAGCCGAGGATTCGGGACAAGGAGAGCGGCTCTCCGAGGAAGGGCACCAGGCCGAGCGCCCAGTCGGCCATGGCCATGAGCGCCACGAACGCGATGAGCATCGCCGCGACGTTGATGGCGAGCTGCATGCCCTCGCTGGCGCCGCGCGCGGCCGCCGCCATGACATTGCCGTCAGGGCGCTCGTCGTTGAGCCCCATGGAGTGCGCCGTCGCGGGGACCTCGCGCTCTGGGACCATCACCTTGGCGATCACCAGCGTGGCCGGCGCGCTGAGGATGCTCGAGGTGACCAGGTGGCCCGCGATGCCCGGCACGTCGTGGAGGAACGCCACGTAGGCCGCGAGGACGCCGCCTGCCGTGTTCGCGAAGCCGCCGAGCATGACGCAGAACAGCTCGGACCGCGTCATCTTCGCGATGAACGGCTTGACCAAGAGCGGCGCTTCGGTCTGCCCGAGGAAGATGTTGGCGGCGGTCGAGAGCGTCTCCGCGCCGCTGGTCTTCATGGTCCGAAACATCACCCACGCCATGCCGTGGACCACCTTCTGCATCAGCCCCAGGTGGTAGCTGATCGCCATGATGCACGAGAAGAAGATGATGCTCGGGAGGATCCAGAAGGCGAAGGTCTTCAGCGGCGGGGAGATGTGTCCTGCGTAGAACTGCAGGTGCCCGTCGGCGTCGGCGATCTGGTGGGGCTCCACCGACTGGAAGGCGAAGTCGGCGCCCTTCTCGGAGAAGCCGACGAGGGTCCGCACGCCGGCGTCCACGTACTCGAAGAAGAACTGCTGGGCGGCCGGCGCGAGCACCACGAGCCCGAACCCGAGCTGCAAGGCGATGCCCCAGCCGATGACCCGCCAGGGCACCCGGCGGCGATCCTCGCTCATCAACCACGCGAGGAAGACGAGGACGAACAACCCGAAGAACGAGACGACGCGCATCATCCCAGGGACCGCGCGTCGACGAACCGCTCACCCGCTTCGTCGTACACGGAGACCCCGCCGGTGTGGAGGTCGTAGACCCAGCCGTGAAGCTGGAGCTTCCCCGACTCCAGGTGCCCGCGCACCGAGGCGAACGTGGAGAGGTTGGCCAGCTGCTGCACCACGTTGGCCTCGACCGCCGCGCGCCACTGCTCTTCGGGATCGACCAGGGCGAGCCGGGAGGCGAGGATCGGCGGGGCGAGGTGGTCGAGCCACTCATGCAGCGAGGGGTGGCGACGGAGCGCGTGATGCCCGTCGAGCACCGCCTTCACCCCGCCGCATCCGTAGTGCCCGCAGACGATCACGTGCTCGACGTGGAGCACCTCGATCGCGTAGTCGAGCGCGGCGCCCACGCTCGCGTCCCGGTCCTGGAGCGGCGGCGCGGCGTTGGCGATGTTGCGCACGACGAAGAGCTCACCGGGCGCGGAGGTGGTGAGGAGCTCGGGGACCACCCGGCTGTCGCTACAGCCGATGTACATCGCCGAGGGGGACTGGTGCTCGCTGGCGAGGGTCCGGAGGAAGTCCCGGGCGCCCGCCACGTACTCACGACGGAACGTCGCGTGGCCATCGAGGAGCTTACGCATCCGCTAATAATCGCACATCGAGAGGCGCACCCGGGCCGCGGTGCGCTCCCCGGTGATGATCACCGGGTAGAACGTCCAGGAGCGCAGGGCGTCCATCACCTGGCCGCTCACCTCGATCTCTCCCTGGGCCCAGCGCGTCTTGAGCAGCTTGCCTTCGGCGTCGAGGTCCACATCCACGTAGCAGGCGCCGGTCGGGCGGGTCTGTCCCCACTCGGGCGGCGTGAACGAATGCACGTAGATCGGGGGATTCGAGTTGCGCTTCGGCAGGGGCTTGGCCACGCCGTCGACCAGCTGCATGACCGACTGAGCCGGCACGAGCTGGGCATCGCCGCGACGGACGAAGAGGGTGGCGGGGAAGACCGCCTGCACCTCGGCGTCGCCGGGGCGCTCTGGCCACTCCCAGTGGGCGACGTTCTCCTCCGCGGCCTTCCGCGCCGCCACCGGGCACACTTCGGCACGAACGAGCCGCGCCGTACCCTGCGGCGTGACGATGGCGCGAACGTCGCAGCGGTAGCTGCCGGGCGGGTAGAGCGCGAACTCGGGGCCAACCGGGGTCTGTTCGCCGTAGCTCGGCTCGATCTCACTCCAGTGGACGCTGCGGATGCCGTCGAACGCGTGACCGTTGTCGGGGAGCGGCTCGGGCTCGATGATCGGCGGCTCGTACACCGCGGGGTCGTCCTCGCGGGGAACGACCACGAAGCGGTCCCTGGGGATGGGCGCGTACCAGATGAGCGAGAGCTTGAGCCAGGGGAAGAAGGGGTTGGCGCCGTCCCGCTGCCAGATGCCCACGTCGCCGATGGTCTGGGGGTTGGTGAACAGGAAGGCGACGCCAGCATCGCCGCCGACGGAGAGCCCGGGGACCGGGGTCATCAGCTCGCCGCGGAAGCCGGAGTACATGCCGGCAGAGCCGTAGGCGTCGCCGTAGCCGCCGATCGTAAAACCGTAGATGCCCCGGTGATCGCTGTGTTTGCGGGGGCTGGAGATCGCCACGTCGGCGTGGAAGGTCGGGGCCCAGAGCGGGGTGAGCTCACCGGGGACGAAGTCCTGGTCGAGGTCTACGCCGCCGGAGAAGCTCACCTGCTCGCCGAGGTGGACGCGCCCTTCGGCGCCGAACCACCCGGCGCCGCCGATGCTCACCAACGCACCGACGAAGCCGACGATGTGTTTGCGGGGGAGGAAGGTCTCCACCGTGAAGGTGGTGTCGTAGAGCAGGTCGCCCGAGACGGGCTTGCCGTCGAGCGTCGCCGGGTCGAACTTCCACTGCACGATGGCTGTGGCGAGGGCGTAGTACGCGTCGTCCCCACACTCGATCTTCTCGACGTCCTTCACCTCGCCCGTGTCGGTGACGAGGATGCGCACCTTGCAGGGGTACTCGCCGCGCGGCACCGTGCGGTACGACTGCGGCATCAGGGGATCGACGGAGGGGTGCGCGACCGGAGGGACGTAGCCGGGCGGATGCGCGCCGGCGGCTGGTGCGGTGCCCGGCGCGGGCGCGCTCACCGGGGCCGGCGCCGGGTCTGCCGCGAGCGCGGAGAGCGAGAGGAGGAGCAGGGTCAAGACGTGGCCTCGATGCGGGCGAGCATCAGCGGGCGGGGCTCGGCAGCTTGCCCGATCGTGAACGCACCCGCCACCTCGGCGCGGGCGCGATCGAGCGCCCGGTTGGCGTGTTGGAGCGTCGCCAGCGGCTCGCCCCGGCCCACGCGGTCCCCGACCTTCTTGTGCACGAGCACACCCACCCGAGGATCCACGGGGTCCTCCGCCCGCAGTCGACCCGCGCCGAGCACGAACGCCGCGCGGCCGATGCCCATCGCGTCGCACCGGGTGACGACCCCGGCCTCCGCCGCCACGTAGACCTCTTCCGACGGTTTCCCCGGAAGCCCCGACAGGTCGCCGCCGTGGGCGCGCACCATCTTCGCGAACCGCTCGTAGGCCGCGCCGCTCGCGAGGACCCGCTCCGCGTCCGGGTGGCCGGCGAGGCGGATCGTGAGCTCGCGGAGGTCGGCCGGACCGCCGCCCTGGAGGGTCTCGATCGACTCCCACACCTCGTTGGCGTTGCCGGCGGCGACGCCGAGGGGCTGCTCCATGTCGGTGAGGTCGGCCGTGGTGTGCACCCCGGCGCCGTTGCCCACCCGCACCAGCGCGCGGGCGAGGCGCTCGGCGTCGGCGAAGGTCTTCATGAAGGCGCCGGAGCCGACCTTCACGTCGAGCACGAGCCGATCCAGGCCCTCGGCGAGCTTCTTGCTGAGGATGCTCGCCACGATGAGCGGGATGCACTCCACGGTCTGCGTCTCGTTGCGCAGGGCGTAGAGCACCCGATCGGCGGGGGCGAGCTCGCCGGTCTGGCCGTTCATGAAGAAGCCGACGTCCCGGAGGGTGCGGTGCAGCGCCGCGTCATCGAGATCGGTGCGGAAGCCGGGGATCGCCTCCAGCTTGTCGAGCGTGCCGCCGGTGTGGCCGAGGCCGCGGCCGGAGATCATCGGCACCTTCCAGCCGAGCTCGGCCCAGAGCGGCGCGAGGACGAGGCTCACCTTGTCGCCCACCCCGCCGGTGCTGTGTTTGTCGATGAACGGCCCCTCGATCCCCGGCCAGGAGAGCCGCTTCCCGGAGTCGGTCATCTCGCGGGTGAGGGCGACGGACTCGCCATCGTCGAGCCCGTTGACGAACGAGAACGCCAGCCAAGCCGCGGCCTGAGGGCGGGAGACCGAACCATCCACGACGCCCCGGACGAAGGCGGCGATCTGGGCGTCGGAGAGGCGGGCACCGGCGCGCTTGGCGCGGAGGATGTCGTCGATCATGGCGGTGCGGCCTAACGCGAGGCAGGGTAGAACGCGCGCCCGATGAACCGCCGCCCCGGCCGCGCCGCCGCTCCGTTTCTCGAACGTACGTCCCTCGCGGGCAGCCGCCCCGAGGTGAACCCCTATCGTGACCGTCACGCGAGCTTCGGCCAGGAGATCCTCCCGGCGGAGGTCGCGCCGGGCGCCAAAGGCCGGTGGAACGAAGTTTTTGGGAGGGAGGCGCCGCGGTTCCTGGAGCTCGGCCTCGGCAACGGCTCCTGGCTGGCGGATCGGGCCGCGAGCGCCCCGGCGGAGGACTGGATCGGGCTGGAGATCCGCTTCAAACGCTGTGTGCAGGCCGCGGAGAAGCTCCGGGCCGCCGGCGCCACCAACGGCCGGGTCGTGCGCTACTCCTGGTTCGACCTCCCCGACCTCTTCGCCGACGGCGAACTCTGCGGGATCTACGTACACCATCCCGATCCATGGGTGAGCAGCTCCGAAGCCAAACACCGGTTGATCAAGGACGACTTCGTGGCCCTCGCCGCGCGGCTGGTGCGCCCGGGCGGCGAGCTGCGGCTCAAGACCGACTTCCGGCCCCACCAGCAGGCGCTGCTCGCCGGCGCCGAACGCGTCGGCGGCTGGACGGTCCATGGGGTGAGCGACGATGTGCGCACCCAGGGCGCCCCGTGGCCCGACGACGTGATCACCGGGTACCAGGCCAAGTTCGATGCGCAGGGGCTGCCGGTGTATGCGGTGTGGCTGAAGAGGCTTTAGACCAGGGGCCTTAGACTGTAGGTTTGAGGCTGGAGACTTGAGGCGGGAGGCTTCTCTGTCGGCGGAGGGAGCGACGCGGCCGCCAGCCTGAGCGCTCGACCGGGCGACGACGTAGATCGACGGTGTTCTTGGCGCCTTTGCGGCGCTGCGTGCCTTGTCGAGGGCGCGGCGGGCGGGAGGTCATCCCCTAAACTCACGGAACGTTCGCGGACGGTCGGCTCCTCACAAAGGGGGGTTCCCCCTCCCGTCCCTCCCCCACCCTCGCGAGCCATGACCCGCGTCGGCGACGGCGCCGCAGCGGCCACCCCGCCCGACCCGCCATTCTCGCCGACGGCGGCTCCTCGACCGCCTTTCTGGCCGGGCGGCAGGCGGACCTCGCGCCACCGCCCATGGCCATCCGCTACTTGCGACTGCTCTTGGCCGACAGCTCGCCCACACACTCCCGAAACGCCCGCCCCAGCCGCGTCTGGTCGCGCACCCGGGCCAGGACGGGCCAGGTGGCCCGCTCGCCTTCGCGGATGAAGTCGCGGAGCGTCTCGGGCGTGGGGTTGCTCACGAGGTTCGTGAGCAGCGCCGGGCGGAAGCGGGGGTGGATGTCGATGTCGCCGCCGTAGTCCTGGGTGACCATCGCGTAGGTACGATCGGCCAATTCGCGTAGCGGGCCCGCCGAGCCGGGGGTGGCCGCACGGGCGAACGCCGCCGCCGCCACGCCCTGGCTCCGCGCTGCGGACATCGCCGCCCCAGCCACGGCCGGCGCCACCCCGCGTCGGTTCCGGAGGCGCCCGAACGGCGCCACGTGGGGGTTGGTCTGGCTCACGATGAAGTGGTTGACGTTGTGCAGGCGTGCGAGGCGGAGCTTCGGGAGATCGCCGTAGAGCGACCCGTCCACCCAGCGTTCGCCTGGCGAGTAGGGCCGCACGCCGTCAGGGCCGCGGGCCGACAGCTCCACCGGCGGGAACAACCCCGGCAACGCGCTCGACGCCAACGCGGCGTTCGCCACCAGGACCTCCGGCGCGGTCAGGTGCGAGAGGACCCGTGGCTTCTGCCGGGTACGGGTCGGCGACACGGAGATGTTGAGCGCGCGGCCGCTGCGGGCGAAGGCCTCGCCAAAAGTCCAGTCGCCGAGGTTGTGGCGGAGCACCGCCTTGAGCTGCTCGGGGTCGAGCCAGGCGCCGGTCTGGAGCATGCGGCGAGCGCCGACGGAGAGCAGTCCGTCCAGGCGCATCTGTTCGGGGTGCGCGAAGAGGTCTGCCAGCTCGGCGTCGGTGCGGCAGCAGATGCCCCCGGCGACCATCGCGCCGGTGCTCGCGCCGGAGAGGATGTGGGGGAGGCAGTCGGCCTCAAACAGGGACTTCACCACGCCGAGGTGGTGGAAGCCCCAGGTGGCCCCGCCGGAGAGCAAAAGCGCCGTGCGCCCGTAGACCTTCCACGCCTGCTCAAAACGACGCAGCTTCTCCGCCGCGTCCAGCCCAGGGATAGGGTGCGCCGCGAGCCACCGGAGTGACGCGTCGGCTTCGTCGAGCCAGGCGGAGACGAGCCGCTTTGGGCCGGCTAGCGCCTCGGCGTACAGCTCAGGGGCGCCCACGTCGGCCTGGTGGCGGTAGACCGAGTCGGTGAGCGCCCGGATGAGCGCGAGGCCGTCGCCGCGCAGGCGGAGGGCCCGGAGGTCGGCGGTGTCGGTGCGGAGGAGGGGGGCGTCGTAAAACGGGCTCTCCTCCTCGGCACGCCACGACTCGGCGCCGGAGAGGCGGTCGTGCGCCTCGGCGGCGGACTGCCACTCCGCGTAGGTCTGCGCGGCGTCGAGGGCGCGGTCGGCTTCGTCGAGCGGCGAACGGCGGAACATGGTGGAGGGGTAGCCGGGCGGGCGGGCGGGCGCACCGGTCCCCGCGACCGTGCCGCGGCCCTGCGACATTTCGGTGAACCCTCTGGACAGGCGGCCCGGGGTGAGCACACTCACGCGCGTGCCGCTCTGGTCTACCCGCGCCCGGGACCCGCGCCCGCCCGAGGAGGGCGGCGTGAAGCCGCGGTTCACGGCAGTGATCAGCGACGTCCACCTCTCCGACGCCGACGTGCCCGACCCCCGGCGGCCGGGGTGGCGGCAGTACAAGCAGGCCGGCCTGAAGGATGACGTCCGCTTCGCCGCCGTGCTCGAGCACTTCCGCGAGCTGGCCGGGGGCGAGCCCGTAGAGCTCATCTGCAACGGCGACACCCTCGACTTCGACACCATCGTGGCGGCGCCCGACCCGGCCCCGTTCCCCATCTCCTGGCTCGAACGGCGCCGCGGCCTGGAGTCGGAGGAGCCAAAGTCGCTCTGGAAGCTCGAGCGGATCCTCAGCTTCCACCCTGGGGCCATCGCCGCGCTCCAGCGCTGGGTCGCGGACGGGAACTCGCTCACCTTCGTGATCGGCAACCACGATCTCGACCTGCACTGGCCATCGGTGCAGGCCCGGCTCATCTCGGCCATCGCCCCCGAAGGCTCCGATCGGATCACCGTGTGCGAGTGGTTCCGCATGAGCGGGGACGACACGCTGGTGGTGCACGGCAACCAGTTCGACGCGTACTGCGTCTGTCAGGACCCGCTCCACCCGTTCATCGACGTGCGCGGCGCCCTCCGGGTGCGCTCGCCGTTCGGCAACACCGCCGGGAAGCTGATGCTCAACGGGATGGGGTACTTCAACCCCCACGTGGAGTCGAGCTTCATCCGCTCGTTGCCCGACTATTTCCGCTTCTTCGTGCGGTACATCGCACGGTACCAGCCGCTCCTCGGCGTCGAGTGGTTCTGGACGGCGATCATGACCCTCTGGGTCACCCTCGACGAAGGGTTCCGCCCCGCGCACCGCGATCCGGTCAACCTCGCCGAGCGCCTGGAGGACGTCGCCAAGCGCGCCAACTCCCGGCCCTCCGTCGCCGTCGCCCTCCGGGAGATGGCGGTGCACTCCGCGGTGTTCAAGCCCCTGATGGTCGCCCGAGAGCTGTGGTTGGATCGTGCGTTTCTCCTCTTCGGGCTCTTCGGCGCCGCGTTCTACGGTATGCTCACGCTCCACTGGATCAGCGGCGCCCACACCTGGACGGTGTGGCTGTTCTTCCTGGCCCTGCTCCCCCTCTACGTCGCGTATGCGCGGGGCATCCGCAGCGAGGTGGCGGGCACCGAGGCGGTGATCAAGGAGCGCCTCGGGGAGCTGGCGCGGATCGCGCGCGTGAGCCGGGTGGTCGTCGGCCACACCCACCGCGCCGCGGCCCGGAACATCGAGGGGGTCGAGTACTTCAACACCGGGCATTGGTCCCCGGCGTTCGACGACGTCGAGTGCACCGAGCCCGTGGGGCTGCATGCCTTCGCGTGGATCGCCCCGCAGCCCGGCGGAGAGCGCGCGGCGTCGTTGCGGGTGTGGGAGGGCCCCGGCTCGCGGGAGCTGCCGATGGTGGCGGAGGCGAGGCCGGCGGAGGGGTTTGCGGCGGCGGCTGTCGTGCGGGGGTGAACGGGAGATGCCGGAGGGCTCCCCTCACCTTCCCCGCAGCGTCACCCGCAAAAGCTCCAGCGCCCCCGAGCGGAACCCCGCCGCGCTCATCTTGAGGTAGCGGAGGTAGTCAGCCACCTTCTCGGCGCCGACCAGGGCCTCGGCCTCTGCCCGACGCGCGGCGAGGCGCTCCGCCCACACGGCGCAGGTGCGCGCGTAGTCGAGCGGGTCGTTGCGGAGGCGCACGAGGGAGAACGGGCCGGTCCACGCCTCGGCCAGCTGGGCGAGCCGCGGGAGGTCGGAGCCGGGGAAGATCCGCGCGGTGATGAACGGATCCAGCCGCCCCCCGGGGAAGTCCCCGTAGGCGATGGTCTGGAGCGAGAGGTGGGCGCCGGGCCGCAAGTGCGCGCGGGCAAAGTCGAAGAACGCCCGGTACCGGGCCACCCGGGTGGTGTCGTCGTCCTCGGGGCGGACGAAGTGCTCCAGCGCGCCGACGCAGACCATCGCGTCGTACGGCTCGTCGACGTGCTGGTCCCAGCCGTGGGCGTGAACGCGCAGGCCGGGGAGGGCTCGGGCAGCGGTGGCGCGGGCCTGGGAGGGGCTCGGGGTGAGCCCAACCGCCTCGGCAGCGCCACCTTCCTTCAGGGAAAACGCCAGGAATGCACCCCAGCCGCACCCCACATCGAGCACCCGGGCACCGGGGACGACGCCCGCTTCGGCGGCGTGCCAGGCCAGCTTGGCGCGTTGGGCCGCCGCGAGGTCCTCAGCGTTCTCCCAGAGGGCGGCGGAGTAGACCCGCTCCTCATCGAGCCACAAGCCGTAGAACGAATCGCCCGCGTCATAGTGGGCTTGGAGCTCGTTCGGCGTGGCGCCGGCGGGAGTGGACATCGCGCGCCCGTCTATCGCGGGTGGCCCCACCGGCACGTCCCGCGCTGACTCCCCGGACCATTCCGGGCGGATGCGGTAACGACGCGCAGCTGACAAAGTCTGGTCAGCACCCGAGCGCCCCCCGACCCGGGCTACGCTGTCCGCGATTCCAGGCCCGTCATGCTGCTCCTCGCCACCGCGCTCGCCGCTCCTCCCGACCTCCGGCCGCCGTGCGGGAGCGCCTACACCCTGGCGAACCTCGGCCCGCGCCACACCTTTCCCGCCCCGCCGCCCGCCGGCGGACCGCTCCAGGAACACGACGCCTACGCCGACAGCTACCCCCACGAGCTTATCGGCACCCACTTCCACGTGAAGTGGGGCACCTCCGGCGGCGTGTCCCAAGCCTTGGCCCAGGCGGTCCTCGATGACTTCGAGTTCGCCTGGGAAGCCGAGGTCGACGGGCTCCAGATGCAGCAGCCCATCGCCACCGACCAGTATTATTTCAACGTCTACATCGGCGACACCGGCGGGGGCACCCCCTCCGCCTACGGCAACTCCGGCTACTACAACCGCGACGACGACGGTCTGCCGATGATCGTCATCGGCGCGGACATCCTCGGCGACCTGACGTGGACCGAGGGCACGGTGGTGCACGAGTTCTTCCACTCGCTGCAAGACGCCACCGGCCGCTACGACTACACCGGCGACAGCGCCTGGTACTGGGAGGCCACGGCGATGTGGATCGAGGGGCAGGTCCTCGACGCGAGCTACCAATATTATGCCGCGTTCCTCTATGGGTATGCGCTGCTGCCCGAGCTGCCGGTGTACTTCTTCGACTACCCCGACACCGGCACCCTTCAGGAGTACCACCAGTACGGGGCGATGATCTTCCCGACGTACATCTCCGAGATCGCGGCGGACCCCCAGATGGTCATCGACTCCTGGACCCTCCCCGGGGACACCACCACGCCCCAGGACACCCTCGCCGCGGAGCTGTCCGAACGCGGCGTCGACATGGCCGACGCCTTCGGCGACTTCGCCGCCCGTAACACCGTGTGGGACTACGAGGATGGCGACCTCTACTACGAGTGGGTCGACTACTACGCCGTCTACGCCGGCAACGACGACCACCAGCTCGTCGACGACGTGAGCTACAAGGGCGTCAGCCTCACCGAGGCCCCCGAAGACACGCTCCCGGGGCGGCTCGCCTACAACGTGGTACGTTTGGAGGACCCGGACCGCGACCTTGACTACGTGTTTCACGTTGAAGGGGCAACGAAGGGCTCGCGCAACAGCCCGGCGGACTGGCGGTTCACCGTGGTCGTCGAGGACTCCCCCGTGGAGTACCTCCCGATCCTCCTCACCAACGGCGTGGGGGAGATCACCGTGCCGCGTTCGAACGACACGCTGTACCTCGTCGCCGCCTCCGTCGGGGACAGCGCGCACGGCGACGAGACCTTCTCCTGGTCCTACGCCGTGACTCAGCAAGTCCAAGCCGGCGACACCGGCGACACCGGCGGCGCCGTCGCCGACGACTCCACGGACCCCGCCGGCGAAGACCCTGTGGAGCTGCAAGGCTGCGCCTGCGACCACACCCGCGGGCTCGTCGGGTGGGGCGGGGTGCTGCTCGCGGGCCTGGCGATCCGACGGCGGCCACCGCGGTTGAGATAGGCCGCGCCGGCGGATGACAACGGGCCGGTGGCGCTGCACCGCCCTTCCGACCCGGGACCGCGGGCGGTCGAGGAGCCGCCGGGGGGAGAATGGCGAGGGGACGCGCCGAAGCGAATCGCTCCCTCGTCCCTACATTCCGCCCCACAGCTCCACGAAGCGCCGCTGTTCCCCCGTCTCGGGGCTCTCGCGGCCGCGCAGGTGGGCGTCGTGGGCGCGCGCGGCGGCGATGGCGGTGAAGGCCGCCGCGGCAGAGAGGCCACGCTCGCGCAGCCAGCAGCCGGCCACGGTGCCCGTGCGGCCGTGTCCGCCCCAGCAGTGCACGAAGACGACGCCGGGCTCCGCGCGGATCGCGGCGAGGATCGCCTCCATCCGCCCGGGCTCGGGCAGCCCCAGATCGGGGATCGGGAAGCGGTGCACCTCCACCTTCGCCCCGCGCTCCGCCGCCATTGCGGCGAGGAGCGGCTCGTACGAGACGAACGGCTTGCCGAAGGGCCGCTCGTCGGGCTCCACGAGGTTCAGCACCCGCACCACGCCCGCATCGAGCAGCGCGGTGAGCTTCGGACCCGCCGCCAGGGGCTCGGGCTCCCCGGGGTAGCAGCCGCCGAGCAGCCGCCCCGGCTCGATCCACCAGGCCCGCGAGAAGCCCAGGAGCATCCGCTCAGGTCCGCGTCGCGGTGACCAGGAAGACCGCGTAGGTGCCGCCCTCCTTGGTCACGTCGCAGGCCTTCGTGAACTCCACGACGGTGAAGCCGGCTTGGGTGAGGGCCACCGTGAGCGCCTCCCGCGCGAAGCCCGCGTGGTAGACGCCCTCCGCCCCCGGGGCGTGGAAGGTGCCGTCCTCGAGGTCCAGGTCCGCGAGCGCGACGCGGCCGCCGGGCACGAGCGATTGATGGAACGCGCGGAAGAGCGCAGCCGTGTCCTGGACGTGGTGCATCGCCATCGCGGAGACCACGAGGTCCACCGGGGCGTCGAGCGGGGTGGTGAGCAGGTCCTGGCAGCGCGCCTCCACCTTCCCCTGCAGCTCCGGCTTGGCGCGGAGCTTCGCGAGCATGGCCTCCGACACGTCCACCGCGATCACCTGGGCGACGTGCGGGGCGAGCTGCGCGCACACCAGCCCCGTGCCGGCGCCGAAGTCGAGGACCCGGAGCGTCGGGGACAGCGGCACGCGGGCGAGAATGGCCCGGCCAACGCCGTTGGAGAGCTGTACGGGGACCGGCTGGGCATCCCAGAAGGCGGCTTTGTCGGCGAAGGGGTCGGCCATGGTAGGGCTCCTGGAGGGGGCGCGCCTATCCGGTCGCGGCGCCGAGGGAGCGCAGTCGGGGCTACCGGGACCCGCCCGACCGGGCGGCGGCGAAGCGGCGGGCGCCGCATGGGCGGCTTCAACGTGATCACCCCCGCATCTGTGCGACATTTCACGGTGCGAAAACCCGCATTCCCGAATAGCCCGTCCGCATGTCCACTCCGCTCATGTCGGCCCGCGTCAAGATCCACGACGGCGTGATCGGCGTCCTGCTCCTCGCCTCCACCGCCGCCACCGTACTGGTGGACACCCGCGCGGTCTGGCTCGTCGGCCTCACCGGCGCGATCATGCTGTCGAGCGCGTTCACCGGCTTCTGCCCCGTGCACTTCGCCGTGCGGCGCGTGCACCCCGAGCCCGGCGACAGCTGAGCCCGCCACCCGCCGACGCTTGTCCTGGCTCGCGACGTTGGAGGAGGGCTGGGAGGGGGAACCCTCATCTCCCCTTCGATTCGAACGATGGATCGTCGGTGACTGCCTGCGGTACCCTGCACGGGTGCTCCCCGACCGCGCCCGTTCTCCCTCCCCGGTCTCTCCCATCGTGCCCGCGGCGCGCCTGTGCTTCTTGCTGGCGATGGCGTGCGGCGAACCTGCGCCCTCCTCCCCTGGGTCGACGGCTGCGGGGCCGAACGACACGGCGGCCGAGGACACCGCGGCCGCGGTCGACACCGGGACCGACACCGGGAGCGACACCGCGAGCGGGGAAGACACCGCGGCCGAGCCCGATCCGGAGACCACGCCGGTCCGCCTGAACCAGCTCGTCGTCCGCCTGCTCCGGGCCACCGAGGTGACCGAGGACCGGCGTTGGGTCATCCTCCGCGAGCGCCCCGGCTGGTTGTTCGTCACCGCGTCCTCCCTGCTCTCGGAAGGCCAGACGGTCCGGGTGGGCGTCGACGTCGCGGGGCCCGAGGCCGCCCAGCTCCAGGTGGAGGCTGGGAAGAGCCCGACGGAGGCGATGCTCGAGGTGCCCGCCGGGGAGCACACCGTGCAGGTCTGGTTGGAGGGGGGAGCGACGATCCAGTCCCTCGAGGTCCGGGCCATCCCCGAGCTGCGCTACGACCGGTACTTCCCCGAGAGCGGCCTGGACGAGGACGTCGTGGTGAACGACTGGGACTTCATCGAGCGCAACGCCGCGCCCCACCTGACCACCATGGTCGCGGATTGGCATTGGAACGCCGGTGCCCTGTACGTCCCCTGGCTGGCGAGCGGGCGTCGCTGGCACACCAACTCGGGCAACCCCTACGGCACGGAGGCGGAGCTGGCGCCCGTCTACGACGCCCTCGTCGGCGTGGCCGAAGCCGGGGGCATCGGGCTGGACCTCGACGAGTTCGGGGGCACCGACGACGCACAATGGACCGCCTGGACCGCCGCGCTCTCCCGCGCCTCGGCCGACCATCCCGACACGCCTCTGGCGCTGTACACGGGCGCGCTCCCCGACGACTCCGACGCCCAGCGCACCTTCACCCGGAGCATGCTCGCGCTCGGCCACGAGCTCCTGGTCGAGGCGTACATCGGGGAGAAGGCCAGCGAGGCGGACCTCGACGCGGAGCTGGACGGGCTGTCGGAGACGTGGTCCGCGGCGCGGGCCGACTTCCCCGGCTTCGAGGACCAGGCGGTGCTGGTGCTCGGAACGGCGCTCCACTCCTATGTCAGCTACGACTACCGCCCGGACGTCGACTTCAAGGTCCACCTGGACCGCCAGTTCGAGCGGGTCGCCACCGACACCAACTTCCAGGACCTCCACGGGCTCGCGTTCTGGACCTCCACGTACATGGACGAGGAGACGTTGCGGTGGATGATGGCGCTGTACCGCCACTACGCCATCGAGGGCGCCACCACGCCGCTCTCGACCGACCCATACGTCCTACCCCATGTCGAGAACCCGGACTTCCAGGGGCCCGACGGCTGGACCCTGGACACGTCCGGGCAGATCGGGCTCGGGGAGTACGAGTGGGTCGGGGAGTACGAGGCCCGGTGGACCTCGACCGAGGCCGTGGGCGACACCTACCTCTACACCACCCGGGGCAGTGGGCGGGCGAGCACCGCGACGCAGACCATCACCGGGCTCGAACCCGGACGGAGCTATTCGCTCCGGTTCGCCACCCTCTGGTACGAAGACCTCTACAACCTCCGCGGGGACACGTACGACTACGTACGCGACCACTCGGTGCACGCCACGCTCGACGGCGTCGATCTGGTGGACGGAAGCTCGGTCGTGGTGGCGTGCGACTCGACGTGGCCGGCCAGCGGCGTCTGGGTGAACCAGCACCGCCAACGTTTCGTCGCGCGGAGCGAGACCGCCACGCTGACCCTGTCGGATTGGCAGTCCGAGACCGACCCCGGCGGCGAGGTCTGGGAGACCTTCTTCTTCAACTTCGTGCAGGTGCAGCCGTACTTCGACGAGTGACCGGGATCCAGGTCAACTCCCGAACATCGGGCCGGTGGACCTGCGCAAGCGGGGGTCGCCGAGCTCGGCGTAGGTGGGGAGGAAGCGCTCGAGGAGCTCCACGTCACAGCCGTCGTCAGGGTCGAAGGGCGGGAACGCGTCCATGTCGCGCCGGCCGGTCGCCGACGCGTAGATGACCTTCCACCACAGCCCCGCTTGCAGCGCCAGGACGCCGGCTTCGCGGCGTACGTTGGCGGTGAGCTCCTCGACGAGCCGCCGATGCGCCGTTCGGGCCGACCATCTCGCGTGGTCGGGGTGCGCCCGCCGCTCAGCCGCCTGGAGCAAGTCCAGGAGGTAGGCGGTGTTCATGGCGTCGTTCACCGTGGCGAGGTCCCCACAGCCTCCGAACACCCGCACGCCGAGGTGGTCGACGTGGTGGCGCGCGAGCACCCGCTCCTTGGCGCGGATCACGACGTCGGCCGCCACGCTCCACTGCTCCAGCCCGCGGGTGAGCGCGTGGAGGGCGGTGCGGGTGAGCTCGGTGTCGTCATCGTCCGCCCAGCCCTCCGGGACGAGCCAGCTCCCGGTGCGGCACGCATCAAAGAACAGGTTCACCCGGACCCCCGCCGGGAGGCACTTGAGCAGGACGAGCAGGTCCCCCTCGGTGAGCTCCTCGTCGAAGAGCATGAAGTGGTTTTCGCGACAGAGGCCGGCGTCCGGGCTCCCCCGGTACGAGCCGTGTCCGGCGAACAGGAGGTTCACCACGTGCCCCGCCTGGGCATGCTTGGCGAAGCCCAGGACCGCGGCGCACACCCCCATGAGGGTTGCGTCTTCGTCGGTCAGCTTCACCCGCAGGTCGGCGGCGCCGCTCCGATCGAGCACCCGGTCGAAGGCCCGCATCGAAGAGGCCACGCCCGGCAGCGCACCGAAGTTGCCGCGCTGGGTTGCGCTGTAGAACCTGGACTTCGTCGCGCTGATACGCTGCACGCCGACCACGAGGCTCCACACCGAGATGAGATCAAACATCGGTCACCGGAGGGCGAAGGCGGGGCGGTTGGGGAGGCTCCCGTTCAGCGCGTTGAAGTTCGGGAGCATGTTGGTGACCGCGCGGGCGTGCAGCGGGTCGACGGGGTTGTAGGGCGGGAGGTCCGAGTACGGGCGGCCGTCGGGGGTGGTGCCGTCACGGAAGAGCAGCACGTTCCCCGAGCAGTGGGCGACCCACGACCAGACGTCCTCCTTGGGCAGGCCCCAGAGCCCCTCCCTCAAGCCGGCGAGGATGGTCTGGCCGATCGCGCGCTGCAATTCCGCCGGAGTGCGGACCCTGGCGATCCCCTCCAGAAGGCAGTGATAGAGGAAGAAGCACAGGTTGAGCGAGTCGTTCACCCGCCCCCCGTCATCACAGGCGCTGTAGATCACCGTGGGGTTCGCGCGGAGCGTATGCGCGGCCTGGGTGAGCTGGAGCGCTTGAGAGATTTTCTTCGATAGCGGCTTCTTCGGGGGAGGCGCGCCGAGATCGGGGGTCGCCATCCCGTCACCCAGGCGGAGCCAGGTGCCCGACGAGCAGACGTCGAACACCACGTTGAACGCCACCCCGGGCCGAAAGTGGCACAGCCAGCCCGCGAGGGTCGCTTCGTTGAGCGGGGCGTCGTAGAGCAGCATCCGGTTGGACGGCGTCGACTCGCCGTGGGTCGCGAAGAGCAGCGTCACGGTGTCGCCGGGCTGCGCCCGCCGAGCGAGCGCCATCAGACAGGCCCACACCGCCCCTCGCGTACAGGCCTCGTTCCGGACGTGTGCGAACCAGCGGTAGCCGAGGAGGCGGAGGATGTCGTGGAGATACCGAGCGGAGCTCTCGACCCCCACGAGCGGGTCCTGCCCCATCGCCTCCTGGACCGTGAAGAACAGCGCATACCCCGTGCCCATCTCAGACCCCCGACCCGGAGGTGCCGGTGCCGCTCCCCGGCGCGCCCGGCGCGCCCGAGGTGCCGCCCGACGAGCCGCTGGTCGGCGTGGTCCCGCCACCCGCGCCCGCCCCGGCCGCCGCGCCCGCGCCCGCCGCTGCGCCGGCGCTCGCGCCCGCCGAACCCGCGCCCACCGCGAACTGGTTGAGGAAGTCGTCGAGCTCGTCGGCGTGCTCGGCGAGGATCTGCTGGATCGCCGCGTCGCCGTCGAGGGCGCTGGCCGCGCTGCCGCCGGTGCCGCTGGTGAGGCGCACGCCCCCGTCCTTGTCCAGCTCGAAGCTGGAGCCAGCAGGGAGCTGCCCCACCTGGCTCACCAGCCGCCCCATGTCGCCGACGGCCGAGCCGAGCCGGGTCACGCCGCCCTGCACGCCGCCGCCCCCGTCGGTGCTGCCGCCCTGCGACCCACCCCCGCCGCTGCTCCCCCCGTTCGTGGAGCCGCCCGACCCGCCGCCGAGCATCTTCTCGTAGTACTTCTGCACCAGCTCCTCGGCCTTCGCCGGGTCACTGACGTTGCGACGGATGGACTGCACCACCGAGTCGCCGTCGGTCTTCACCGCGGTCGCCATGGCCATCCCCGCGGCGGCCTCGGCGTATTTCGCCGCGGTCTCCACGTTCACCTTCAGCGCCTCGGCAGCGTTGGCCTGCGTCGCCGCGAGGCCCGCGGCGTCGCGGAACACGTCCGACTTGCCGAGCAGCTCCATCGCCGCCGCCATGCCCGTCGGCGCCGCGAAGTCGCGGCCCGCCTGCTGCGACACCAACGACGCGCCGAGCGGCGCGGCCTGGAGGTTGCCCGGGTCGGCGCGGCGACTGTCCACGGAGACCGGCTGGATCGCGGTCGGAGCGTCCGGGTTGGGGTGCTCCTCCCACTTCCAGAAGCGCGAGTCGTCGATCTTCTCGTTGGCGTTGCAGGCGCCGAGCACCGCCTCCGCGAACACCCCCTTGGTGGGCAGGCTGATGCGGAACGGAGTGTCGCGGAACCCCTTGGCCGGCATGTAGTAGGCCATCAACCGGGAGGTCTTCACGCCGTCCACCTCGATGTCGTCGTCCGCGTATCGGAAGATCGGGTTGAGGTTGAGGCCCTTGGCCACGGGCATCACGAGGCTGTTGCCGGCGATGCCGAGGAGCCGGTTCTCCACCAACGAGGCCACGCTGCGGCGCTGGGCCGGGAGGAGATACTGCGGCTCGGTTCCGCCGGGGACGTACGCGGGGTTCTCGCGCGCCGGCACGTCGAGATCGAAGCCCTCGAGGAGCATGAGCCGCCGGTCGGCGTCCATCTGCCGCCAGAGCGCCTTGTGGTAATACTCCAGGTTGGAGTTCAGGTGATCGAGGAGCGCCAGCCGGAGGTGCTGGTCTTCTTCGCGGGGCGACACCAGCTCCTCCTCGCGGAGCGGCGCGTCCACCATCGCGGGGCCGTCGATGAGGTTCTGACCCGGCGCGCCGGCCCCCAGGCGGGAGTTGAGGAACCGGGAGGCGTAGTTGGCCTCCAACGATTCACACTCGACGATCGAGCCCTCCGGGAGCGGCGGCAGGTTCAGGCGGATGCCCACCCGGTCGATCTGCGCGCGGGTGCGGCCCGCGGGCCCCCGAACCCGGAAAGAGACCTCGTAGATCGACGGGTCCGCGCCGCTCCCCCCGCGCCGGACCAGCCGGGCCGCGGAGACGCTGAGCGCCAACGTGCCGGTGGCCGAACCGGTGAGGAGGAGCTCCACGTGACGCACGAGCTGGCTCACGGCCCCCACCCGGGTGAGCTCGGCCTGGAACGTGGTGTCGCGGTTCGCGGGCGTGGTGCGGTTCACGCGGGTCCGGAGGGTCTCGTCCTCAGAGAGGAAGCCCAGGGTGGAGCGCCACGCCAGGCGGTCGGCCGTCTGATCGACGAGCTGGTCCGCGAGGTGATCCGCCACCGCGCCGCTCACGCCCATCCCCAGGGGGAGGAGCCCGCCAAGCGAAGCCAGCGCCCGCCCGCGCGCTTCGTCGAGCGGGACGCCGGCGTGCGGCGGTGCGGCGATGTGCACCTTCAGGCGGAACGTCCCCGAGATGGTGGTGACCTCCTGATCGCAGTAGCGCCCGTCCGGCATCGAGGCGTACACCCTCGACTCCGGCTGCCCGACGACGTTGATGTCATAGTAGCGGCGGAGCGCTTCGAAGCCGCGGACGAGGTTGCCGTACTGGTGGCGGGGCGCCCGGAGCGCGTAACGGAGGAGGTCCATCCACCGGGTGACCCGATTGTCGTCGAAGAGGGTCATGGTGAGCGGGATGAACAGGCACTCCTGCACGTCCACCAGCTCGTTGTGCACCGCGAGGTGGCGCAGCACCTCGAAGTACTCGATGGTGAGCGCGTGGCCGTGGTTGTTGTTGGCCACCGACTCGGTCGTGACACTCGTGGTCTCCGACTGCTCCACCGTCGTGACCACCGAGGTACGCTGCGAACGCACGGACGACGCGTGCTGGAGCGTCTTCTCGCGGACGTTCTGCATCGTGGTGGAGGCGACGTCGCGCGAAGAGGTCTGGTCGGACCAGGACTCGGACTTCGACGAACCGCCCGAGAAGCCGAGCGTGGCGCTCACGTTGGCGCCACCGCCGACCGGGACGTTGGCCCCGGCGCCCAGCCCCCCGCCGAAGCCGCTCGACTTGGACTTGCTGTGGCCGGCGAGCGTCTCCTCGAGCGACGCGCTGACGATCTCAGTGATCGCCCGGTCCTGGTCCATCGACGCCGCGAGGGAGTCGTTGGCGTCCACCGCCTCGGACCGCGCGGCCGTCTCCTTCCGGTCCCAGTCGTAGATCACCACCTGCTTGCGTTGGCCGGGGGCGAGCGGGAGCGAGTAGAGCAGATCGCCGAGGCTGTAGCCGTCGGCGCGCCACACCTGCCGGAAGTGCAGCACATGGCCGTGCGCGATGGTGGAGGGCTGCACCAGCGGCAGCGGGGCGTCCCAGGGGATGGGGTTCTGATGGGAGACGGCGGTGCGGCGGAGGCGGCCGTTGTCGGCGCGGGCGCCCGCGGCGGCGATCTCGGCCCGCAGGCGGTCGCGCTCGAGCTTCATCCCCTCGACGTCGAGGAGCGCGGCGGTGTCACTGGCGAGGGAGGCGCTTCCGGCGCCGGTGGCCACGTTGGGGGAGAACCGGCGCGCCGCCGCGCGGCTGTCGGCCCAGCGGATGCACTCGATGTTCGGATCGGGCGGGAGCGGCGAGTAGCGGAGTTGGAGCGCAGTGACGTAGCTGTTCGCTTCGGCCTTGAACCCCGCGGGATCGTTTGGCAGCCCGCCGTCCGCGCACGCCTGATCGATGAGTCGGTAGACCGCGCTCCGGGGCGCCGTCCCGAGCGCCCGCAGCCCGGCCGTGAAGTTGGTGCTCGTCTGCCCGGCCGCCGGGCGATTGGTGGTGATCCGCGCGGCGTCCGCGATCGCCTTGTCCAGGCGGCTCAGGCGGAGCTGGAGGTTCTCCAGGTACCCGGGGGCCGACATGATCTCCGGGTCGGTGTTGCGGACGACCAACGAGTAGGCGAACTCCTCCAACGCCCGGTTCGGGGTGGTGAGGTTCATGCACGAGCCGCCGATGTCCTGCTGGTACCGGCTGTTCTCCGAGACGAGGTCCTCCATGTCCGGGAGGCGCCCCGGCTTGGACTCGCAGCCGCAGCCCGTCGGCGCGAGGCCGGTCGTGGGGTCCGCGGCGAGGACGATGAGCGTGAAGTCGGGGAGCTGCTGCCCGTTGAGGTGGACCGCGACCGGGGCGGTGGGCGCCACGGAGGCGGTGGCGCGGGCGCCGGAGAGCGGGCCGGTCGCCGGATAGGTCAGGGAGAAGTTGCCCGAACCGTCAGTCTTGCCGGCGAGGAGGGCGTAGTACTCCGGGGTCGTCGCGCCGCGGCGGGGGTTCAGCGGCGCGACGGCCGAGAACGGATCGGGCGCCGGGACGGCCGCCGCCACCTCGATGAGCAGGGAGATGTCCGGGTACGGCACCCCGCCCGAAGTGAGAACGCGACCCTTGAGGGTGCGCCGCGGCGCGCTGGACAGCATCGTGACTGGAAGCGGCGGGGCGGGCGCGGGCGGCGTCCCACCGACGGGCGGCAGCTTCGTCGGGTCCGTGACGGTGGTGCCGCCGTCGCTGCTGACGGTCTTGACATCCCCGCCCGCGGGAGCGGCAGTCGCGCCCCCGTCCTTGGTCACGGGGGTCACGGGATCGACGGGGTACGCGGTCGGAGGTACGACGGGGTTGGCCATGGTGGCGACGTACGGCGCGGAGGCCCCCTCGCCATCCCACACGGATCACACACCGGGGGCGGGCGCGCGTGGCTCAGGTCCCGCTACACCCCGCCCGTCTCGAGCGGCGCCAGGCCAGCCGCAGCCGCCGATGCGGGCGCTACGCGAACGCTCGCGCCCGGCTCGGCTCACATTTCGGCCGGTTGTAGTTCGGCTTCGGTCGGCGGCGGGTTGGCAACCCGCCCCCTCGGTCAGCCGTACAACCGGCGACGCGGGGTGGGCCAGCCCGGCGGCCCGGAAGCGATTTCAGCCACTTGGGCGAC
>CAIXRH010000014.1 GCA_903921785.1 uncultured Pseudomonadota bacterium
ACGCCAGGAACGTCGCGCCACCCGTCTCCGCCAGCACCTTGGTGATCGCCGCCGTCAGCGACGTCTTGCCGTGGTCGACGTGACCGATCGTGCCGATGTTCACGTGCGGCTTGTTGCGCTCGAACTTTGCCTTGGACATGTGCGCCTCGATGCGGAGGGTGAGGTAGTGAAGTGGAGCCCATGACCAGGATTGAACTGGTGACCTCTTCCTTACCAAGGAAGTGCTCTGCCACTGAGCTACATGGGCCGGTTATTTCTGGAGCGGGAGACGGGACTCGAACCCGCGACCCTCAGCTTGGAAGGCTGATGCTCTACCAACTGAGCTACTCCCGCAGGGGAAATGGTGGGCAGGGATGGATTCGAACCATCGAAGGCGTGAAGCCGACGGGTTTACAGCCCGTTCCCTTTGGCCGCTCGGGCACCTGCCCAAAAACACTGAGATGAGAAAGCTGGCGGCGGGACTTGAACCCGCAACCTGCAGTTTACAAAACTGCTGCTCTGCCGATTGAGCCACGCCAGCGACGGGGCGACTCGGCCGCGCGGCGTTTTATTCTCGCCGCGGACGCTGTCAAGGGGCTCCCGCATCGTTCTGTGGCGCCGAGAAGGTCCCCGATGGGGCGCCATCCGCGAGCTCCAGGCGCTGGACGCGGATCACTTCCATTCGACCGTCCGCCCGCTCGACCGCGAGCGAGCCGGGCGCGGCGAGGCCGGGAGCGATGACCCGCCAGTCCCCCAGCACGAAGCTCACGGGGCCGCCCTCCGTGACGTAGCGAACCCGCAGGAGGTAGCCCGTCGTTGGATCAACGTCGGCGAACGCCAATCCTGGCTCCGTTGGGTCTTCCCCACGCCCGACTCGTACACCCGACTCCGCGCCCTCCAGCAGCAAAAGCGGCAGGGCGTCGCCGGTGGCGAAGAGCGCGTCGACGTCGAGGGCCACCCCGAGCACCGTCTCGGGGGCGAAGGCGTCCGCCTGGGTGATGAGCACGCCGATGTCGCGGCTCTCCACCTTGCCCCCGACCTTGATCCAGGCGCCGCCCGCCGTGGCGACCGACGTGCTGTCGGTGCCGGCCCCATGGGTTTCCACCTTCAACCGCCGCGAGGTGGCGTCACGCCAGTAGTCGTGCGCGATCGTGACCCGCTTGCCGTCGAGCTCGAACTCACGCTCGAACACGAAGTGCACCGCCGCGGCGCGCGCCAGCGCGGAGACGCCGCCCGTCGGCCCCCCGTTCACGGCCCGAGCGGCCGCCAGCACGGCGGAGCTGTCCGTCGCGGAGACCGCGGTTGGCGGGGCCGCGACGGCGACGCGGGTAGCGCCCCCCTTCGCGGGATCGTGCACCAGGGTGAGCTTCAACCCATCTTTCGTGAGCTTTTTGGCGGCGGCTGTGGCCGCCGCCTCATCTCCGAACCCCTCGATCAGCGTCACGAACTCCCAGCCTTCGCCGAGATGAAAACGCTTGACCACCCGGGCATGGTAACCCACATGCTCGGCGTTGGACTGGAGCGCCACCGCGTCGGCGCGCTCCGCCATCTCCGGCCCCTCAAGCCACCAACCCCCGCCCGCCGCGAGTGCGGTGGACAGCAGAATCCAGATCATGGGTACAGGCTACTTCGTGATCTGCCGCGCGGACAGCTCATACAGCCCGGTATCGCCGGGGGAGCCGACCACGATGATGTACTGCTCGCCGCCGGTGAGCGCCACCGTGACGTAGCCTTCTTCCCCCTTCGTGCCCGAGATCCCGCCGATGTTGAACTCGCGGTCATAGGAGAAGTCGTCGTCTTCGTCGATCTCGTCCTGGTCGAGCCACTTCGTGGAGTAGGGCTCCTCGCCGGGGAGGAGAGCACCGCCGTCCGCGGTGCACTGCTGCACCAGCACCTGGTCGTAGAAGGTCTCAGGCATGGGCTCGCCGGAGTCGAGCACGCCGTCGCGGTCGAAGTCGACATCGCAGGTGGTGGGGTCCGTCTCCGGCACGCCGCACGCGTCCGTCACGGTCTGCTCGCTGCCCATGGTACCCGAAAGGAAGACCTGGGCGTACAGGTAGTCGAGCACCGAGTCGGGGTAGCTGAACGTCGGGGCCCCGGTGCACAACGCGCTCGATGAGGTACCGGTCGTGGTCGGAACGGGGAGGAACGCGGCGGGAACCACTGCGATCCACGGATCGGAGGGGTAGCTGTCGCCCCCGTCATCGAACCGCCGGTCGAGCCATACGGCGACGTAGACCTCCTCGCCGGGGGTTCGATCCGTGAGGTCGAGGAGCCAGCGGTCAGTGTCGACCACCTCGCTGGACGTCGCGGCTCCGTCCGCGTCGATCGCGCTGACGTCCTCTGGCTCACGGAGCTCGCCGAGCCCGATGATCGTCGTGCCGTCGGACGGCAGCGCGGGAAGCGTGACGGAGTCGACGGCGCGCGGGGAGAAGATGTTCTCCACGGCGTAGTCCTTCGTGGTCGGGTCATTCCAGCGCACGACCTCGGCCAGGAAGCCTGCGCCTTCGAACTGGAGCTCCAGGCCGGCGGCGTCGTAGGGGATGCCATCGAGGCGCACCACCTGCGCGCCGTAGTCCCCGTCGATCCAGCCGTTGAACGAGAAGGCCGGATCGTAGTGGTAGTAGTCGGTGCCCTCGAGGAGCACCGTCGAGCCGTCCTCGAGCTCCGGCGCGTCGCTGTCGCCGCCGGTGTAGGCGTAGTTCTTCCCGCGGAGGTTGACCCCGCGCTGGTAACCGTTGGCGCCGTACAGGTTGTCGAGGGCCGCAGGAGGCGACGAGAGCGTCTCCGCGTCGGGGTAGGCGACGAAGCTCGCGTCGGTGATGAGCGCGCTCCCGGCGCCGTCCGTCACCCCCGTGCCCAGCAGCGAGAGCTGCCAGCGGATCACGAGGTCGTCGAAGGTGATCCCGGTCTCGGTGGCGTGGGTGGTGAGCGAGGCTTCAACGCCGTCGGTCCCCACCTCGGACTGCGCGAGGATGTCCTGGAAGAACGTGTCCGGATCGTCGGTGTTCGTCTGCGCCCACTGGTAGAGCCAGAGGCCGAAGAGGTACTGCGCGCCCTTGGGCGTGGTGTCGAGGCTGCCCTTGGTGCCCGAAGCGAGCAACGGGTAGTTGTAAGGCGCGTCGAGGTAGTCCCAGGCGTCGGCGTGGAAGGGCGCGCCGAAGCCGCAGCGATCCGCGGCGAGGGTGCCGAGCACATCGTTGAGCCAGTCCTCCTCGACGCTCGTCCCCTCCGACACGATGATGTGCTGGTTGTAGCTCACCAACGACACCAGCGACCGCGCCACCTCAGCGAGCAGCGAGTAGTTGGTGTACTCGGGGATCGAGACCTCCTGCCCGTGGTGCAGGTAGCCCTGGGGGTCCGGCGCGTAGGCGTAGATCACCTCACGCTCGTCGCTCCCGGGGTTGGTCTTGATGTCGTAGTCGTCCAGGTCCACCGCCGGTTCGGCGTAGGAGTGCAGCACCGCGTCCTGGTTGGTTTCGGACGTGAAGGTGATGTGGTTGAGCTCGGGGGTGATGAACAGGTCGACCCGGCCGTCTCCGTCGATGTCGGAGGGCTCGCCGAACAGCGTGGTGACGTTGGGGTAGATGTTGAGGTCGATGACGTCGGCGACCGTGTTCAGATCACAGTTGTCGAAGCCGTATGCGTCGTAAGGCGCGGGGACATCGACCGTGCCGTCGCAGTCGGTGTCCCAGTCGATCGCGACCTCGTTGTCCACCCAGATCGCCACGTGGTCGCCGAGGGCCCAGAGCGTTGCGTCCTTGCTGGCCCACTCCTGGTCGACCATGTTGGTGCGTACCCAGAACTCGTCCTGCGTCACGCCGACGTCGTCGGTGCTCAACGCGTCGCGGTGGAACACCGGGGGCGTGGGGAAGCTGACGTGGCCGGGCGCGCTGACCGACGCCGCGCTCGCCGCGGCGCGAGCGCCATGGCCGGCCTTCTTCCGGGCGCTCGCCTCGGCATCCGAGACGTACCGGAGCCCGTAGGTCTGGTCCGAGGAGTCGTTGTTGACGAGGAGCAGGTAGAACTCCTGGTCCTGGTTGAACTCTCCGGATTCGTCGGCCAGCGACAGGGACGCGGGGGACTCCACCGCCTCCACCGGCGCGAGGTCGCCCGGGTCATCGAAGTTGTAGTCCTTGCCGCCCGAATCACCGCCCGTCTCGGTCGAGTCGTTGGTGTCGCTGGTGTCGTCGGAATCGCCGGTGTCCGGACCGCCGGTGTCGTCCGTGTCGATTGAGGACGAAGAACCATCGCCCACGCCGAAGTCGGGGTCCTTCACCCGGCAGCCAGCGAGCAGGAGCAGGGTCAAGGGCACGAGATACCGATGCATGGGCGTCCTCCGAGCGCGGGCGGCTCGATGCCGGCACGCTACCACATCGGCTCCGCCCGCGTCCATTCCCTTGACTCACGCGGGGCCGCTCTGTATAAGCCGCGCTACCCCCGCGAGGCCCGAGATGTCCTTTCGCTACAGCTTCCTCCTGCTCTTCGCCGCCGCCTGCGCCACGAGCGGCTCGGGCGACACCGACACCAGCTCGAGCACCGTCGAGCCGCGGGAGTTCTCCGACTTCGTGAACACCACCGAGGCGCCCACGGGCGACCTCACGTGCAAGGACGCCGCGCTCGGCACGGTCGACCCGGCGAAGCAGGTGGACGTGACCTTCAACGGCGAGGTCCATGACTTCCAGCTGAAGGACGTCGTCGCGGAGGCCACGGTGAACTTCTGGTTCGACGACGACGTGAGCGCCACCATGTCCACGACCGTCCAGGCGGACACCAAGGGCGCCTTCACGGTCGACCTTCCGGCGTGTACGCCGCTCGCCTACGAGAGCACGACCCCCGTCGACTGGCAGCAGACCGTCGACACGTACGAGGTTCACCAGATCTACGGCTACGAGGAGGACGGATCGGTCGACGGCGAGTACGTCAACTCCGTCAGCCAGCAGACCAGCACTCTCATCCCAGCGCTCATCGGGCTGGAGTGGGATCCCACGACGGGCATCATCGCCGGCACGGCCTATGACTGCACCGAGACGGGGATCGGCAACGCCCAGGTCTTCATCCACGACGAGGCGGGGAACGCGCCGCCCACCGGCGAGATCTTCTACTTCAACAGCAGCGATCTGCCGACCGCCCGCGACCCCGAAGACGCCGCCACCGCGCGCACCAACCCCGACAACGGCCTCTGGGTCGCCATCAACGTCCCGGTCGGTGTCTGGATCGCCGAGATGTACATCTGGGACGGCAGCACCTACGTGATGCTCGGGAGCACCCAGCTTGAGATCAAGGCCGGCTCGGTGAACATCTCGAACATCTACACCGGTCACACCGACGGCATCGCCTACCCCCCCTCGTGCCTGGTGCAGTGATGCTCGCTGCGCTCTGGCTCGCGCTCGCGGCCACCCCCGCGCATGCCGATGCGCCGGACAACTGGAAGTTCAGCCTCGACGGCTACTACCGGGTGCGGGGCCACGCCTTCTGGGACCTCTACGAGGGCCAGGCCGCGGCCGGCACGTACATGACGCACCGGGTGCGCCTCCAGCCGCAGTTGAACTTCGAGGACCGCGCGAAGTTCTTCATGCAGGTGGATGCGCTGGACGGGGCGGTGTTCGGGGACAACATGTCCCAGGCATCCACAGCGTTGTTCGCCGGTGATCCGTCGAACACCGGGATTGACGGCATCGAGGGCAGCGCCATCACCGTCCGCCGCGCGTGGACCGAGTTCAAGGTCCCGGTGGGCCTGTTCCGAGTCGGCCGCCAGGCGAGCTCCTGGGGCATGGGCCTGCTCGCCAACGACGGCAACGGGTTCGACGACACCTTCGGCGAGAACAAGTACGGGTCAACCTACGACCGGGTGCTCTTCGCCACCCGACCCATCACGGTCGGCACCACCGTCGCGAACATGATCAACCCCAAGAACAAGGTGCAGGACATCCCGCTCATCGCGGCCTTCGGGGTGGATCGACTGGTGGAGGACCCCCTCATCCAGTACTACGGCTACACCTGTGATCCGACCGAGACGACCGACGATCCCCGCTGCGGCGCGTCCGACGACCACGGCTACACCCTCGAGCGGGATCCGACCCGTCGTAACGACACCTGGTGGGTCGACACCCAGGACGACGTCTACGAGATGGTCTACGTGCTGGTGTACCGCGGTGAAGGCCTGAAGTTCTCTGAGTCCATCACCGGCGACCTCACCGCAGGCGTCTACGTGGTGAACCGGAAGCAGGCCGAGACCCAGAGCGACGTGCTGATCGTCGATGGCTACGTCAAAGAGGCCATCGCGAACACCTACGCCGAGGCCGAGGTGCTCACCATCCAGGGCGATACGCACGCGATCACCCTGGCGAGCTCCGACCCGGAGGACCCGCTGGCCAAGAAGGCGGCCATCTGGGGCTACGTGGTGCGCGCCGGCTATCAGGACCCGCAGCTCAGCCTCATCATGGAGCACGGCTACGCGTCAGGCGACGACAAGCCCACCGACGAGAACTTCACCGGTCGGCCGCTGCACCCGGACCACAACGTCGGCCTCCTCTTCTACGAGGAGATCATGTCCCGCGTCACGGCGAACAGCTGGGGCGACGGGGCAAAGGGCCTGTGGAGCAACGGCGGCGTGTACAACAGCCGGTACATCTTTCCGAACGTACGCTTTCGCCCGATCCCCAACCTCGAGGTGCTCGGCGGGTTCATGATGGCGTGGCCCGACAAGCCCGACGGAAGCCGCATCCTCTGCAAGGAGGGAGACGATGTCGAGTGCGTCACCTACTCCGCCACCAGCGACTACCTCGCCTGGGAGGGAGACCTCGCGGTGAAGCACAAGTGGGCCGACCACATCAACGTCACCGTAGAGGGTGGGTTCGCCCACGTCACGGACCGCATCCCGCTGCGTACGACCGGCCTGCAGTTCGAGACCGACGCCGACGGCCACGACTTCGGCGACTTCTGGACCGTCCAGTCGCGCGTCGCGTACGAGTTCTGAGGTGCTGAGCCTCCTCTGGGCCAGCTGGGCGCTCGCGGGCGTGCCGGAGGATGTAGAGTTCGCGGCCGACGCCGACAAGCCCCTGGAGCTCCGCCAGGACGCCTTCTCCCGCCTGCACGACGAATCGGCGGTCGCCACCCTCCTGAAGATCGCCAAGGACAAGGACACGTCTCCGCCGCGGCGCTGGGTCGCCGTGCGAGCGCTGGGGCTCAACCCCTCCGGCGAGGCCCGCTCCGCGCTCATCGCGTTCCTCGCCTCGGACAACGCCCCCACGCGCATCGCCGCCCTCGCCGCCCTCGGTGAGCGCAAGGACAGGTCCACCTCTGGACACGTCGCGGCGCGACTGGAGGACAAGGCGCTCCTCGTCCGGCAGGCCGCCGCCGACGCCCTCGCCCTCCTCGGCGACCCTGCCACCCTCCCCGACCTCGGTCGCGCGCTCGCCGATCCCTCCGGCACCTACCGGGGCACGTCGATGTGGGTGCGCCGCCACTACGTCGAGGCGATGGGCGCGATCGGCAGCAACGACGCCATTCCCTTCCTGGCGAAGGCGCTCGTCGATCCCGACGCCGACGTGGTGAACGCCGCGGTGAAGGGCCTGGAGAAGGTCGCTGGCTTCAGCTACGCCGCCGGCCGCACCCACGCCGAGGAGATCGAGGCGTGGACCCGTTGGAGCAAGGGCCGCTGACCGGACGCGGCGGTCCCGCCGTTTCGGAGCTACCCTGTCGCGCGCGATGCCCTACGACTGGACCAGCCCCCCCCGCGGCGACGCCGTCGCGCTGATCTCGGTGTACGACATCGAGAACAACGCGGTGCGACAGCTCGCGGCCGGGCTGCGGGCGAGAGGGCGCCGCGTCGTCGAGGTCTACTTCAAGGACTGGCGGAACAACCGGTTCGAAGAGCCGATCGACGCCGAGCTCAAGAGCCTCCTCCACGTCCTGCAACGGGAGCGGGTCGGCCTGGCCGCCTTCAGCCTCCGGGCGAGCGCCTACGAGGCCGTGGTCCGGCAGCTCGCGGGGTACGTGCGGGGGCACACCGGCCTCCCGATCGTCGTCGGCGGCTGGCACCCCACGGTGCGGCCGGAAGCGGTCATCCCGTTCGCCGACGCGATCGTCCGCGGCGAGGCCGACACCACGTTCCCGACCTTCATCGAACGGTTTTTCGCCAACGACCCGGCCCTTCCCGAGAGCCTCGGCACCTGGGTGAACGCCGGTGGCGCCGTCCACAAGAACGCCCCCGCCCCGCTGGTCTCCCCGCTCGACGCCCTCCCCTGGCGCGACTATACCAGCGTCGACAAGTGGGTCATCGACCGGCATTCGGTGCGGCAGGGCGATCCCATGGCTGCCGACCCGCTGTTCCAGGTCCTCTGCAGCCTCGGCTGCATCCAGGAATGCAGCTTCTGCCACAACAGCTTCGACGACGGGGCGCCCGGCGCGCGCCTGCGTTTTCGAAGCGTGTCCTCCGTCCTCGACGAGCTGGCCGCCCGCCGCAAGGCCAACCCCACGATCCGCCGCGTCCGCTTCGACGACGAGATCTTCGGCATCGACCGCCGCTGGCTCCGCGAGTTCGCCGAGCGGTATCCCAAGGAGGTCGGTCTGCCGTTCGACTTCCTCACGGAGCCCACCGTGGTCAGCGAAGAGTACGCGGAGCTCCTCGCGAAGGCCGGCGCCGCGTGGGTGCACATGGGCATCCAGAGCACCGAGGAGGTGAACCGGGACAAGCTCGCGCGTCGCGCGAACCGGGACACCACGCGAGCGGCCGTGGAGCGACTCAGCAAGCACGGAATCCGCATCCGCTACCTCACGATGGTGGACATCCCGGGCGTGAACGAAGCGCAGAAGCGCGAGCTCTTCGAGTTCTTCCAGGCGCTCCCCCGCCCCTGGGACCTCTACCTGTTCTCCCTGACCCACTTCCCCGGCAGCCGCATGGTGGAGGACCTCCTCCACGACGGCGTGCTGGACCCGAGCGAAGTGGAGGGCGCCGCGCACAAGACCTTCTCGCAGTACCGCGTGGAGCTGAGCTGGCCGCGCGACCCTGAGGACACCTGGTGGATCGCGCTCTACGTGATGCAGGCGAGCGGCGTGGTTCCCCGACGCCTCCTCGGTGCACTGGCGAAGTCGGGGTTCGCGAAGGACGCGCCACGTCCCGTGGTCCTCGCCGCCCATGGCGCCACGCTGGCGAAGACCGCCCGGGTGGCGGCGCGAATGGTCCGCAACGGGGAGCTCACCCCGACGTTGGTCAAACGCTGGTGGAACCCCCTCGCCATGGTCACGATGTAGTGGCTGCGGCTCCGCCGATTCGGATCGTTGGCCGAAGATCGTTGCCAGGCCTCAAGCAATCCTCCCGCTGACCGATGGGAGGACATGCTGCTCCTCGCCTCGATCGCGCTCGCCAGTTCTTCGTCGGCCTCCTTTGCCGTCGATTCCGGTGCTTGGAGCGGCGGTACGGTGAGCGACGGCGTCTTGGAGATCGCCGATGGCAGCGCCACGCTGGACCTCGGCGTGGTCTCGTCCTTCACCTTTGCGGCGCGGATGCGCCTCGCCTCCGGCGACCAGTTCAGCGTCGGCACCGGCTCCATCTGCACCTTCACCGCCGACTACACCGGCGCCCAGGCGCTGAGCCTCGACAGCGCGAGCGTCCCCTTCAACGTGGACGAGCTGGCGTTCACGGCCAGCTCCCAGGCCGTCGTCGAGCCCGACGACCTCTCCGAAGCGGCCGGCGTCGGCGATCCGGACGTGGTCAGCTTCGGCGGCCAATGGTGGATGTTCTACACGGCCACCGACCTCGGCAGCCTCCCTGCCGTCCACGCAGCCACCTCGTCCGACCTCACCACCTGGACGCGCCTGGACACGCTGGAGCTGGACGGCGGCGCGGAGCCCACCGCCCTCGACGACGGCGGCACGCTCGTCGTCTACTACGCCGCCGGCGGCACGATCTACCGCACCACCACCACCGACGGCACGAGCTTCTCCTTCCCCACCGTCGCCCTCTCCCCGGGTCCGGACTTCGACAGCTCCGGCCTCGGCAACCCGAGCATCCTCCGCGGCGACGACGGCACGTGGCACCTGTGGTACTCGGTCACCGACTCCGGCGCGACCGGCCACGCGGTGAGCAACGACGGCCTCGGCTTCACCCGGAGCGGCGAGCTCTCCGCTGACGGCAGCCGTCTCGCCGCCCTCGACGTCACCGACGGGGCCTTCGGCTTCGAAGGCGTCTACACGATGCTCGACAGCGTGGGGTTCTCGCCGGGCGGGGACGACCCGGAGTTCATCGACGCCACCGCCGACGTCCGCCCCGCCCTGGCGATGAACGACACCTCCTGGAGCGAGGGTGGGTTCGGCTCAGCCGCGGCGGTCCGCGACAGCGCCGGCCTCACCCTCTTCGTCGACGGGGTCGACGCCGGACAGCGGGTCATCGGCCGGGTCGACACCGCCCCGGCCCCTGGCGGATGGGGCAGCCTGGTCCTCCGCTGGGACGGCACCACGCTCACAGCGTCCTGGAATGACGGGCCTGACCTCACCTGCGCGCTCAGCAACGTCGGTCCATTCGTGGTGACGGCGACGGGCACCGCGGAGCTGGACGAGGTCCGTGTCGACTACTCCGGCACCGCCACCACCGACACGGCGGACACCGGCACCCCGAACGACTCGGGCGCCGACACCGCCACAGCCGACACCGGCGACAGCGCCCTGGACTCCGCCGACACCGGCGCCCTCGGCTTCAACGCCGGTGAGTGGCTCGGGGAGCCCGGCGGCTGCGGCTGCCAGTCCACCTCCCCTCCCCGCGCCACCCCGGTGCTCACCGTCTTCGCCTCTCTCCTGCTGATCCGGGCCGCGCTCGTCCGCCCGGCGAGGACCGCATGACCTTCCTGCTCCTCTGCAGCGCCGCCGCCGGGGCCACCCTCGAGGTCGGCTCCAGCTACGCGACGATCCAGGAGGCGATCGACGCGGCCGTGGACGGCGACACGGTGCACATCCCCTCCGGCACCTGGACCGAGGCGGTCAATCTCGGAAACAAGGCGCTGACCCTCCGTGGAGATGGCACGGGCTCCTCCGGCACCGTGCTCTCCCCGGGCACGGCGACCGACGTCGTGACCATGAACAGCGGCAAGGTCGCCCACCTCGAAGACCTCTCCATCGAGCCCTACGGCGCCACCGGCGTGCACCTCGAGCGCGGCGAGCTGCACGTCGCCAACGTCAACATCGTCTCTGCGGGCGACGGTGTCGCGCGGGGCGGCGCCATCTATGTGGACGGCGGTGAGCTGGAGCTCACCACGGTGAACATCACCGGCTCGACCGCCGCGTATGGCGGCGCCATCTACGCCACAGGCGGCGCGGTCGTCACCGGCGCCGGCGTGGACATCCAGGACGGCACTGCGACCTACGGCGGCGGAATCTACGCGGAGGACGCCAGCTCCCTCGACTTCACGCTCCTCACCGTGGACGGTCCCACCGCCACCTCCAACGGCGGCTTCGCCTACCTGGACGGCGCCGACTTCACCGCCACCGACCTCACCCTGAGCAACCCGGTCGGGCGGAACACCTCCGGCGTCGGCTTCTACGTGGTCGGCCACGGCTCGCTACAGCTGACCGCCGCGACCCTCTCTGGCGCCGCCGCCACGGGGCGTGCGAGCGGCTACGGCGGCGGCGCGCTCTACCTGGGGGATGGTTCTTCCGCGACCATCGACGACACCGTGTTCAGCGACAACGTGGCCTGGGACGGTGGGGCGGTGCTCCTCGCCGACGCCGCGACCGCCACGTTCGACAACGTCCGCTTCGACAGCAACACGGCGGACACCGACGGCGGCGCCCTCCACCTCACCGACGGCGCCACGGCGGAGTGTTCGGCCTGCGTCTTCGTGGACAACGCCGCGACGGACGGGGGCGCGGTCCTCCTCGCCACGGGCACCCGCCTCACCGACGACGGCGGCGCGTGGACCGACAACGAAGCCGCCGGCTCCGGCGGCGCGGTGGCGATGGCCGGGAACGCCCAGCTTGAGCTGAGCAGCTCCACGTTCTCCGGCAACGGCGCGGATGGGGACGGCGGCGCGATCTTCACCGCCGGCGACGTGCAGCTCGACGACGCGAGCTTCAGCGGCAACCTCGCCCGCAGCGGCGACGGCGGCGCGCTGAGCGGCACCGGCGACCTGGTCGCCAACACCACCACCTTCGCGAGCAACGAAGCCCGGGCCGGCAGCGGCGGCGCGGTGTCGATCGGCGGCTCCGGCCGCCTGTCGAGCTGCCGCTTCACCGACAATTCGGCCCACGACTCCGGCGGGGCCCTCTGGGCGAACGGCGCGGACGAGCTCACCGTCTGGGAAGGAACGTTCTTCCGCAATACCGCGCGGACGGCCGGCGGCGCCATCGGGACCTCCGCCACCGCCGACGTGGCGATCACCCGCTCGTACCTCCACGGCAACTCCGCCAAGAACGGCGGCGGCGCCTGGCTCTGGGACGTCTCGTCCAGCGGCACCCTCAGCAACCTCCGCGTCACCGACAACGCCGCCACCAGCGACGGCGGCGGCCTCTGGCTCGACGGCACGGTCGAGCTCAGCGTCGTCAACAACACCTTCGCCGGCAACGACGCCGCGCGGGACGGCGGCCACCTCTACGCCGACTCCGCGCTCTCCCTCGTCAACAACCTCCTTCTCTCCGCGGTCGATGGCGGCGGCGCCTACGGCACCAGCGCCACCACCGACCGGTACTACAACCTCGCCTGGGACAACGCCGGCGGCGACTGGAACGGCTGGAGTGATCCCACAGGAACCAGCGGAAACCTCGCGGTCGACCCCGAGGTGGAGGCGTACACCGCGGACGGCGACGAGACCAACGACGCCCTCTTCCTCTCCGCCGGCAGCCCCGCGATCGACGCGGGCAGCCCCTCCATCTTCGACTTCGACGGCACCCAGTCCGACATCGGCGCGTTCGGCGGCCCCGACGCCGACGTGGCCGACGACGACGGCGACGGCTTCTACGACAACGTCGACTGCGACGACGACAACCCGCTGATGAACCCGCGGCAGACCGACGTTCCCTACGACGGCCTCGACCAGGACTGCGACGGCGCCGACCTCACCGACGTCGACGGCGACGGGTTCGACGCCGCCGTCACTGGCGGCGCGGACTGCCACGACAGCGATCCGGCGATCCACCCTGGCGCCACGGAGACCTGGTACGACGGCGTCGACCAGGACTGCTCGGGCGGCAGCGACTACGACCAGGACGGCGACCTCCACGACGCCGCGTTCCAGCTCGGCGGCGACGACTGCAACGACCTCGACCTCACGATCCACGGCGGCGCGATCGAGATCTGGTACGACGGTGTCGACCAGGACTGCGACGGCCGCAACGACTTCGACCGCGACAAGGACGGGTTCATCGCGTGGGATCACGGCGGGTCCGACTGCGACGACTTCAACGCGGCCCGCCACCCCGGCAACGTCGAGATCCCCTACGACGACCTCGACGAAGACTGCGACGGCGCCGACCTGATCGACGTGGACGGCGACGGGTGGGTGGCCGAGGAAGCCGGCGGCACCGACTGCAACGACGCGCAGGCCAGCGTGTACCCCGGCGCCACCGAGGACCCCACCGACGGCTTCGACACCGACTGCGACGGCTTCTCCGAGTGGGATCGCGACGGCGACGGCTGGGACGGCACCGACTTCGGCGGCGGCGACTGCAACGACTTCGACGCCGACGTGCACCCCGAGGCCGCGGAGACCTGGTACGACGGCGTCGATCAGGACTGCGACGGCCGCGACGACGACCAGGACGGCGACGGCTTCCGCCTCGGCGAAGACTGCGACGACGTCGACGCCGCGACCTACCCGGGCGCCCGCGAGCGCTGGGACGGCAAGGACAACGACTGCGACGGCTACACCGAGCTCGACGATCGGGACAACGACGGCCTGTCGGACCTCCAGGAGTGGATGCTCGGCACCGACCCTGACGACCCCGACACCGACGGCGACACCATGGCCGATGGCGCCGAGTTCGCGGCCGGGCCCGACTTCGACGGCGACCACGTCCCCGACCCGATCGACACCGACGACGACAACGACGGCATCGCCTCGCGCCTGGAGCTGACGGTCGACGTCGACCACGACGGCACCTTCGACCTCGACGTGGACGGCGACGGGATCGACAACGCCCGCGACCTCGACGCCGACGCCGACGGCGCCTCCGACGCCGACGAGGGCCAGACCGACTCCGACTTCGACGGGGTCGGCGACTGGGTGGACTTCCAGGGTGAGCTGGTCGGCGGCGGCTGCGGCTCTCCGTGGGCCACCGGCGCGTTCGCACCCGGCTTCGTACTTGCGCTCTGGCGCCGCCGCGCCGCCCGCTCCACCCGGAAGGGGGCCTGAACATGCTGCTCCTCGCCCTCTCCACCGCCTTCGCCCTCGACGCCTCCGGCTTCGAGCTCCTCGGCACCTCCGGCGACCCCGACAGCTTCGCCCGCATCGGCTCGGCACGCGCCAGCCGGTCCGGCTCCTGGGACGCGCTCCTCGGCTTCGGCTACGCGAACGCCCCGCTCGCCGAGTCGTTCCCCTGGGGCCGCGAGACCGTCCTCGACTCCGTGGGCACCGTCTACGTCGGCGGCTCCTACAGCTTCGGCGGCCTCCGCCTCGACGGCGCCCTCCCCGTCCACGCGCTGGGCGCGGACCAGACCGGCAGCTTCACCACCACCGGGGACGCCCGCGTCGGCGTGATGGTCCCCGCCTTCGGCGAGTCCGGGCTCCGTCCCGCGCTCGGGGTCCAGACCAACCTCTGGCTCCCGACCGGCGACGAGACGCACCACCTCGGGAGCATCGGCCCCCGCGCGAGCCTCAGCGCCCTCGCCGAGAAAGAAGCCGGCCCGTTCACCCTGGTCGCCAGCCTGGGTGCCGAGGTCGGCTACCCGGAGACCGAGCGCAACGTCGTCGCCGAGATCGGCCCGATGTTGGCGTTGGGCGCCAACTACCGGATCACCGACGCCGCGAGCGCCGGGCTGGAGCTCACCTCCCAGTCGGACATGGGGCTCACCACGTGGCCCGTCGAGGCCACAGCCAGCGCCCGCTATCGCCTGCCCACCGGCGCGTGGGCCGCGGTCGGCGGCAGCGCCGGCCTCACCGAGGGCGTCGGCGCCGCCTCCTGGCGCGCCTTCGTCACGGTCGGGTGGACCTACACTCGGCCCGCCCCGCCCGCGCCGCCGCCCGCCATCGACCCCAACCTCGACACCGACGGCGACGGCATCCCGGACGTGACCGACCAGTGCGACGATATGGCCGAGACCTTCGACGGCTTCGACGACGAGGACGGCTGCCCCGAGTTCGACGGCGACGCCGACGGCGTGCCCTTCGAGCGCGACGTCTGCCCCCGCGACCCCATCCGCCCCGAGCAGGACCCCCGCTACAGCGACGGCTGCCCGAAGGTGGCGGAATTCGCCGGCGATCGGATCGTCATCACCCAGGCGATCTTCTTCGCCGAAGGCAGGGCCGAGCTGATGCCCAGCGCCGCGCCGGTCCTGGAGGCCGTGCTCGGCGTCATCGAGCAGCACCCGGAGATCCCGTACTTCCTCGTCGAGGGTCACACCAACAGCAACGGCTCCGACGCCTACAACCTCCGCCTCTCCGACGCCCGCGCCTTCGCCGTCATGACCTGGCTCGGCGACCACGGCGTCCCGAGCACCCGACTGTTGAGCAAGGGCTTCGGCGAGTCGAGGCCCCTGGTGGAGGACGGCTCCCCCGACGCGGAGGCGGTCAACCGCCGCGTGGAGTTCCGGGTGGTGAAGATCGAGGACATCCCTCGGGATGCGCGCCGGCTCGACATCCCCGGCGATGTGCGCCAGCGCTGACCGGCCTCAAGCCCGCCACCGCCAGCCGAACCGCGGCTTTCGGTAGGGAGAGAGTACGCTCTCGACCTGCCCGAGCGCCTCGACCGCGATCCCCGCCTCGCGGAACAACTGCGCCTGAACCTCGGCCTCCGCAGCCCCCTGGTTCACCACCAGCGCCTCTCCGCCCGGCGCGAGCAGCCGCCGGACCGCGTCGAGGGCGCCAGCGGGGTCGAACAACGCTGCGGGCAGGCCCCACGCCGCGTGCGGCTCGGGCACGACGAACGGGAGGAACCAGGTGATCCGGGCGTAGCTCCCCTCCCGATCCCGCACATCCCCGGCGAAGAAGCGGCAACCCGGGAACCGCGCCGCGATCGTTTCCCCCACGGCCCGGCGGGTGTGCCCGGTGACGTACCGCCGGTGCGCATCGCGCTCCACGCCGTCCCAGGCGCCCCCGAACGTGGCAAGTCCGGGGAGATAGGCGCCATATTTGCTGCCGACGTCGAGCCCCCGATCGCCCGCGGTCATCGGCCGGACGAACCGGTCGAGGAGATCGAGCGTGTAGAGCGACTCGTCGCGCTCGACGGGGCCCGTCGCGGCGAGGAGCGGCCCGAGATCGTACCGTTTCCCCAAGGCGTCCACCCGCAGCCGCGCCTCGCTGGACAGGTCGTCGAGCGTGCTCGGCCCCGGACAGCGCGCCCGCGGCGACCACGTCACCGTCTCCCGGAGCCGGAACGCGAGGTCCCCCAGGCTCACCGGTGACTCGCCGCGATAGACCGGCGCATGTCGTCCAAGCTGCCCACCGTCCGGGTGTGGTTCCTCTCCGCGATCGCCATCGTGATCGTCCTCGTGGTGGGCATGACGATGTCCTACTTCGACCCCAGCGACGCCGTCGACTCGTTGGAGGTCGGAGTCTACCCCGACGGCGCGAAGGTCTCGGTGGAAGGCGCCACACTCACGGTGCACGTCGGGCAGAAGCAGATGGGCCCCGGCTGGTTCGGGGTGGGCACCTGGCCCTACGACGCCACGTTCCCCGACGGCACGGCGCTCGAGAACCAGGGTCCGCTGGTGATCCTGGACAAGCACGATCTGCTCGTGCGTTGTGACGCCGCTGCCCACACGTGCGCCGTCGTCCCCGCACCGAAGCCTGGGGCGGGGTCCGCTCCGTAGGCCGGCCCCGCGACGGAGGCGGATGGGGCGCATCCCCACCCTCGGCGCTTCAAGAGACCGACAACGAGCGCACGGTCTCACTTCAACCCACCCTCCGCGCTTCTTTTGCCGGCGGCCGCCGCGGCGCTACCGGCGAGGGTTCGCGTCCACCCACTCCACGAAGCGGCGGATGATCGTCTGCGCGACCTCCGTGTCCGGCGACTCGGCCATCACCCGGTCGATCCGCGCGGCCTCCTCGGGGTCGCCGGAGTAGTGCTCGCGGTAGTAGTTCCAGCGCTCTGTCGTCGTCGCCTTGCGCAGCTCGGGGTGGAACTGCGCCGCCCAGAACGGAGCTCCTTCCACCTTGAACGCCTGATGGTAGGACACGCGACCGGTGGCGAGCAGCGTGACGCCCTTCGGGAGCCGGTCCACGTGGTCGTGGTGGCCGAGCTGGACGTCGAGCGTCGACGGGAGGTGATCGAAGAGCGGGTCGAGGGCCGCGGCCGCCGTGAGGTCCACCGGGAAGGCGCCGAGCTCCTGCCGGGCGTCGTCGCGGTTCACCTCGCCGCCGAGCGCGAGGGCGAGGCCCTGGAACCCGAAGCAGCTCGCCCAGGCCGGAATCTTACGATCCACGGTCTGAACCAGGCGATCCAGCATGTTGCGCACCCAGGGGTGGGTGTCGAGCACGGAGTACGCGCCGCTGCCCCCGAAGAAGAGCAGGCCCGCCTCGTCGAGGAGGCGGTCATCGAGCTGGCCTTCGCTGGCGAAGGCGATCTCGAGGTCCGGGATCCCCGAAGACTCGACGAAGCACCTGTGCTCCTGAAAGGCCATGGGGTCATGGGGGTCCCGCAAGGAGACGAGCACGCGTCGGGTCATGGGCCCCGCGCCTAATTTCTTCAAGGCGTTTCGTCCCGAGGTGTAAGCGCGTGCAACGGGGCTCGTTGTCGCCGCGAATCCCCCCGGAGTCGTGATGCTGTTCTCCCTGATCCTCTGGTCCTGCGCCGCTCGTTCCGTCCCCACCGACGTCGCCCCCCCGGATGTCGACGCGAAGAACGGCACGATGGTCCCCGAAGCGGCCCCCGTGGCGAAGCCCGAGGTCCGGCTCCCCTCCGGCCAGCCGGTGGTCCGGGAGTGTTTCGCCGAGTCGCGCCGGGAGCGCGGCAGCGTGGGCAGCCGCTCGGGAAGTGGCGGCAAGGGTGGCGGCGGCTACGGCTCCGGCCCCGGTAGCAGCTCCTCCACCCGGTCGAAGTCGCCGGCCCCGATGACCGCCTCCGCGCCGCCCCCGCCCCCCGCCCCGAAGCCCACCGCCGCCCCCGCCAAGTCGGCGCCGAGCGCCTACGCCGCCGACGAGTCCGCCGCGGCGAGCGGCGCCGGCGGCTTGAGCTCGTACGAAACGCTCGGCAACGCCGGCCCCAGCGGCGGTGCGACGATGGGCGCCAACGCGGCCGGCGAGGGCAAGGGCGACAGTGGCGGCGGTCTCGCGAAGCAGAAGACCGCCCGCGCCACCAGCTCTCCCGCCGCCGACGCCGCCCCTGCCGCCGAGTACGCCCCCGCCGAGCCGGCGATGAGCCAGGGCCAGGCCGCGAGCACCGACAAGGACATGAAGTCCGGCGCGAAAAAGGAGACCGAAGACGCCAAGCCGCGCTCGATGACCCCGACCCCCGTGGTCGTCGCCGACCGCGAGGAAGCCGACCAGCCCGACGCCCGCTGGGACTGGGGCGGCGTGACCTACCTCAGCAACGACGACTCGATGTCGCTCGCGTCCGCCCAGCGCCTCCTCTGGGCCGTGCAGAACAAGGGCCCGGTCAAGACCAGCGAGATCCGCCCCCACGAGCTCCTCAACTACTTCAGCTTCGACACCAGCCCGGTCCCCGCCGGCGACACCTTCAGCGTGCTGGCCTCCGCCGAGCAGACCGACGCGCAGACGCTCTCCCTGGCCTTCGCGGTCAAGGGCGTCACCCCCGAGCGGAAGCCCCTCGACCTCACGCTCGTCCTCGACCGTTCCGGCTCGATGGATGCCGAAGGTCGCATGGAGTACCTCAAGCGTGGCCTGACCAAGATGACCGACCAGCTCGAGCGCGGCGATCGGGTCGACATCGTGCTCTTCGACGATGAAATCTGCTCCCCCCTGGAGAACTACGTCGTCGGCCGGGACGATCCGGCGCTGCTCGCCGGCGTCATCTCCGACCTCGCCCCCCGCGGCTCCACCGACCTCGATTCCGGCCTGCGTGAAGGCTACCGCGTCGCGAAGAGCCACGGTGAGGTCGAGGGCCGCAACCGCCGGATGCTGCTCATCTCCGACGCGCTGCTCAACACCGGCGAGGTCAACCAGGACGTCGTCAGCGAGATCGGCAAGTCCTACGAGAGTTCGGGCATCCGCCTCTCCGCGATCGGCGTCGGCCGCGACTTCAACGACAAGGTCCTCGACATGCTCTCGGAGAAGGGCAAGGGCGCCTACGTGTACCTCGGGTCCGAAGCCGTCGTGGACCGCGTGTTCGGCGCCGGCTTCGGCTCGCTGACCCAGACCGTCGCCCACGACGTGCACTTCTCCCTCGACCTGCCCCCGTCGCTCGCCATGGAGAAGTTCTACGGCGAGGAGTCGAGCACCCACAAGGAGGACATCCAGCCGATCGACTACTACGCCGGGACCACCCAGCTCTTCGTGCAAGACCTCCACATGAAGGGCGGTCGCCCCGCGCGTAGCGAGTCGGTGAAGCTCACCGCCGAGTGGACCGACGTGGACACGGGGGAAGCCCGTACCCAGGTCTTCACCGCCTCGGTGGGCGACATCCTCGCCGCCGACCCGCACAACCTCCACAAGGGCCGCGCGCTCCTCGCCTGGACGGACATGATCACCGCCCGCAGCCTCGGCAACGACCCCTGCGGCGCCCCGTACCGCACCTGGGACGAGCGCATCGGCGACCTCGGCGACGACGCCGAGGTGGCCTGGCTCGACGGGCTGACCGCCCCCCTCTGCGGCCAGTCCCCGAGCACCCCCAAGCGCGTCGCGACCGTGCCCGGCGTCCCGTACAAGGTCAAGGTCGACGCGGACCAGGTGATCGCCGAGGTCGGCATCCAGTGCGCCGGCAAGACGCTCAGCGAGTCCCTCGCCGCGGGCAGCAACGTCGTCCGCTTCGACGCCCGCCCGGGCACCTGCCAGCTCGTGCTCTACGGAAACGTCCCGATGTACGCCCAGGTCGACGTGCCCTCCACCGGCGGCGACATCCGTTGCGTTGTTCGGGGTGGCCGCTTGAGCTGCGGGTAGTCGGCGGCCTCCGCGTCGCGGGCCCCGGGGGTTGCCCCCCGGGGTCCGCTCGCGACTCGGTTCGTGGTATCCTCCGCCGCGCGGAGGTTCGGATGTCGATCGTGTTTCTCGTTGTTTCCATGGCCCACGCCGAGAACTGGGACGGGGTGTACAGCGTCATCTCGAAGGAGGGCGCCTGGACGAATCAGGCCATCCTCCTCAGCCACGGCGCCACCGGCGGGGGCGGGATCCCCGGTGTCGCGCTCACCGAGGCGTACTGCACGCCCGACACCTTCCGGTGGCCCCAGGTGATCGCCGCGGGGAGCACGGCAAGCTGGATTGTCTTCCCCCTCAAGGACGCCGATCCGGGGACGAGCATCACCTGCACGGATCACGTGGACTCGTCCACCAAGCGGACCTTCACGATCACCCCGTGCAGCGGCGGCGGGTGCCCGGCGGTCAGCGGCGCAGGTCCATGGATCGCGCCGGCCTCCAGCACGCCGATCGTGAGCCTGAAGCCCGGCCTCTACCACGTGACCTCCCACCGGGAGGACACCTCCGGCACCCGCACGAGCGCCACCGCGGACATGTTCGTCCGGCCCACCGCCAACGCAAACGAGCACCTGGAGACCTGGTGTGTCGGCAGCGGGTTCCTCTGGCCGCAGATGAGCCAGAGCACCGGCGGCGTCACCTACAAGCGCACGTGGTTGGAGTACACGGTTGACGCGACGAACGGCGCCCCCGCGACCGTCACCTGCCCGGGCGGCACCACCCGCGCCGACTTCAAGTACACGATCGACTGAGCGCGATCAGGCGGGTGGCGTTCGGCCACCCGCTGCGTCCCCCGAGGGCGCAGCGGCGAGGTACCGGAGGATCTCGCCGCGGTCGAGGACCTCGAGGCGCACCCCGCCGGGCACGGGCTCGAGGCTGGGGCGGTCCACGCTGGCCACCAGGGCAGGTTGGGTGATCGCGACCAACGCCAGGACCTGGAGGTGGATCCGCGGGTGCGAGGTCGTGGCCTCGCGGATGAGCTCGACGGGGTCCACGGAGGGGCCGCCGCAGGCCACGACCAGCGCCCCGGCCAGCAGCGCGGCCCCCGGCCGGTTCACCGCCCGCGCGGCAGCCGCCGACTCCGTGGCCCGGAGGATGCAAAGGGCGGCGTCGCCCTTCCGCCACGCCACGGCGGCGGCGGACAGGCAGAGGTTGGCGTGCACCAGGTCCTCGCCCACCAGGGCCGAGGCCGCGACCGTCTCGTCGTCGATGGCCTGCGTGAGCCGACCCAGGCGGTACTCGGCGCAGACCTGGAGGACGAAGCCCCACCGTTCGAACATCGGCAGCCGGAGATGGCGCGCCGCGAGGGTGAGGCGCTCGGCGACCTCCTGGGCCTCCGCGGACCGGAAGCTGTCCAGGAGCGCCACGGCGAGGTTGGTGTTCGCGACGATCCGGCGGAGCGGCGTCGGCGCGAGGGCGAGGGACTCGGCGTGCCAGTGCGCTGCGGCCGGGAAGTCTCCAGCGGCGTAGGCCGCGAGGCCGCGCCAGCTCGCGAAGCGGGATCGACCGGCGGCGCTCATCGCGGCGCCCCCGTCCAGCTCGTCGAGAAGGGCGGAGATGGGCCGGGTCTGGCCCAGGTTGGCGCAGCGCACGAGCACCGCCTGCCGCGTTCCCTCCAGGGTTTCGTGCTCGAACGGGCCCAGCGCCTCCGCGGCCGCGGCGGCCTCCGCCCAGCGGCCGCGCGTCGCATCCGCGACCGCCCGGGCGAGGCGCGCGAGGGAGAGGGCGAGCGGGTCGCCGCGCCGCTCGGCGTACCGCGCGGTGTCCTCCGCCGCCGCGAAGCTGAAGTCCGAGAGCGCCACCCCGACGTGGCCGACGAGCGCCTGGCTCTCGAGGTCCTCCCGGTTCGCGCCGCGCGCGGCGCGGATGGCGGCCGCGTACAGCCCCTTCGCGCGCCCGAGGCGGGCAATGTCGGCGAACGACTCCGCGGCCTCCAACGCGGCCGCCACCGCGGGCTCGACCTCGGCGCAGGCGAGCCAGTGGCGCATCCGCGACTCGGGTTCGTCGGCCCGGGCCGCCGCCAACTGCCGGTGCATCCCGGCGATGCGCTCCTCGGGGAGGTCGTCGAGGTGCGCGGGGATCACGCTGGCCTCGACCCGGCCGTCCGCACGACGGTGCGCGTGCCCGAGGGCCTCGAGCTCCTGAAGCTCGAGCTCCAGCTCCCACACCGGAATCCCCATGGCGGCGCCGAGCGTCTCCATCCGCACCGGGCCGGCGAGCACCATCCAGGCGAGCACCTCGAGCAGCGGCGCCTCCAGCTTCAGAGGAACCGCGCCGCCGAGGCCGTGGATCGCGATGCCCGGCCAGGCCTCCAGCTCGTCGAGTTGGGTCCGGCTCAGCGTGAGGCGCGGGGGGGCGCCCGCCGTGTCCCACGCCGCCCGACCGACCGCCAACCAGGTGCGGAGCTCGCGCTCGATCCGCACGGGAAGCCCCTGGGTGCGCAGGTAGAGGAGGCGGGCGCCGTCCTCGGCGAGGTGCAGGAAGGGATCCGGCCCGACGAAGAGGACGCGCAGGGCGTCCGCCGAGAGCGGCTCAAGCACCTCGGCGCCCGGCCGCCGGGCCACGATCGCGAGACCGCCGGCGGCGAAGCAGCGGTCCACCACTCGCCGCGTCCAACTGTCGTGCGCGTCGAGGTCGTCCACCAGCACGCGGAGCCCTCCGCGCAGCAGGGCGTCGAGCCGCTCGGCGGCGGCCGCGAGCCCACCCATGCCCTCGGGGAGCGCGCCGATGACCGGGAAGAGCCCCGAGAACGGACGATCGCCCGGCGTGAGCGCGACCACCGTGTGGCCCGCCGCCTCCAGCCGGGCCCGGAGCTGCGCCAGCAGCCGCGTCTTGCCCGTGCCCGCGCCGCCCGTCACCGCGAAGCTCCCGCCCTCCACCAGGGCATTGAACGCCCGCTCCACGCACGCCTCGCGCCCGATGAACGGGATGGGGATCGGCGGCGCCAACGGCGCCCCGAGGACCTCCGCCAGACGCTCCGCGACCGCGCGCGCCGACACGGGCCGCCGCTCGGGTTGCCGCTCCAACAGCGCCGCGACCACCTGGTTGAGCTCGTCCGGCACCCCCTCGATCGGCGCACGCGGAAGCTCAACATCCTCGCCGCGGAGGAGCGCGCGGAGGCCTTCCCCGGAGGGGCGACGCCAATGCCCGCCGAGCGCCTCGTACAGCATGACCCCCAGGGAGTAGAGATCGGCGCGTAGATCCGGCAGACAGCCCCGAAGCTGCTCCGGCGCGAGATAGCCGACGGTCCCGACGATGCCCCCGGCCTCCGTCACGGGCTCCGCGAGGGGCTCTCCGCGAGCGAGCCCGAAGTCGAGGAGCACCACCCGCCCGTCGGGCTCCACGATCACGTTGGCGGGCTTGAGGTCGCGGTGGACCACACCCAGCGTGTGCACGCGGTCGAGGGTCTCGCACAGCGCGAGGGTGCGCCGAACCACCAGGGGCCAGTCCCCCTGCTCCATCGCCCCTGGGAACGCCGCCCCCGTGAGCAGCTCCATCGCGAGGTAGGGTTCGCCGTCCACCTCCCCGACATCGAAGAGTCTCACCACCCCCGGGAGCTGGAGCATGCGGAGCGCCGCCACCTCGCGCCGCACCCGAGCGCGGTGCGAGGTGGAGTAGACGAAAACCCGCTTGAGCGCCACGGGCGCGTCGGTGTCCACGTCGTGAGCCCGCCACACGACCCCGCTGCCGCCGCTGCCGATGGTGTGAAGGAGCCGGTAGCGGGCGTCGAACAGCGTCCGGCGCGCTTCGGCCGTCAGGTCCGCCATGCCGTCCGGTTAACGCCGCGACCGCCAGCGTGCGCATTCATCGCTGAGAACCTCCGTCCACACGGCGCCAGCTTCCCGATCACGCCCGCACTCGGTGAACGTGACGTAGCCCGGGTACGCGGAGGTGCGATCCCAGTCCTCGGCAGGGTCGGCCGGAGGCGGTAGCAGATGATCCGCGTTTTCACGAAGGGGGTGGAGCCAGCAGGCTCGAGGTTTGTACGCCCAACGATCGAGCCCGTCGGCCTCGGCGAGCACCTGGAGCGCACATCGGGCATCCGGGAGACAGAACACACAACGCGTGCGCGGAAAGTGCGCAGGGAAATCGGGGGATCGATACGCGTGGGGGCGCGTCGCCGTCTTGTGCGCGCCGTCCGCGGACTCCAGGAATCGGTCTGGGAGACCCGGAAAATCGCCGCGACGGCGGAAGACGAGCCGGCGTAGGGCGCGAGCCTCCTCCGGCTCAAGCCACGCACCGTCGTGGCAGCACATCCCCTCACACACCGCGAGGTCGCAGGCTTTGAGCTTCGCGGGCGTCACGGGCGCCGCCAATCTGTGAAACCCAGGGCCAGCTCCAAGGAGTCACGCCACTCGCCGCGGAGCTCGAGCGTACGCGGGACGTGGCGAAGCACCCGGAACCCGAGCCCGGTGAGCAGCCGCAGGCACCGCCGGTTCTCCGGGTCCACCTCGGCGTGGAGCTCGGTGAAGGCCCGAGGTCCGAAGCCGTGAGCCACGAGCGCCTGGAGCGCCTCGCGCGCGATGCCCTGCCCGTGCTGGTCACGACGGAGCAAGAACCCGAGCTCCGACGCCCGCCAGAAGCCGGCCTTGCCGACCACCACGCCATCACGCTCCACCACAAAGTCGTCTGGGCCGGACCCGTCGACGTAGCCGTGCATCATCCGGCGCACGAAGCTGGCCGTATCTTCCACCGACGGATGAGGCTCCGTGGACCAGTAGCGCATGACCTCGGGGTCCGACATCGCCAGGAACAAGGACGGAGCATCGTCGACCGTCGCATGGCGGAGACGGAGGCGCTCGGTGAGGATCACCGGCCTTCCGCCCGGGCAAGCGCCATCGACCCCGCGTCGCGGGCGAGGAGGCGCCAGCGGTCAAAGGGCCGTCCCCAGGCGGGCGAGCGCACCGCCCACGCGACCGCCTCCGGGAAGCCCACCCGCCGCGCCAGGAGCAGCGCCCGGGCCACGTGGAACGGCTCCGTGACCAGGATCACCCGCCGCGCGTCGGGGAGCAGTCCGCGGGCGAAGAGTAGGTTTCCATGGGTGTTCCGACTCTTCTCCTCCAGGAGGATCACCGAGTCGGGAACCCCCGCCGCCAAGAGGATCTCCCGAGCCACCACGGCCTCCCCCGGCGGACCCGCGTGGTGTGCGCCCGTCGTGACCACCCACGGCGCCCGACCCGCGTGATAGAGTTCGGCCGCGCCCTCCGCCCGAGATCGAAGCGAACCGCTCGCGACGCCCCCGGGCAGGACCCTGGCGCCGAGGACGATGATCGCGTCCGCCGTCCCCTCCGCCGGTGCGAGCTTCGTCCCCGCCCACACCGCCGATACCGCGGCGGGCAGCTCCGTCACCGCGCGCAGGGGCAGGGCCGGGTCCCAGCGCCGCATCAGGTCTTCGGACGCCGCAGATACCAGGCAGCGCCGCCGATACCGAGGAGCACGAGCACCGCGGGGATGAGCTTCTCCAACGCGCCTTCGCCGAGGAGCCCGTCGATCCGGGCGGTCAGCGATTCATCGGGGGGGACGGTCGCGTCCACCACCACGGAGGTGGGGCGCGGCTTCTCCATCAGCGCGATCTGCTCCTTGTCCCCCGGCTTCAGCCGCCCGTCGGTGTAGGTGGCGACCGGGGTGTACCAGGCGAACTGCTTGAACACCGCCGCGTGCTCGGGGACGGGGCTCGGCCGGCCACGACGCGCCCGAACGCCGTCCGCGATGAGGCGCCGGTCGGCGGGCGAGAGCTTCTCCACGTAGACCGGGTTGAACGGGGTGTCCGCGCGCTGGAGCATCCACATCGCCAGCGCCCGACTCAGCCGTGGGTCGCTCGGGTACTCGAGGAGCTCGGTGACGATGCTGGTCGCCGCCTCGTCCGTCTCGATGAGGCACTTGTAGGCCATCGGCGAACCGTGTTCGCGGACGTCCACCAGCGCGGTGGGGACGGAGCACGGCTCGTCGGCCAGGGCGAACGAAGCGCCGAGGAGGAGGGCGATCATGCTTTCGCCACCGCGGCCGCCCAGGCCGCCCGCCGGATGTCGCGGTCCGCGACCGAGAGCGTGGGCTCGAACACGCGGTCCCGCGCCCACGCCGCCGTGACGGCGTCCGGGGACGCCCAGAAGCCGACGCCGAGGCCCGCGAGGTACGCCGCGCCCATGGCGGTGGTCTCCAGGTTGGTGGGGCGCACACAGCGCACACCGAGGACATCTGCCTGGAACTGCATCATCAGGTCGTTACGGGCGGCGCCGCCGTCGACGCGGAGCTCGCCCAGGGCGCGACCGGCGTCGTGGGCCATCGCGTCGAGGAGGTCGGTGATCTGGAGGGCCACGCCCTCAAGGACGGCACGGGCGAGGTGCCCCCGGGTGACGCCGCGAGTGATCCCGACGATGACGCCCCGCGCGTCGGGACGCCAGTGCGGGGCGCCGAGCCCCGCGAGCGCCGGCACGAACATGACGCCCGCGCTGTCGGGAACACTCGCGGCGAGCGCCTCGACCTCCGCGCTGGTCTGGATGATCCCCAGCCCGTCCCGCAGCCACTGGACCGCCGCACCGGCGATGAACGCCGAGCCCTCGAGGGCGTAGGTGGTCTTGCCGCCCAGACGCCAGCCGACGGTGGTCAGCATCCCCGTCGTGCTCGGCACGGGACGATCCCCCGTGTTCCAGAGGAGAAACGCGCCGGTGCCGTAGGTGCACTTCGCCATGCCAGGCGTGAAGCACGCCTGACCGAAGAGCGCCGACTGCTGGTCGCCGGCGATGCCCGCCACCGGGATGCCATCCGGGAGGAAGCCGACCCCGCGCGTGACGCCGATGATCCCGGCGTTGTCCACCACCCGTGGGAGGCAGGCGGCCGGCACGCCGAACAGCGCGCAGAGCTCCTCGTCCCACGCGAGGCGGTGGAGGTCGAACAGGAGCGTACGGGAGGCGTTGCTCGGATCGGTGACGTGTTCACCGGTGAGCTTCCACACGACGAAGCTGTCGATCGTGCCGTAGCGGAGCCGCCCGCTCGCCGCGCCTTCGGCGACCCCGGCTCGGTTCTGCACCATCCACTCGGCCTTGGTTCCGGAGAAGTACGGATCCAAGACCAGGCCCGTACGCGCACGCACCTCCGCTTCCTTGCCGGCCGCCTTCAGCGCCTCACACCGCGGCGCGGTGCGCCGGTCCTGCCAGACCAGCGCCCGGCCGGCCGGCTCGCCCGTCGTGCCGTCCCAGAACAGGCTCGTCTCCCGCTGGTTGGTGATGCCGATCGCCGCGATCCGCCCCGGGTCCACGCCCTGCAAGACCGCCGTGACGGCCTGGCGGATGCTGCCCCAGATCTCGTCGGCGTCGTGCTCCACGAGGCCAGGCGCGGGGAAGTAGTTGGGGAACTCCACGTTCTTGGACGCGAGCACCCGGCTCTGATGGTCCACGAGAACGGCGGTTGAGCCGGTCGTGCCCTGGTCGATGGCGAGGACGAGGTCGGACATGTGGGGCTGGACTATCAAGGAATCCCCGACCGAGCCGACCGGCCGTGCGGGCCGTCAGTCTCCCAGCGCCGCCGTCGCCTCCAGCGTCGGCTCGCTCCTCCCGCTCTGGTTGTCGCCCCGGGTCCAGACCTCCACGCGGTCGGTGACGGACGGGAGGGTCATGGTGAGGTCGTAGAGACAGTCGCAGCCGGCGACCGCGGCCGGGTTCATGTCGATTGGCTGCACCAGGACGCTCAACCCGTCGTTCGCCTCGATCCAGAAGCCCTGCACGTCCTGGGCGCACCGGAACCCGACCGGGCCGACAGCAACGCTGGACTCCGAGTCGTTCTGGGCGAGCGTGGCGACGGGCTCCCCGACGCCGGTGTCGTAGGCGCTCTCGGAGCACTCCGCCTGGTGGAAGTCGGGGATGAGGTGCGCACCTTCGAAGTCGGGGGGGAGGTCGAAGCAGCCGAAGGCGAGGACGAGCAGCATGGTGACTCCAGGTGCCGAGGAACATGCACACGCCGTGCCGGGGGAGGCCCCCCGCGCCAGGTTCGGCGCCCGGGCCGCATCGCCCGCCGGGCGGAGCGTCGACGGGCGGCCCAACCGCGACACCAGGATCGCGCCTGGACTCCAGCCGCCACCGGAGCGCCGACGCGGGCTCGAAGCGCAACCGCGCGCTCGTTGTCGGTGGGTCGGAGCGCCGAGGGTGGGGATGCGCACCCGCGCCGTCGCCACCCGCCGCCCCCTCCCCCCCGGGATGAGCCTCACCGGCCTGCGAGGGGTCCGCCGCGATCGGAGCTCAGCCCTGGCTTCGCCGCACCCGGATGCGCGGGCCGTCGTCGAGCGGGCGGAGCTGGCCGATCGGCGCCGCGGCCAACGCCCCTCGCTCCTTCAGCCGGGCCACCACCGCGTCGACCTGCGCTTCCGGCACCGCGAGCACCATGCCGCCCGAGGTCTGGGGATCGGCGAGGATCAGCTTCGCGAGGGGATCGAGGTCGTCGTCCCACGCCGCCGAGGGCCCGTAGTAGGCGAGGTTTCGCCCGGTGGCCCCGGGGACCACCCCCGCCGCGATGCTCGCGTGCGCCCCGGCCATGAGCGGCACTCGGTCGAACCACAGGTCGAGCCCCAGGTTCGAGCCGGCGGCCACCTCATGGGTGTGCCCGAGCACGCCGAAGCCGGTGACGTCCGTGGCACACCGTAGCCCCGCCTCCACCGCGACCTCACTGGGGATCCGGTTGAGAAAGGTTGCCACCCGCACCAGCTCTGCGTAGTCCGCCTCGGAGATGGAGCCGCGCTTCACCGCGCTGGCGAGCGAGCCGCTGCCCACCGGCTTGGTGAGGATCAGCACGTCGCCCGCCGCCCCCCGGTCATTCCGCAGGATCCGATCGGGGTGCACGACGCCCGTGACCGAGAGCCCGAACTTCATCTCTTCGTCGTCGATGCTGTGGCCGCCAGCGATCGGGATCCCCGCCTCCGTACAGATCTCCGCCCCGCCCGCCAGCACCTCGCCCATCACCTCCGGCGCGATCTTCTTGAGCGGGAGCCCCACGATGGCGAGGGCCAGGATGGGTCGGCCGCCCATGGCGTACACGTCCGAGATGGAGTTCGCCGCCGCAATCCTTCCGTAGTCCCGCGGGTCGTCGACCACGGGCATGAAAAAGTCCAGCGTCTGCACGACGGCAAGGTCGTCGCGCAGCCGGTAGACAGCCGCGTCGTCGCTGGAGGCGATCCCCACGAGGAGCTCGGGGGGCACCATCCGCGGCAATTTGGCGAGCATACGTTCCAGGTCCGCCGGACCCAGCTTGCACCCTCACCCACCGCCGTGGCTGTACTGGGTGAGGCGGATGCGATCCGGCATGGGTGACCCCGAGGAAAGAGACGAGAACCTAACCGGAAGCGGCCTCGGCCCGCGCGCCGTCTGCGCCGAGCACTTCGCTGACCGCCGCGGCCACCGCCGCGACCAGCTGGTCGAGGGCCGCGTCGTCGATCACCAGGGGCGGCATCACCACCACCGTGTCGCCGAGGTTGCGGATGATCGCGCCGTGGCGCCGGGCCGCGAGCGAGACCCGGTGCCCGAACCGGCCGACGGCTGGCAACGGACGACCACCGGGAGCCGTCAACAGGATCGCGCCCATCATCCCCACCCGGCGCACCTCGGTGACACATGGGTGATGTATCGCCCGAAGCGCGGCGTCGAGGCGGAGTCCGGCGCGTTGAGCGCGCTCGAGGATCGCCTCGTCCCGATACACGTCGAGCGTGGCGTTGGCCACCGCCACCGCGAGCGGATTCCCGGTATAGGTATGCCCGTGGTAGAACGTACGGTGCGCCGAGTACGGTCCTCGGAAACATCCGTATACTGTTTCACTCGTCAGGGTGGCGGCGAGCGGTAGATAGCCGCCCGTGATCGCCTTGGCGAGGCAGAGGAAGTCAGGACGGATCCCCGCCGCCTCACAGGCGAACATCGGCCCGCTGCGGCCGAAGCCGGTGGCCACCTCGTCCACGACCAGCCAAGCCCCGGCTGCGCGGGCCAGGCGGGCCAATTCGCGCAAGAAGCCCACGCTGTGGGTCCGCATGCCCGCGGCACCCTGAACGAGCGGTTCCACGACCAGCGCAGCGATCTCCTCCCCGTGTTCGGCGAACAGCGCACGCGCCTGGGCGAGGCACCGGGCTTCCTCCGCAGGGTCCGACCGCTCGGGGCTCTCCACGCGCAGGGCAGAGAACAACAACGGGCGGTAGATCCCATGGAACAGGTCAATGCCCCCCAGTGATACACTGCCGACTGTATCACCGTGATACGCCTCAGAGAGCGCGGCGAACCGGGTGCGTCGCGTCTCGCCCAGCTGCTGCTTTCCCTGGAAGGCCATCTTCAACGCCACCTCCACCGCGGTGGAGCCCGAATCGCTGTAGAACACCCGGTCGAGGCCGGTGAGCGCGCAGAGCCGCTCCGCGTGCTCGATCGCGCCCGGGTGGGTGAGCCCGAGCATCGTGGTGTGGGCGATCCGCCCCGCCTGCTCGGCCAGGGCGGCGTCCAACCGAGGGTGCCGGTGCCCGAGCACGTTGCACCACAACGAGGAGGTGCCGTCGACGTAGCGCCGCCCCGCCGTGTCGATGAGCCAGACGCCCTCGCCCCGCTCGATGACCAGGTTTTCCTCCTGCTTCTCCCACTCGTCCGCCTGGGTGAAGGGGTGCCAGAGGGAAGCGTAGTCGCGCCGAAGCCAGTCCATCGCCGCGCGCTAACCCACGCGCCCGGACCCGCCGGGGCGATACGCTGCGACCATGGTGCTGTTCTTCCTCGCTTGTGAGCCGGATGACCCCGCGCCCGCCCCGATGGACCCCACGGTGGAGGGGCCGTACGGCGTGGGACGGAAGACCGCCGCACTCGACGATGATCGGGGCGGCACCCTGACGGTTGACGTGTGGTACCCGGCGGACGTGAGCGGCGAGCCCGACCCCTACGCGCCGACCGTCTTCACCGGCCTCGCGCGCATCGGCGCGCCGCGGGTCGAGGGGGAGTTCCCCCTGGTGGTGTTCTCCCACGGCAACGGGGGCATCCGCTTCCAGAGCTTCTTCCTGACCGAGTGGCTCGCCTCCCACGGGTTCGTCGTGGTCGCGCCGGACCATCCGCACAACACCGCCTTCGACTACGACGACAGCGTGCTCGACGAGGTGATGGCGCGCCGCCCCGGCGATGTCTCGCGTGCCGCCGACTACGCGATCGAGAGCTACGGCACGGAGGAGCAGTACCTGGTCATGGGGCACTCCTTCGGCGGATGGACCACCCTCGCCGTCGCCGGTGGCACGTTGGACTTCACGTGGATGGACCAGTGGTGTGCGGACGGCGGCGTCGGCGAGCTCTGCGGGATCGACCACCCGACGGAAACCATCGCCGACCAGCCCGACCCGCGGGCCTACGGCGGGGTCGCGATGGCCCCCTGTGGCTGGTACAGCTTCGGTGAGAGCGGCCTGGCCAACGAGACGGGGGTGGCGGTGATGGCCGGAGAGAAGGACACAACCTGCCCGCTGGAGGGCGAAGCGAAGCCTACGGTGGAGCGGCTCGGTGCCCCCACCGCCCTCTACACCGTGGCCGGCGGAGGTCACTTCGTGTTCTCCATCCTGTGCGACCTCGGCCCGATCCAGGAAGAATGTGGCGATCCCACCTACGCCAGCACCGAGGAGGCACAGCCCGGCATCGCCGCGTGGGCCACCGCCTGGGCGCTCCGCCGCTGGACCGGAGACGAAGCGTACGACGCCTGGCTCTGAACCGCGGGGATGGGCGCCGGGGGAGCCACTCCGCCCGCCTCGCCATTCTCGCCGACCAGGGCGGCTCGACCGCCGACGGGTCCGGGGGGCAAGGCGGTGGGGCGCCACCAGCCCCTCGACATGCCAACGCCAACCTGCGCAGGTTAGCCACGCCGTCCGGAGCGCCCATGCCCCCCATCGTCTCCCCCAGCATCCTCAGCGCCGACTTCTCCCGCCTCGGCGCCGAGCTCGAGAGCGTGCGCTCCGCCGACTGGATCCACGTCGACGTGATGGACGGGCGCTTCGTGCCCAACCTCACGATCGGTCCGCTGGTCGTGGAGGCCGCCCGCCGGTCCACCACGCTGCCGCTGGACGTGCACCTGATGATCGTCGAGCCCGACAAGTACATCGAGGACTTCCGCAAGGCGGGAGCGGACTGGATCACGGTGCACGCCGAAGCGTGCCCCCACCTCGACCGGAGCCTCCAGGCCATCCGCGCGACCGGCGCCAAGGCGGGCGTCGCCCTGAACCCGCACACGCCGGAGTCGGTGCTCGACTACGTGCTCGAGGTCACCGATCTCGTGCTGGTGATGAGCGTGAACCCCGGGTTTGGCGGCCAGTCGCTCATCGATCGGGTGTTCCCCAAGATCGAGCGCCTCCGCCGCCGGATCGACGGCCAGGGCCTCCGCACGCTCATCGAGGTGGACGGCGGCGTGAAACCGTCGAACGCCCGGCGCTTCGTGGAAGCCGGCGCCCACGCCCTGGTGGCCGGCTCTGCGGTGTTCGGCGCGCCGGACCGCGCGGCTGCGATCCGGGCGATCCGCGAGGCGTGAGCCCTGGCGATCAGAGGACGATCTGATCGTCCGCGAGGCCTGCCCGCACCACCGCGGCGAGCTCCCGCTCCAACGACTCCGGATCCAAGGCGTTCTGGAGCACGAGGATGTCCCCGAGCCGCGGCGTCTGGCGGCGCTGATCGATCAAGAGGTGGTCGACGTCGGCGGCGGTGAGGTAGCCCAGCGCAACGGCCACAGTGCCGAACGGCTCCTTGGACTCCGTCTGCTTCGAGAGAACCTCCAGCACCTGCCGGACGCTCATCTTGCGCTCACGCAGCGCCAATTGGCCGATTCGCGGTCGGCGCTGCTCCTGGAAATCCAGGGCGTCGATGAGCTGCTCGGGGCTGATGAGGCCCTGGCGGATGAGGTGTAGGCCAAGGGTCAAGCGCATGGATACTCCGTGGAGGGGAACGTCCGGACCAGCTCGGCCAGCCCGACCGGATCGACGATTAACCCGACTCGGCCGTCTCCGAGGATCGCCGCCCCGGAGACGCCGTCCAACGGACCGAGGTCCGTGCCGATCGACTTCGCGACCACCTGTTGCTGGCCGAGGAGCTCGTCCACCTGCAGCGCATACGGTTCGCTCCCCGCGCGAAGGATGACCACAAGCCGCGCCCCCTCCGCGCTCTCCGGATTCCCAAACAAGCGAGACAGCCGATACACGGGCAGCACCCGCTCGCGAAGTCGCAGCATCTCGCCACGCCCCCAGAGCGTGAACAGGTCGCCTGCGGCGGGCTGCGCCACCGTCTCGATGCTCGAGGTGGGGATGACGTACCGCTGCTCGCCGGAGCGCACCAGCATGCCATCCAGGATCGCGAGTGTGAGCGGCAACGTGATGGTGAAGGTGGAGCCCTGTCCCACGACGGAGCGGATCTCCACCCGCCCCTTGAGCGTCTCCACGTTCCGACGGACGACGTCCATCCCGACCCCTCGCCCGCTGAGATCGGTCACGGTCTCGGCGGTGGAGAAGCCGGGGAGGAAGATGAGCTCGAGCGACTCCTTCTCGGAGAGCACCGCGTCGGCGGCGATGAGCCCCCGACTCACGGCCTTCGCGCGGATGCGCTCGGGGTCCATGCCCCGACCATCGTCGCTGAGCTCGACGATCACGGCGCCGCCCTCCTGGTAGGCCGCCAGCCGAACCGTGCCCGCCTCCGGCTTGCCCGCGGCCAGCCGCACCTCCGGCGACTCAAGGCCGTGGTCGATCGCGTTTCGGAGCATGTGCACCAGCGGATCGCCCAGCGCCTCGACCACGTTCCGGTCGAGCTCTGTCTCTTCCCCGGAGCTGACGAACTCCACCGGGCGGCGCACACGGTGGGCCGTGTCCCGCACCACGCGGTGTGCACGTTGGAACAGCTGCTTGAGCGGGACCATGCGCAAGGACATGGCCAGGCTCTGGAGCTGGCGCACGATGCCGATCTGCTGCTCGATGTCCCGCCCGAAGCCAGTGTCAAGCCCCGTCGAGCGCTGCATGCCCTGCATCACGATCGACGAAGCGATGACCAGCTCGCTGACCATGTCGACCATCCGGTCGAGACGGTCGGTACGGACGCGGACCCAGGCATCGGCGGCGGCGGCCGCGTTCGGAGACGCCGCGGGGGTCCCCGGCTCGATGGCCGCCTCTTGCGTCGAGGGGCGGGCAGCCACCAATGGGGCCGCCAACGGCTGATCCTCGAGGGTGAGCACCAACAGTCGAGTCTCGATCGCTTCCAGGTCTCCCGGCAACTCAGCCGGGCGGCCCTGCGCGGCCGCCCCGGTCGCTTCCACCAGGAGCCGGAGCCCGTCGAGCGCGGCGATGCAGGCGTTCGCTCTCTCTCCAGCGAAGGTCATCTCCCCCGCGCGGATCCTCGAGAGCAGGGACTCGGCCTTGTGGGCGAGCGAGACCAGCGCGTCCAGACCGAGGAACCCGGCGACCCCCTTGATCGTGTGAAACGCCCGGAAGACCGCACCGATCGCCGCTGCATCGTCGGGGCGCTGCTCCAAGGCGAGGAGGTTGGTCTCGGCGGTGGCCACCTGCTCCGCCGCCTCGACGAGGAACTCGGACAGGAGCTCCATGTCGGTGTCGGCGGGAAGTGTGAGGCTGGCCATGGCGGTGCCTCCGCATCGGATCGCGCCCCGCGCACTTGAGGGTGTTCTCGGCGGATCTCGATCGGCCAACGCCGGGCCTCCCCTACAGTCCGGCAGGGAATTGCCGATGGGGTGGGGCACCATGGCGTCAGCCCCGCTCGCACCTGTCGGCCACCTCGGAACGGAGGCCGCCCTCGACCTCCTCGCCGAAGCACGCGCCGTGGTCCTGGAAGGGGGGGATGTCACCGTTTCCCTCGCTGCGGTCGATGACCTCGGCGGGGCCTGCGCGCAGGTCCTCGTCTCCCTCTCCCGCACGCTCGAGCGCCGCGGCAACCACCTCCACCTCGTCGACGTGCCGCCCGGGATCGCCCCGATTCTCGGCTGGTGTGGCCTCCCCGCATCTGGAGCCTGAATGGGCAAGACCGTCCTCGTCCTCGATGACTCTGCGAGCGTTCGCCGTCTCGTTGTCGCCACCCTCCAAGGGGCCGGCTACTCCGTCGTGGAAGGCGAGCATGGCGCCGAGGGGCTCGCCGCGCTCGACCGCTCCGCCGTAGACGCCATCGTCACCGACCTGAACATGCCGGTGATGAACGGGCTGGACTTCGTCCGCGCCGCTCGGCGCCGACCCGCCAATCGGTTCACGCCCATCCTGATGCTCACCACCGAGACCGGAGAGGCCAAGAAGCAGGAAGGCCGGGCCGCCGGATGTACCGGCTGGATCAACAAGCCCGTGTCGCCGCCCACGCTGTTGCAGGTCCTGGCCCGGGCGGTGCCGTGACCGAGGGGTCCCCGCTCGATCTCAGCCGCTTCCTCCCCCTGTTCTTCGAGGAGGCGGAGGAGCACCTCGAGGTGCTCGAGCGCGGCTTGATGGCGGCGGAGTCCGGCGCCGACCCGCGCCCGTTCATCGACGACTGCTTCCGGGCCGCCCACTCGCTCAAGGGCTCGGCGGGGAGCCTCGGCCTCCACATCGTCGTGGGCCACACCCACGTCCTGGAGACCGAGCTCGACGCCGTTCGCGGCGGGGCCCGCCCGCTCGACCGGGCCCTCGCCGGACACCTCCTCGTGGGGGTGGACCTGCTCCGGCGGGTCCTCGATTCGCTCACGGCCGGCGGAGACGGACAGGTGGAGGGCGCCGCCGAGTGGACTCACGGGGCCGTCTCCGGAGCCGTGAGCCCGGTGGAAGCCCGCCCCGAAGCGGCAAGGGGCGGGCTGCGCCTGCGCCTGTCGACGCACGCGGACACGTTCCGATGCGGCCTCGACCCCCTGCCCCTCCTCCGCGACCTGGACATGCTCGCGGGCGTCGTGCGCGCCGAGCTCGCCGCCATCCCGGAGCTCGACGAGCTCGATCCGACGACCTGTCACCTGACCTGGACCCTCGGCCTCGCCGAGTCTCCTCCGCCGGAGATGGTCGACGAGCTGTTTGGCTTCGCAGACCATCTGTTCACGGTGGAACATCTGCCCGACGTCGCAGACGTGCCCCAGGCCGTGGCAACGCCAGCCGTTTCTGTGGCCCCGGGGCCCGCCCACGTCGCCGCGCCGGCGCCGCGTCCCGAACGCGCAACACTCCGGATCGCGACGGAGAAGGTCGACCGATTGGTCGACCTCGTCGGCGAGCTGGTGATCTCCCAGGCGATCCTCGGCGAGGTGCTCCACGAGCTGGGGCAAGCCGCCAGCGAGCGCGTGCAGAGCGCATTCGCAACCTTGGAGCGCAACACTCGCGAGGTTCAGGAGCGCGCGATGGGCATCCGGATGCTCCCAGTCGCCATGGCGTTCGACCGGCTGCCTCGGTTGGTCCGCGACCTCGGCGAGCGCCTCGGCAAGCGCATGGGGGTGGTGATCGAAGGGGAGGAGACGGAGCTCGACCGGAGCGTGCTCGAGCACCTCACTGACCCCCTCACCCACCTCATCCGCAACTGCGCCGACCACGGCATCGAGCCGGCCGCCGATCGCGAAGCGGCCGGAAAACCCCCGGTCGGCACCGTGCTGGTCCGCGCGATGCACCAGGGCTCCACGGTGATCATCGAGGTTTCCGACGACGGCCGCGGGCTCGACTACGCGCGCATCCGCACCCGCGCCGTGGAGCGGGGCATCCTCGGCGCCGAAGCCGCGCTCAGCGAAGCCGAGACGATCGAATTGCTCTTCGCTCCCGGCTTCTCCACCGCGGACACGGTCTCCGACGTCAGCGGTCGTGGCGTCGGGATGGACGTCGTCCGGCACAGCATCGAGGCTCTCGGCGGGCGCGTGGCGATGTCCAGCAAGCTCGGCGAGGGCACCCGCGTACGGATGACCTTCCCGCTCACCCTCGCCATCGTGGAGGGGCTCTGCGTGCGCGTGGCCGACACCACCTACGTGGTGCCCATGGCGGCGATCACCAGCTCGTTCCGCCCGAACCCCCGCGATCTCAAGCCAGTGCTCGGCCGCGGAGAGCTGGTGATCTCGCAAGGCGTGCAGATGCCGCTCGTCCGGCTCTCCGAAGTGCTCTCCGGGCCACCGGGCGTCGAGGACCCGTGCCGCGGGCTCCTGGTCGTGGTCCAGCACGAGGCCGACCAGGCTGCCCTGTTGGTCGATGGGGTCATCGGGTCCACCCAGGCCGTCATCAAGAACCTCGAACGGAACTTCCAACGGGTGGAGGGGGTGATGGGCGCCACCATCCTCGGCGACGGCCGCGTCGCGCTCGTCCTCGATGTCGCCGGCGTCCTCCGCCTGGCCCGCCGGCGCACCGGTTCTTCACGCGTTCGCACTTCTATCGCTCTCGGAGCCGCATCATGCACGGTCCAACCTTGACCTCCAACCAGCCGGCCGTGGCCGACATCCCCCGCCAATGCCTCACGTTCGTGCTCGCCAAGGAAGAGTACGGCGTCGACATTCTCCGCGTGCAGGAGATCAAGGGGTTCACCGCGGTCACCCCGCTGCCGAACACCCCGCCGCACATCCGGGGGGTGATGAACCTCCGCGGGACCGTGGTGCCGGTGATCGATCTCCGCAGCCGCTTCGGCATGCCCGAGCACCCGTACGACAAGTTCACCGTCATCATCGTGCTCACGGTGGGGACCCGCGTGGTCGGTCTCGTGGTGGACGCGGTGAGCGACGTGCTGGAGATGGCCGACGTGGGCGTGGACGCGACGCCCGACCTCGGCGCGGGCGTGGACACCTCGTTCCTCCGCGGGGTGTGCCGCTCGGGCGAACGGCTCGTCATGCTCCTGGACATCGACCAGGTCGTCGGCCTGGACACCGGGCGCTGACGTGTCCCTCTCGAGGCTGAACCTCGTGCAGCAGGCGCTCGTGGTCCACGGAGCCCAGGCGGTGGCGCTGATCGGCCTGGGCGCTTGGGTGGCGTCGCGTGCCGAGTCGGGCGGGATGGTCTTCCTGATTGGCACGGTCATCCTCGCGGTCCTCGGCCTCGCCAGCGCCACGTTGGTGGCCCACGGCTGCGCCCGGGTGCTGGAGCAGGCGGCGGCGGTGCTCGACGCCGCCCGGCAGCGGGACCTCCGGGGCCGCGTGCCCACCGAACGAACGGACGAGGCCGGGCGAATCGCCCGCGCGGTCGGCCACACGCTTGACGTCCTCTCGCGGGCCTTCGGCGAGGTCCGAGGCGCGGCGCAGCACCTCGGAAGCGCGGCCGGGAGCGTCACCGAGTGGGCGCGGGAGGCCGAGGAGGCCGCCGGCCAGCAGGCGATCGCGCTCGAGGCGGCGCTGCAGGGCATCGCCGAGGCGCGCGCGGGCGTGGTGTCGAACGCCGATCAGGCGCGACAGGCGCATCAACTGGCGCTGCGAAACCGCGAGATCGCCGAAAGTGGCGGCGTCGTGCTCCGCTCCACGGTTCGGGCGGTCACCGACATCGACGAAGCCAGCGCCCGCATCCGGGAGATCGTCACCACCATCGACGACATCGCCTTCCAGACCAACCTGCTCGCGCTCAACGCGGCGGTGGAAGCGGCCCGGGCCGGGGAAAACGGCCGGGGCTTCGCGGTCGTGGCCAGCGAAGTACGCAACCTCGCCCAACGGAGCGCGACCGCCGCGAGAGAGGCGAAGACCCTCATCGGACAGTCCGTCGAGCGCGCCCAGAACGGCGCTCGCCTCGCCGCGAAGGCGGGGGCCACCTTCGAGGAGGTCATCGCCAGCAGCCGTCGGGTCGCCGACATCGTCGCCGAGCTCTCGGCGGGGCTCACCGAGGAGGGCAGCACGCTCAACCGTGCCGACGCCGCCACGGCCGACGCCCTGGGTCGGGGGCGACAGTTGGCCGAGTCCGGCGCCCAGCTCGTGCTCCATGCGGACGCGCTGCGCTCCGCGGTCACGTCCTTGACCACCCTCGCCGACGCGTTCTCCGGCGTACAAGCCGTCGCCCCGCCGCTGGTGATGCCGACGCCGGTCGAAGACACCGGGGACTTCCTCCCCGAGCCCGCGCTCGCGCCCCTCGACGCTCCCGTGCCCGCTCCGCGCCGGGTGAGCAGCGACTCGGTCGACTTCGCCGGCATGCGCCCCACCCCACCCAGCGACGACGCCTTCGACGGCAATTGACATGTCCACCCTCGACGCAACCCAGCTGGCCAGCCTCGACACCGCGACGTTTGACGCGATCCGTCGACGGATCTACGAACTCGCGGGGATCTCGCTGGGGGAAGGGAAGCGCCTGATGGTCGAAGGGCGGCTCGGCAAGCGCGTCCGCCAACTGGGTCTGCCTTCGTACAAGGCCTACCTCGCCCGGCTCGACGAGGCGGGGCAGGAAGAAGAACGCACCTTCATCAACGCGCTCACCACCAACAAGACCGACTTCTTCCGAGAGGAGCACCACTTCGAGTACCTCGCCTCCGCCGTCTTCCCGGCCGTGCTCGCGCGCGCCGAACGCGGAGGGCCGAAGCGCTTGCGCATCTGGTGCGCCGCGTCGAGCACCGGGGAGGAGCCCTGGTCGTTGGCGATGACGGTCGCGGAGTCGTTCGGCGTACGGCCCGGGTGGGACGTGCAGATCGTCGCCAGTGACATCGACACCGACGTGCTGGAACGGGCAAAACGGGGGGTGTACGAAGAAGACCGGATGAGCGGTGTGAGCGTCGCGAGGCGCAACAAGCACTTCCAGCAGGGCCGCGGGGAAGCCGACGGATGGTTCCGGGTGAAGGACTCCCTCCGGAGCCTGGTGTCGTTCCGCCAGCTGAACCTCATCGGCGAGCGCTGGGACCTGCCCGACGCCATTGACGTCATCTTCTGCCGCAACGTGATCATCTACTTCGACCGCCCCACGCAGACGCGCCTGTTCGCGCGGATGGCGGACCGAGTGGCGCCCGGCGGGTACCTCTTCGCCGGCCACTCCGAGTCGCTCCTCGGCGTCACTGATCGCTTCGAGCCGATCGGCAACACCGTGTACCGGCTCGCCGGCTCCACAAATGTCCGCCCCGCGCCTTCGGCCCCCGCGCCCGCGAAACACGGTCACGGACATGGCCACGGACATGGCCACGGGCACGCCCAGGTCCACCCAGCGGCTTCCCCCCGGGCAACCCCGCCGCCACCCCAAGCGCCCGAAGTCAGCGCCGAGGCCAAACTTCCCCTCAAGCGGATCATCGTCGGCGAAGTCCACGCCAGCGCCGAGCCCGTCCGGATCGCCACCGTACTCGGCTCCTGCGTGGCCGCCTGCTTGTGGGACCCGGTGAGCGGCATCGGGGGGATGAACCACTTCCTCCTTCCGGACGGAGAACATGGCGGGGGCGGCGACGCCGCCCGCTACGGGATCCACGCGATGGAGCTCCTGATCAACCAGATCATGGGCCTCGGCGGCGACCGTCGGCGGTTGCAGGCGAAGGTCATGGGCGCGAGTCAGCTCTCGAACCTGCAAAGCAACGTGGCCGTGCGTAACGCCACCTTTGTCCGCGAGTTCCTCCGCGATGAGGGGATCAGCGTCGTGGCCGAGCGCCTGCTCGGCGACAAGCCGCTCGAAGTGCACTTCCTGCCTCACACCGGCGTGGTCCTGGTCCGGGAGGTCGGCCGGCAGGCCGTCACCGCCGCGGAGACCGAGGCCGCGCGCCTGGCCAAGGAGCTTGAGTCCGAAAAAGCTCCGTCCGTCACCCTGTTCTGAGTATCCCTCATGGCCCGCACCCGCGTCCTGGTCGTCGATGACTCCGCGCTCATGCGCCAGTTGCTCACCGACCTCATCAATCGATCCCCGGACTTCGAGGTGGTCGGCAGCGCCCCGGACCCCTACGCGGCGTGGGACCGCATCAAGCAGCTCCGGCCCGACGTCCTCACCCTCGACGTGGAGATGCCCCGCCTCGACGGGATCAGCTTCCTCGAGCGGCTGATGCGCAATTTTCCGATGCGCGTGGTGATGGTCAGCTCGCTCACCGAGCGCGGCTGCGAAACCACGCTTCGCGCGCTGGAGATCGGCGCGATCGACTATGTCGCCAAGCCGAAGCTCGATCTCACCCGGGGAATGGAGTCCCTTGGGGAGGAGCTGCTCGACAAGCTCCGCAACGCAGCGGCCGCACGGGTGCCCACCGCCCGAACCGCCGCAGCCCCGCCCCCGGCCACGTACACTCCGTCGCCGCCCCCCGCCACGACGGCGCCCGCTCCGACGCGCCCGGCCGCGGGGCTCTCCTTCGCCGCCACCCACAAGGTCATCGCGATCGGCGCCTCCACCGGGGGGACCGAAGCGCTCAAGGACGTGCTGGCGGCGGTCCCCGCGGACTCGCCCGGGGTGGTGATCGTCCAACACATGCCCCCGATGTTCACCGCGCAGTTCGCTGAACGTCTCAACCGGATGAGCCGGATGACGGTGAAGGAGGCGAAGGACGGGGACCGGGTGCTCCCCGGCGTCGCGCTGCTCGCGCCCGGCGGCCAACAGATGGAGGTGGTGCGCAGCGGCGCCCAATACTCGGTCAAGGTGTACGCGGGTCCGCCGGTGAGCCGGCACTGCCCGAGCGTGGATGTGCTCTTCGACTCCTGTGCCCGGCAGGTGGGCGCCAACGCGGTGGGGGTGATCCTCACCGGGATGGGCGACGACGGCGCCAAGGGCATGCTCGCCATGCGCCAGGCCGGAGCCCGCACGATCGCCCAGGATGAACGGTCCTGTGTGGTTTTCGGGATGCCCAAGGAGGCGATCGCGCGGGGCGGCGTGGAGTCGGTGCTCCCGCTCGGCTCCATCGGCCCCTCGATGCTCGCCATGGCGAACGGAAACCTCAAGACCGACCGTGTTCGTGCCGATCAGGGTGCCGCACCTGTTTCCTGAGGAGATCCCCATGAACGTCCTGATCGTGGATGACAGCAAGGCGATGCGCATGATCGTGGCGCGTACGCTCCGCCAGATGGCGGTGGCCGTGACGTCGATCACCGAGGCCGCGGACGGCTCCGACGCCCTCCCGCTGGCGAAAGCCGGCAAGTACGACCTCATCATCTGCGACTGGAACATGCCCCAGATGAACGGGATCGACTTCCTCCGCGAGCTCCGCAAGGCGGGCATCCGCACCCGCTTCGGGTTCTGCACCTCGGAGGCCACCCCCGACATGCGCGTGATGGGGATGCAAGCCGGCGCCCAGTTCTTCGTCACCAAGCCGTTCACCGCTGACACCTTCCAGAACGCCATGAAGGCGGCGTAGCGAGGCCCCATGGCGATCGTCCTTCCTCCTGCCGTTCCCGACGCGGAAGAGCTCCGCGCGCTGCTCGCACAGCTCCTTGGCAAGCCCGTCGCCCTCAAGTCCCCCGTCGGGCCACCGAAGCCGAACATCGCCCCGCAGGTGCAGGCCATGTACTGCGCGGCGGACGGGACTGCGCGCGCGATGGCATCGGTCGACCTTCCGCTCGCCGCCAACCTCGGCGCCGCGCTGGCGATGATGCCCGCGGCCACCGCCGCCGAAGCCGCCCGCTCCGGCCGGATGAACGAGCTGCTGTCCGACTGTCTCCACGAGGTCCTCAACGTCTGTGCACGCCTGCTCAACCGCCCGGGCGGGATGCACGTGGTGCTCAAGAAGGTCGCCGCGGCGCCGGACTCGCTCCCGGCCGACGTACGCGCGGCCCTGTCCAAGGCGCCGCTCCAGCGGGAGTACGACCTCGAGATCGCCGGGTACGGCCGAGGGAAGATCGTGTTCCGCGCCGCCTGAACCCCGTCCCGTCGCGACACCACACACCCGCCCTCCGGCGGGTGTGTTCGTTTTGAGACTCCGGATCACTACCTAAAGTCGCCGGTACAACGATCCGACGTTGAACCATCGCACCACGGAGTGGGCATGTCTCTGTCGATTCGGTCGCGGCTCTTCGGGCTGGTGGGGCTCGCCGGCCTGAGCATCGGCGGGTTCGCCGGTTACGTCTATGTCAACACCGAGGAGCACGTCGAGGAGTCCGATTTCCGCCCAGTCAACGAGGTCAACGTGCTGCTCGCGGACGAGCTGCCGCCCCCGGCCTACGCGATCGAAGCCTTCCTGGTGTGTCAGCGCCTCGAGGACACCACGGACCCGGCCGCGCGCGCCTCTTTGATCGAAGAATTCGGAAAACGTGAGGCTGAGTTCCATAGCCGGATCGCCTACTGGTCCGAACACTTGCCCGACGGTCCCCTCCGGGCGCAGATCACCGGTCCCATGGCAAAGTCGGGCGATGCGTTCTTCGGCGCGGTGCACGGCAAGTTCCTCCCGGCCATCGAATCGAACGATCTCGCCGCAGCCAGCACGATCACCAGCAGCACCCTCACCCCGCTCTTCCTCGACCACCGCGAGGCGGTGGTGCGGGCCGTTGAGGTCACCAACCTCGAACTCGCCGCACGAACCTCCACGGTGGAGCGCCAGATCGGCACAACCAAGACCGAATTCGCCGTCCTCGGTTCGTTCCTCGCGGCGCTCGGCCTCGCCATCGGCGCCTGGATCACCCGCGACCTGTCTTCACGCCTCACCGCCGCGGATCACACCCTCCGTTCCGTCGCCGACGGCGACTACCGGGTGCGCATGGAGGAGGGCGCGGACGACGAGCTCGGGCAGATGGCGCGGTCGCTCAACCGGGCCGTCGGCGCGGTCGAGCAGGCCATCGCCGATGTACGGGGGATTGCGGAGGGGCTGGCAGACTCGGCCCGGCGCCTGAGCAGCTCCGCGGAGGAGATCAGCGCCGGCGCCCAGTCCCAGGCCAGCGCCCTCGAAGAGACCGCAGCCAACCTGGAAGAGATCACCGCGACCATCCATGCCTCCAGCTCCCGCGCGGGCGGCGCCCGACAGCTCGCTGTGGCGTCGCGAGACGTCGCGGTGCAGGGAGGCAAGGTGGTCGAGGACGCGGTCTCCGCGATGACCGCCATCAACCAGTCGTCCACGCGGATCGCCGCGATCATCGGCACGATCGACGAGATCGCCTTCCAGACCAACCTCCTCGCGCTCAACGCCGCGGTCGAAGCGGCCCGGGCGGGAGAGCAAGGCCGCGGGTTCGCGGTCGTGGCCGCCGAAGTGCGGAACCTGGCGCAGCGGAGCGCCACCGCGGCCCGCGAGACCAAGGAGCTCATCCAAGACAGCCAGCGGAAGGTGGGCGACGGCACCCAGCTGGTGAACCGCTCCGGCGACATCCTGCGGGAGATCGTCACCAGCGCCAAGGGCGTGGCCGAGACCGTGGACGAGATGGCCGGCGCCTTCCGGGACCAGTCCACGGGCGTGAATGAGGTGCACAAGGCGGTGAGCCAGATGGACACGGTGACGCAGACCAATTCGGCCGCCACCACCGACCTGAGCGACATGTCCGCGGGCCTTGCGGCCCAGGCCACCCAGCTCAGCCATGCGATGTCCCGGTTCCACGTCGGTGTCGCCGCCAACGTCGCCCCGGTGGCCGTCAGCACCGCCCTCCACACGCCGAAGGTGGCGATGGCCAAGCGCGCCCGTCCGGCGAGCCGGCCGCGCCCCGCCCCGGGTGTCGGAGCGCCGGCCTCCAGGGGTCCGTCCGACTTCCCGTCCGACACCGAGATGTTCGACACGCTCTGAGCCGGCCCGACCGGCGGAGCGCGCGGCCACCTTCGGGTGGCCGCGGCAATTGTGGAAACCATTCCGGCGAACCGGCATCGGAGCCCCGGAGGCCCCATGCCCACCCGCCGCTCCTTCCTCGGGGCGCTCGCCGCCACGGCGTGCGCTTCCGCGACCTCGCGTTCAACGCCCACCAACCCCGGCCCCCCGGCCGATCCTGGCGACGACGCCCCTCTCGATCCGATCACCTCCAACGAGGACTTCTACCGGATCTTCGTGTCTCCCACCGTCCCGGACGAAGCGGCGGTCGCGGCATGGGAGCTGACCCTCGCGACCGAGGACGGGGACGAGGAGGTGCTGACGCCCGCGGCCGTCGAGGCAATTGGCGGGGAGGAGCAGGAGCGCACGCTGAGCTGCATCGGCGGATCATCGTCTTCCACCGTGGGCAACGCCCTCTGGACCGCCACCCGGCTCGACACGCTGCTCGACGCGGTCGGCCTCACGCCCGACGCCCGCCTCAAGTGGGTGCGCTTCACGGCGTTCGACAGGTACACCACCTGCGTGCCCCGGTCCGACCTCGACGCGGGCCTCGCGCTGGCCTGGAGGATGAACGGCGTGGCGCTGCCGGTGAGCCATGGCGCCCCGTTCCGGGCGCTCGTCCCCGGGCGCTACGGCATGAAGAACCCGAAGTGGATCCAGCGGATCGACTTCATCGAGGAGCTGGAAGCAGGCTTCTGGGAGAGCCGCGGCTGGTCCCAGGACGCGGAGTACCAGGTGGCGTCGTGGTTCGTGGCGCCGAACGCGGGCGCGGAGGTCACGCCGGACGGCGCCTGGCTCAAGGGCATCGCGTTCGCGGGCGAGGCGGGCATCTCCCGGGTCGATCTCAGCGACGACGGCGGGCTCTCCTGGTTCGAAGCCGAGATCACCTACCCCGGCGGCCCCGGGGTTTGGACGCTGTGGCGGGTGAAGTGGGTGCCTCCCGCACCGGGCTCGTACACTCTCCTGGTGCGCGCCACCGCGGCAGATGGCCGGGTACAAGCCGATCTTGAGCCCTACGACGGCGACCTCGACGGCCTGGAGGCGCTCGACCCGCGCGGAGTGACCGCGACCTGACCCGTGGCGGGCGGCCGTCCGGCCGCATAGACGCGCGCCACCTCGGAGTTCCCATGGCCCTCGTCCCCGTCCACGGTGGTCTCGACGCCCCGGTCGACCGCTTCCTCCCCTTCAGCAAGAAGTCGGCCCTCCTCGCCGAGTCTGCCGGCATGCCGCGCATCGCGGTCACCGACGCCGACCTCTCGGTGGTCTACCGCATCGCCGACGGCACGCTGTCGCCGCTCACCGGCTTCATGGACGAGGCCACCTACAACCACGTCCTCGACGAGAAGAACCTCGTCCGCAACGGCGAGAAGTACGCGTGGGCCATCCCCCTCGCCCTCCCGGTCACCGAGGCCGAGGCCGCCGCGCTCAAGCCGGGCGTGGTCGCCGCCCTGGTGGACAGCACCGGCGCCGTCTTCGGGACGATCGCCGTCAACAGCGTCTTCGGCTGGAACAAGCAGCGCTACGTCGAGAAGGTGTACCTCACCTCCCGGCTCGACCACCCCGGCGCCGCCATCGCCACCGGCGATGATCGCACCACGCTCGTCGGCGGCGACATCTCCGTGCTCCCGGCCCGCCGCCACGTCGAGTACGGCGACCTGATGAACTCCCCGGCGCGCACCCGGCAGATGATCGCCGAGCGGAAGTTCACCGCGGCCCTGGCTTTCCAGACGCGCAACCCGCTCCACCGCGCCCACGAGTACGCGCTGGTTTACGGCGTGGAGCAGCTCACCCGTGCCGGCCACTACGCGGGCGTGGTGCTCAACCCCCTCGTCGGGCAGCTCAAGAACGACGATGTGGACGCGTCCACCCGCGTGCGCACCTACCGCATGCTCCGCGACCGCCGCCTCCTCGGCCAGGGCGACAGCGACCGCGCCCTCTGGGAAAAGGTCGGCTACGACCTCAACGACGTCTTCGAGCTGGTCTGCCTGGACATGAAGATGTTCTACGGCGGCCCCTCCGAAGCGATCATGCACAGCATCTACCGCCAGAACCACGGGTTCTCGCACATCGTCATCGGCCGCAAGCACGCCGACGCTCCCTACTTCGACAAGTCGGCGATCTGGGGCGACTTCGACGCGCAGGAGATCTTCGAGAAGCTCCCCGGCACGCTGCACACCCGCCCGGTGAAGGTTGGGTTCGCGGCCTACTACGAGAGCATCGGCCGGGTGGACCTCACCGAGAACCACAAGGGCGAGGAGCCCTACAGCATCTCCGGCACCAAGATGCGCGAGCAGCTCGTGGGCGGCGAACGCCCCGACGCCCGCATCATCCGCGGCGACGTGGCGGACGTGCTGATCGAAGCCTACCGGGCGAAGGGCAACTAGTCCGAACAGGGCGGTCCGGCGGGCCCGAGGCCCGCCGTCGGGCTGCTCCAGGCTCGGCTGACGCCTCGGTCCCTGCGGGACCGGCGGCCGTTGGCCGCCGCCTTCCGCATCCCTACCGCGGCGCCTCAGCAGCCGCTGCTGGCCTTCCCCGGCGAGCCCTTGTCCGACGCCGCGCCCGAGATCGCCGACGTGGCCATGCACCAGCTTCGGGCCGAGTCGTTCGAGCTGGTGTCGGCCTTGCTGTCGTTGAGCTCGATGCTCGCGCCCTTGGCGAGGGGCCAGCCGGCGGTCTCGTCCCAGGTCACCGCATCGAGCGTGGTGGTGTTGCCGCCGTTCGCGCGGCCGACGTAGAGGTCGTCGCCCGAGTTGTTGAAATTCACGCCACGACCTGCATAGTCGAAGTCAGCGGTCACCCCACCGTTGAGCGTGGAGTCGCCCTGCGCCGCGAAAACGAGGCGGTCCCCGTCCGTGGCCACCAGGGCGCTGTCCACGGTGAACAGGTCGGCCGCCCCGAAGCTCGGGTCATCCGCCACCCGGAGCCCCTCGAGGTTCACCGAGGTCTCCGTGCTGACGAGGAGCTCGAACCACTCGCCGTCCCCGTCACTGACCGCGTCGGGGTCGTACATGATCTCGGTGATGACCAGCTCGCCGGCCTTGAGGTCGGCCACGCCGTAGTCCGCGCCGTCGCAGTCCTTGTCCACGTCGTCGCCGCGGGTCTCCTTCGCGTCGGGGTGCACGCTGGCGTTCCCATCATCGCAGTCGGTGCCGTGAACGGCCTCGCTGGCGTAGCCGTCCCCGTCCGCGTCGGCCTCCGCGGTGGCGTCCTTGCCGTCGCAGTCCTGGTCGATCTTGTCGCCCGCGGGGTCCGCGGCGCCGGGGTGGATGCTCGGATCCTCGTCGTTGCAGTCCACCGCGTCGGAGTAGCCGTCTGCGTCGGCGTCCACGAAGCTCCCGGTGTCCGACCCGGTGTCGGCGCCGGTGTCATTGTTGTAGCCGTCTGCGTCGTCGCAATTGGCGTCGATCCCGTCGCCGGCGGCGTCGTTGGCGCCAGGATGCACATTCGGATCGGCGTCGTCACAATCCACGGAGGCCAGGTAGCCGTCGTGGTCCGCGTCCACGAAGTCGGTCCCGGAGGCCCCACTGTCGTTGGCGATGGACGTGGAGGTATCACAGGCAGCCAGGGCCAGCAGGAGCAGAGGGGTCATGCATCGAGTGTACCGCCACGCCGTCACGGAAGGAGGGCAAGCCGTCACCGAACCGTACTCGGGAAGGAAACGTCAGCCGATGCCCAGCTCCGCCATCGCACGCGCGAGCTCAACCCGCACCAGCTTCTTCCGCCACGCGGGGGAGGCAAGGTGCGTCGTGAGCGGCTGCACCTCGGCCATGGCCGCTTCCACCAGCTCCGGCGGCGAGGTGGCCTCCAGCCGGAGCGGCGCTGGCCCCACCGCGGAGACGACACATCGCCATGTATCATGGATGTGTTGCACCGCGGTGAGCAGCTGCGGGTAGTCGATCGCGCCGCGGGCACGCAGCTTCCGGTAGGCGATGGGCGCGCCGGGCGGGGGCACCTCAAGGCGCACCAGCACCGAACCGCCAGGAACCTGCAACCACGTACGGCCATCCACCCCGTACAGCTCACGGATCGGGACGTGTCGTTCCCCGTGCGCCGTGGCGAACACCACCGATACATCGAGCAACATCATCACCGGAACAGTGTCCGCACTATGGGCTGCATAGCAGCCCTTCCCCTTCGGGGCGACGTGACACACCGGACCTTCGCACTTGAGACAGCCACCCAACGCCACGCGCCAACCCGCCGGCTGGTTGTAGTATCGGCAGCGCGTGTCGAGCATGACGTTTCCGCCGATCGTGCCCATCGCCTGGATGGTCGGGGTCGCGACGGTCCGGGCGGCCTTCGCCAACGCCGGGTAGTCGCGCTGGACCACAGGCATCGCCGCCACCTCACGGAGCGTCACCGCCGCGCCGAGGGACAGCCCGCCCTCCGGCAGGGGCTCCACCTGGCGGAGCTCCGGCACCCGCATGGTCGAGACGAGGCGAGTGGGCGCGAACAGCCGATGTTTCATCGACGGCAGGAGGTCCGTACCTCCGGACACGAGGCGCGCGCCGGGCTCACCAGCGAGCCTGACCAGCTCCGCGAGGTCCGTGGGGTCGGCGAAATCGAATCGAGGGAGCGGAAGCATCAGCGCCCTCCCGAACGACGGCGCCGGTCCAGCGCCCGAAGCACCTTCTCCGGCGTGAACGGCGGATCGTTGAGCCAGAGTCCCGTGGCGTCGTGAATCGCGTTTGCGATGGCCGGCACGGTGCTCAGCTGCGGCCCCTCCCCCGCCTCCTTGGCGCCGAGGGGCCCTTCCGGATCGTGGGACTCCACCGGAAAGACCACGATCTCCGGGCACTCGTGGATCGTCGGCACCTTGTACTCCAGGAGGCTCGGGGCCCGGATCAGCCCCTTGTCGTAGGCCTGTTCTTCGCTCACCGCTTCGCCGACCCCCATGTAGACACACCCCTCGATCTGCCCCTCTACGATGGCGAGGTTGAGCACGCGGCCGCAGTCGTGCGCCACCCAGACCTTCTCCACCCGGACCTCCCCGGTCTCCTCGTCCACGGCCACCTCGGCCACCTGCGCGGTGAACGAATAGGCCGGCGAGGGCCCCACCGACTGGCGTCGGAATCGGCTGCCGATCTTGGGCGGAGTGTAGCCTCCAGCGTGAATCAGGGGCCCGAAGCGCTCCTCTGCCAGCCACACCGCGTCCACCCAAGAGACATCGGATGTTTCCGTACCCACCCGCGGTCCGTCGCCGCGCTCGGGGTGGCCCGCGAGGCCGAAGCGCACCTCCTCCGGGGCGCAGCCGAGCTTGGCGGCCACGGCCTCCACGATCTTGGCCCGCAACGGGCGCACGCCCGCGAGCGCGGCGTTGCCCGCCATGAAGGTGACCCGGCTGGAGTAGCTGCCGAGGTCCACCGGGGTGAGCGACGTGTCGCCCTCGATCACCCGGATGTCCTCCGGGTGCAGCCCCAGCTCCGCCGCCACGAGCCCGGCGAGCATGTGGTTGCTGCCCTGGCCGATGTCGGCAGTCCCGGCGCTCACGACCACCTCCCCGCTGCGGTCGATCTTCACTTGCACCGCGCTGTGGGGCATCTCGTTCTGATACACCGGGTGCAACGCCCCGCACATGTAGGCGCTCGCGGCGAGGCCCAGTCCCCGGCCAGGCCCCAGCGTTCCCCGCCGGGTTTCGTAGCCGCTCGCCTTCACCACGGCGTCGATACACTCGCGGATGCCCACCGAGGTGACCCGGAGGCCGTTGCACGTCTCCGTGTTCGGCTCGATGCAGTTGCGTCGACGGAGCTCGGCGGGGTCTAGCCCCAGCCGTGCCGCCGCCTTGTCGAGGTGGGCCTCCAGCGCGAAGCGGGGCTGGATGGCCCCGTGGCCGCGTTTGGGTCCGCACGGGGGCTTGTTGGTGTAGAGCCGGTGCGACTCGAACCGGTAGTTCTCCACCCGGTACGGCAGCGTCATGAAGACGCCGAGGTAGTAGCTGGTGACCACGCCGTAGCTGGCGTACGCGCCACCGTCCGCCCAGGCCTTGAAGTCGATCGCGGTGATGTCTCCGGCCGCCGAGAAGCCCATCTTGAGCCACAGCCGCGTGGGGTGGCGACCGCGGTGCGCGTAGAAGACCTCTTCGCGCTCCAGGACGATTCGGACCGGTCGTCCTAGCTTCCGCGCCAGGTACGCCGAACAGATGTCGGTGCAGAAGGGATCGCACTTTCCGCCGTAGCCGGCGCCGACGGCGGGCTTGATGAGCCGGACGTCCTGCTCGCGGAGCCCGAGCACCCGCGCCACATCCCGATGCACGTAGTGGGGGTTCTGCGTGCTACTCCAAAGGGTGAGCTTGCCGTCGGGCTCCACCTGGGCCAGGGCCGCGTGGCTCTCCAGCGCGGCGTGCGTCGATCCCGGGTATACGTATTCTTCCTCAATCACCACCTCGGCGGCGGCGAAGCCGGCGTCGACGTTGCCGTACGCCTGGTGCACCCGCCGGAGCACGTTGCTCGGCTTGCGCGCGTAGTCATGGATGACGGGCTTGCTGGCGTCGAGCGCGTCCTCGATCGTGAGCACCGGCGGAAGCACCTCGTAGTCCACGCGCACGGCGGCACAGGCCCGATGTGCGGTCTCTTCGTCCACCGCCGCGATACACACCACGGGCTCGCCGATGTATCGCACCTTCCCAAGTGCCAACGCCGTCTCATCCTGGGCGACCGGGATCACCCCGTATCGTTTGGGGAGCTCCTCGCCGATGCAGGCGCCGAAGACGCCGGGGAGGGCCAGCGCGGCGTCAAGGTGGATCGCCACGATGCGCGCGTGGGGGTGCGGCGAGCGGACGAACTTGGCGTGCGCCATCCGGGGGACCGTGAGGTCCGCTACGAACTGCGCCCGGCCGGCGATCCGCTCGCGACCGTCGATCTTCCGCGCGTAGGCGCCGATGGGGCTCGGCACGGGCTCGGGCTGACGCATCAGGACTTCCCGGCGTAGATGGCCTGCGCTTCGCGGGCCGCGGTGAGGATCTTGGTGTAGCCGGTGCACCGGCAGAGGTTGCTCCCCAGGGCCTCGCGAAGCTCCGCCTCGTTCGCCGTCGGGTTCTCGGCGAACAGGTGTCGGAGCGTCATCACAAAGCCCGGCGTGCAATAGCCACACTGCGCCGCCACGTGGTGATCGAAGGCCGCCTGGATCGGATCCGGGCCGGCGGGAGTGGCGACGCCCTCGATGGTCTCCACCCGCGCGCCCTCACAACCGACGGCGAGGGTGATGCACGAGAGCCGCGGGGCGCCGTCCACCAGGACGGTGCAGGCGCCGCAGTCGCCCACGTCGCAGCCATGTTTGGTGCCGGTGAGCCGAAGCGGCCCGCGGAGCACCTCGAGGAGCGTCTGGGCGGGCTCGACGAGCAAGCGGACGGGCTCGCCGTTGACGGTGAAGGAGAGGATGCGGTCGGTGGGCATGCGCCCGCTCAACCTAGCCGGCGCACCAACTTCGGCGAGGGCTCGAAGCAAGAACGCCGCGCGCCACAGGAGCCGGGCTCACAGACCCGGTCATCCGGGCCCCAGGGCTGGGCGGTGCGGTTGCACGTCCACGGCACGTCGTTGAGCGCGTAGAGGCTGGCCAGCTCGGCCTCCTCGACCACGTCGCGGCCGTAGAGCGACTTGGCCCGCATCCATCGACAGAGCTCGATCATCGGCGGCCTCGGGGCGCGGGGGTGGCTGGCGCGGGTACCGCGGGCGGGGCGAAGGACGGGGCGGGGAGCGCGGCCGGGACCCCGCCGAGCCGCGCGACCACGATCTCCACGGCCCGGGCGAGCTGCGGGAACTTGGTGCGGGTGGAGGTCGATGCGTGCGGAGCCGAGGCGGCGAGCGTGGCGACCACCGGATCCAGCGGGGCCCCGGCGAGGAGCGCAGCTTCCAGCTCGGGGACGCGCGCGGGGACCGAGTGCATCCCGCCCACCGCGACCCGGGCGAACCCTGGCGCGAGATGGAGGATGACCTCGACCAGCGGCCATTCGGCGCGCCCGCGCGACGCGACCCTGAACCACCCCGATACCGCGCCGGGGCGTGGCGGGGGGAGGATCGCGGCGACGAGCAGCTCCTCCTCGGTGACGGTGTGCTCGGCGCCCGCGGCCATGCCGTCGCCGTAGAGCGCAGCGACTTCGATCAGCCCGCGCGGCTCGATCTCCACCTTCGCGTCGAACGCGAGGAGGGCGAGGGCGAGGGTGCTCGGGTGGGGGGCGACGCACGGGCCCGTGCTCAGCGGGGCGTGCCACGGGTGGTCCACCCCGGCAGCCGGACAGCCCGTGCCGCCGGCCTTGTAGCAGCGGAAGTCGGGGCTGCGGAACCACGCGCAACGGGTGCGCTGGAGGAGGCTGCCCCCGAACGTCGCCACGTTGCGGATCTGGGGGTTCGCGAGGCCGCCCGCGGCGTCGGCGAGCGCGGGCCACCCGGCCCGAACCCGCTCGTCCGCGGCGAGCTCCGCGAGTCGGACGGCAGACCCCACCCGGAGCCCGCCGCCCGGCGCGGGGCCGACGCCGTCGAGGCCGGGGACGTCACGGAGGTCCACGATCGGCGCGGCGATGCGCCCGTGGTGGAGACGGTCCATCACGTCGGTCCCGCCGGCGCGGCGTTCGCCCCAGATCGCCTGGGCGCGGAGGGTGGGGTGGCGAACGTCACTCATGCCGACACCCCCGCGAGCACCCGATCGGGCCGGAGTGGGAGCGCCCGTGGCGCCCATCCCGTCGCCGCGCGCACCGCGTTGGCGATGCTCGCCGCGACCGGCACCGCGACGAGCTCGGAGAGCCCGATACCGCCGCCGAGCACGTCTTCGTACCCCGCTTCGTCGAACTCCACGGCCATCTCCGGCGCGTCCGCGATGCCGGGCACGCGGTAGTCTTCAAGGTTTGCGGAGACCAACCCGCCGGTGACCGGGTCGACGAGGCGCGCTTCATAGAGCGCCGCCCCGACCCCCTGGATCACCCCGCCTTCCACCTGGGAGCGCGCGAGCCGAGGAACGGCGATGTGGCCCACGCCCACCCCCGTCCACGTGCGGAGGACCCGCACGCGGCCGAGCCAGGTGTCGACCTCCACCTCGGCGACCTGCACGGCCACCCCGAGGTGGTTGCCGATCGAGAGGTTCGCGATGGCGAAGGGGAGGAAGTAGGGCGCGTGGTCGTGGCGACGATGGCCGATCCGGCTCATGCGCGGCGCCACCTTGAGGACGTCGGCCCACGGGGCGAGCCCGCCCGCGTGGGCCACGCCGCCCGGCGCCGCCTTCGCCTGCTGCAACCCGAGCGCCCGCCCGGCCCGCGACGCGAGGTCCGCGGCGAGCTGCGTGAGCGCGTCCTCCACGGCCGGGACGATCGAGGCGGTGGTGCGGCTCCCTGCGGACATGGGGCCGGTGGGAAAGCTCGACTCCCCGAGCTCCACCCGGAACAACGAGCGGTCCGCGCCGAGGACCCGGGCGGCGGTCTCGGCGATCACCGTGCGGGTGCCGTTGCCCATGTCCTGCGCGGCGGTGCGCAGCACGATGAGCCCGTCGGCCACCTCCGCCTGCACCTCGGTGTTGCCCTGGAGGAAGTACATCCAGGCGCCGTTGGCGAGCCCCACGCCGCGGCGGAACCGGCCGGTCTGGCCGGACTGGGGCCGATCCTTCCAGAGCGGGAGGGCCTCCACGCGGTCATAGAGCCGGTTGCGCACCGGGTTGGGGTCCCAGCCGCGCCGCAGGGCGAGTGTATCCTTGCCGAGCTTCGTGGCGAGCTCGTCCATGGCGCCTTCGAGGGCGAAGAGCGCGGGGAACCCGCCGGGGCCCCGCATGGGGCGGGTGGGCGGGGTGTTCGAGGCGATGTCCCACTCCTGGAGCCGCTTCTCGGCGAACGGGTAGAGCAGCCGGAAGAGGATGCCCATGCTGTTGCCGATGCAGGCGCCGCCGTGGCCGTACGCCTCGAGATCGAGCCCCGCCGGCGACCCGTCGGCCTTCGCGCCGACGCGGAGGTTCGCCTCCTGCCCCGCGCGGATCGCCACCGTGAGCTCGCCCGGCCGGTCGAGCACCAGTCGCACCGCCCGCCCGGTGACCTTCGCGATCTCCACGCAGGCCTTGATCTGGATGTCGAAGCTCGCCTTGGCGCCGAAGCCGCCGCCGACGTGCTCGGTGTGCACGCGCACCCGGTCCCGGGTGAGGCCGAAGACCTCGGCGAGGTCGTCCGCCATCGCGGTGACGGCCTGGGTGCTCAACCAAACGTCCAGGCCGTTGTCTTGCCACATCGCGAGCGCGGCATGAGGCTCCAGCGCGGTGTGGCAGAGCGGCTCGGTGGTCCACGTGTCCTCGACGAGCACGACCGACGCGTCCGCGAGCGCCCTGGGGACGGCGCCGGGGCGGCCGCCGATGGAGAGGTCGGTCGGACCTCGGGCGTTGCCGGACCACTTCGCGGGCGTCGTGGGCAGCTCCGCGCCGAGCGGCATCGTGGCGTGCGGCTCGAACACCACGGGGGCGCCGGGCGCCCGCGCCGCGGCGAGCGTGATGGCGGCGGGCAGGACCTCCCACTCCGCGACGATCGCGGCCAGGCCCGCCCGGGCCGCCTCCCGCGACTCCGCCGCGAGGACCGCGATCTCGTGGCCGACGAACCGCGCCCGCGCGCCGACCTCGGCCAGCGCGACGGCGCCGCGGACGCCGGGCACCTTCAGGGCCGGCGCCAGGTCGAGCCGACGCAAGATGGCGCTGGCGTGGGGGCTTCGGAACAGCACGCCTTCGAGCTGGCCTTCCAGACGAACATCCACCGTGTAGCGGGCGCGGCCGGTGACCTTCTCCACCGCCTCGACCCGCGGGGGCGCCACCGCGGAGTCCTCGTCGTACTGGCCGGCGCAGGCTGCTTGCACCGCGGCGTAGATCGCGCCATACGCCCCGCACCGGCACAGGTGCCCGGCGAGCGCCCCCGCGACCTCGTCCCGCGACGGTGCGACCCGGCCCTTCTCCGCCCGCCACCGGGCGAAGAACGCCACCGCCTCGGTGACAAAGCCCGGGGTGCAGTAGCCGCACTGGAGCGCGTCCTCTGCGGCGAACGCCCGCTGCATCGGGTGGAGCTTCGCGCCGTCGGCGAAGGTCTCCACCGTCTCGAGGTGGCGGCCGCCGAGGTGGCTCGCGGGGTGCAGGCAGCTCGCGACGCTCGCACCATCCACCAGGACCGTGCAGGCCCCGCACGCGCCGTGGCCACAGCCGTGCTTCGTCCCGGTGAGGCCGAGGCGCTCCCGCACCAACTCCAGCGTGGTCTCGGTCGGTCCGGGCGTGACCCTGACCGCCTTGCCATTGACCCAGAGGTCCAGCGAAGCGGGTGGATCGCCGGCGGGCGCCGCGGCAGCGGCACCCGCGGCAGCGGAGGCGGCTTCGGGGACGAGGGCCACCGCCGCAGTAGCGCCGAGCACACTACGGAGGAAGCCACGACGAGTCGCGTGGGGCATCGGGTTCCCGGTATCCGGTTACGCGCGCAGCCGCCCTCGCGCCTCCCCCGCACCGATCCGCACCCCGTCGAGCCACACCTCGTCCGCCGCGCCGTCCGCCAGCTCCACCGGGACGCCGCTTCGGACACACCACAAAAGCAGGCGACCCAGCTCGCCGTCGGCGCCCGTGCGCACCAGGCGCAAGCGGGCACCGGGCGCGGAGACCACCGGCGTCTCCACCCGGACGCGACGCGCCGCCACCGCGATCATCCGGGGGTCGTCCCGGGGACCGAGGCCGGCGGCGCGTTCGAGGCGGGCGCGGAGGCTCACGCCTGCGGCGGCTTCACGTACTCGAAGTCCATGGAATTGCCGTGGATGCCCTTCTTGGGCGCCGCGATCCAGTTCGCCATCTTCCCGGGCTCCTGCACGCGGTGCATGAGGCTCGTGACGTAGGCGCGGTCTTCGGCCGAGGGCAGCCAGTTGCCGATGTTGCGGTCGTATTCGTCCTGGGCGAGCAGCTGACCGTCCGGGCCGAACGGGAGGTTGGCGTAGATGCCCTGCCGACGGAAGAAGCGGCTGTCCGGGAGCGTGATGCGCTCCGAGGAACCTTCCTCCTCCAACGCCTGGTTCCAGCGCTTGACGACCCGCTCGGCGTCCTTGATGTAGGACTGGCGGAGCATCTCGTTCATGGCGTTGCGCAGCGGCACCTCCTTGGAGGTGAGCTTGCCGTTCTCCACGGTGGCGAGGCGGTGCCACTGGTTGAGCGCCGTGTGCTCGTCGTAGTCCTTGGCCTCGGCCCAGCGGCCCTTGAGGCCCGCAGCGAAGAAGTCCGCCGCGTTGGTGCTGATCTCGGAGCCGAACAGGTCGATGCTGTAGCAGAACCAGTAGTTGATCCACTTCTGGGTCATCGCCACCGGCACGCCACCCTGGGCCCGCGCGTCGCCGTTGCGGTCCAGCTTCGCGAGCTGGGCGCCGCGGCGGAGGATGCGCTCGACGCCGGTCTCGCCGACGAAGAGGTGATGGGCCTCCTCGGTGAGCATGAAGCGGCAGGTGCGGGAGAGCGGGTCGAAGCCGGACTCGGCGAGGGCGCCGAGCTGGTACTTCCCATCGCGGTCGGTGAAGCAGGTGAAGCAGAAGAAGGTGAGCCAGTCCGGACAGGGCTGGTTGAACGCGTCGAGGATGCGGGGCTTGTCGGCGTCGCCGGCGCGGCGGGCGAGCAGGTCATCCGCCTCGTCGCGGCCGTCCTTGCCGAAGTAGGCGTGGAGCAGGTACACCATCGCCCAGAGGTGACGGCCCTCCTCGACGTTGACCTGGAACAGGTTGCGCATGTCGTAGAGCGAGGGGGCGGTCATGCCCAGCCAGCGCTGCTGCTCGACGCTCGCGGGCTCGGTGTCGGCCTGGGTGACGATGATGCGGCGGAGCACGTTGCGGTACTCGCCCGGCACTTCCTGCCAGACGGGCTCGCCGGCGTGGTCGCCGCAGGGGATGCGCCGATCGGCGACCTTGTCATCGAGGAAGATGCCCCAGCGGTACTCGGGCATCTTGACGTAGCCGAACTGCGCCCAGCCGCCCGGCTCGGTGCTCACCGCGGTGCGGAGGTACACGTCGTGGAGCTGGAAGCTCTCCGGGCCCATCTGGTTCCACCAGTCCAGGTAGGCGGGCTGCCACTTCTCGAGGGCGCGCTGCAGGCGCTTGTCCGAGTCGAGGTTGACGTTGTTCGGGATGAGGCTCTGGTAGTCGATGTCGGCCATGGGGGACTCCGAAAGGGAAGAAGGATCAGGTACGCTTGTAGTCGAAGACGGGGCGCTCGGGCGCACCGAACATCTTGAGCGCACCGCGCTCGCCGACGGCGTTGGGGCGCTGGAAGATCCAGTTCTGCCAGGCGGTGAGCCGGCCGTAGATCTTGTTGTCCATCGTCTCGGGGCCGCCGAACCGGAGGTTCTGCTCCATGCCGGTGAGCGCGTCGGGGGAGAGGCTCGCGCGCTCCTCGATGGCGATGCGGACCTCGTCTTCGTAGTCGATCTCGTCGGGCGTCATGGTGACGAGCTCGAGCTCCTCGGCGCCCTCCGCGTCGATCGTCGCGCCGACGGCGAGCACCTTGGCCGGCTGGCCGGGCGCGCCGGGGAAGCGGGACTGAAGGCGGGTGAGGCCGGAGTGCATCGGAAAGAGCCCACCGGAGACCTTCGAGACGAAGACCTTGTTGATCCCGTCGTCGTCCGCCAGCATGTAGGAGCGGTCGGCCGCGAGCACGATCTCGAACAGCGAGCCGGAAAAGGCGTTGCCCGGCTCGACGAGGGCGAAGATCGTCTTGGCCATGTTGTCGAGGCGGCGGAGGACACGCGCTTGGAAGAGCTGCACCTCGCGGCCGAACCAGCCCTGGGTCTCCAGCGCGGCGTCGGCTTCGAGGACCTTGTGGCGATCCCCCTCGGCCTTGACCACGAGCAGCCCGATGTCGAGGTGGTTCACGCGGAGGCGGAGCAGCGCGTCGTCGAGCTCGCGCCAGGCGCGCAGCGCCCACGTGGAGCTGTCGGCGCAAGGCGCGGTGTCCGGCGCCTTGATGGTGAGGTGCGCGACACGCGCTTCGTTGTCCACCTTCACGGTGACGTAGCGGTATTCGAGGTGGTTCCCCGCGACCTCGCTCGGGGCGAGCGGCTCGAGCACCACCGAGAAGGCCCCTTCCGGCATCGGGTTGGCGCCGGCCACGGCCTGGGCGCGCGCATCCAGGCTCGCCTGCCACTTGCTGCGGGCGAAAGAAGCATCGACGAAGCGGTACTTCACGGCGTCGCGCGCCTTGAAGCCCTCGGCCTTGGTGCAGAACACATCCGCCATGTCGCGGCGGACCTTCCGCTTGTCGGTGAGGCGGGTGAGGCCGCCGGTGCCAGGGAGCACGCCGAGCAGCGGCACCTCGGGGAGGGAGACGGCGGAGTTCCCGTCGTCGATCAGGTAGATCTCCTTGCAGCACATCGCGAGCTCGTACCCGCCGCCGGACGCGGTGCCGTTGAGCGCGGCCACGTACACCGCGCCGCCGCTGTCGGTGGCCTCCTCGATGCCGCAGCGCGTTTCATTGGTGAACTTGCAGAAGTTCACCTTGAACGCGTGGCTCGACTGGGCGAGCATGCGGATGTTCGCGCCGGCGCAGAACACCTTGTCGTACCCGCCGGTGACGACCACGCAGCGGACCTGCGGGTGCTCAAAGCGGAGGCGCTGGACGGCGTCGGCCAGCTCCACGTCCACCCCGAGGTCGTAGCTGTTGAGCTTGAGCTCGTACTTCCCGGGCCACATCCCGCCATCTTCCTGCACGCGCATGGTGAGCGTGGCGATGGCCCCCTGCACATCCAGCTTCCAATGCCGGTAACGATCGGGGTGGGTCTCGAAGTTCACAGCGGGGTACGCGATCTCGGCCATGGGGTCCGTCCGGAGCGTTGGCACTATACTGCACGTGCTCGGGGTAGACAAGCACACAAACATGCAGTATACTGCATCCGTGAGCATTCCCATGCCCGAGCTGCTCCCTCGTGTCGGCGCACGCGTACGCCAGCTCCGCGAGTCCCGGGAGCTCACCCAAGCCGAGCTCGCCCGGCGATCGGGGGTGAGCCTACGTTTTCTGGCCGACGTGGAGGGCGGCACCGGCAACGCCAGCCTGCTGCGCCTCGCCGAGCTGGCGCTGGTCCTGGGGGTGAGCCTCGCGGAGCTGGTGGTCGACGCCGGCCCGGTGGTCGACGACCTCACCCGCTTCGGCCGCCTCGCCCCGGCGGAGCGGCGCCTCCGCCTCGGCGGCACCCGCGTGGCCATCGGCCTCGTCGGCCTTCGCGGCGCCGGCAAGTCCTCCGCCGGAGCCGGCCTCGCCGCGCGCCTCGGCGTGCCCTTCGTAGAGGTCGACGCCGCGATCGAAGCGCGTGCGGGGATGCCGTTGGCGGAGCTGTTCACCGACCACGGCGTCGCGCGCTACCGCGAGCTGGAGCGAGAAGTCCTCGACGCGACGCTCGCCACCGGACGGCCGGTTGTATTCGCCGCGGGCGGCTCCCTGGTCACCGACACCGCGGCCTGGGCCGACGTGCGGCGGCGCGCGCGCACCACCTGGCTGCGCGCCCGGCCGGAGACCCACCTGCGCCGCGTCGAATCCCAGGGCGATCATCGGCCCATGCGCGGGCGGCGCGACGCCCTGTCCGAGCTGCGGGGGCTGCTCAGCGCCCGCGAGCCGCTCTACGCGCTCGCTGACCTCACGCTGGACACCGACCGGCTCGACCTGTTGGAGACGATCTGGGCGCTGGAGGCGTGGGCGAACGAGCCGGCCTGAACGGCTCCTGCGCGGGGAGGAGCGGTGCCCCCCTCCGCTCAGCCCCTCCTCGCCCCGCTCCACGGGCCCTGGGGGCGGCCTAGGTCTCCGGGCGGAGCTTCTCGGGCCCGAAGGTGCCCTTGAACTCCTTGAAGGTCATGCCCTTCTTCTTCTCGCGGAGCTTCGTGAGCTCCTCGCGCACGGCATCGCCCTTCTTCTTCACCGCCGACTTCTTCTTCTCGTAGTCGTCGTTGAGCTTCTTGAGGACCAGGTTCTCCTTCTCGGAGAGCGGCCGGTTCTCGGCCTTCGCCAACTTGCGCAGCTTCACCGTCGTGGACACGGTGAGGTCCTGCGCGTCCGTCGCCGGCTTCTCGAGCTTCTTGAGGGCGGCCTCGAGCTTCTCGATACGATCCGACGGGTCGTCCTGTGCGTCGACGACCTCCTCCTTGCCGTCGACCAGGGTCACCGCGAGGCCGAGGTTGCCGACCACCTGCAGGTACGGGTAGCCCTTGGCGACGAGCCCGCGGTACACGGTGAAGGCGAAGTTCTGGGGCGTGGCGCCCGCCGCGGTGTAACAGCCGTCGAGGTACACCTTGCCGGCGTAGGTCTTCGGCAGCTTCAGTTTGCTGGTGAGGTAGGTGATCACCTGCGCGGGCGTCATGTCCGCGAACTCGGAGGCGTACACCTTCGAATTCGACTCCCAGGTCTTCGAGGGAGTCCCGTGACCCAGGAGCACGACCGGGGAGTCGTCGCCGATGTCCTTGAGCTCATCCTTCGGGGCGTCCTTCTTGCGCCCGAGCATCTTGTCGAGCAGGGTCCGCTTGACCTTGGGCTTCTCCTCGTGGTGCTCCTCGGCCTCCGCGTAGTCGTCGCCCTCGCGACGGATTGGCGCGTCCATCCCCAAGGTGCGGGCCTTGGCGAGCCGCTCGGAGGACTCGCGGATGGTCTTGTCGTCGTTGTCCAGGTCGATGACGGCGCCCTTGCCGGCCTGGCGAGCGCCGAGGAACGTCGCCTTGTCTACTCCCTTGCTGAGCGCGTTGAGCCCCGGGACCGCCGCGACCGCCTTCCACGCCTTCACGAACGCGTCGGGCGCCAGCGTCTTGTTCGACGCCGCGGTGTTGATGGCGAACTGCACCTTGCCGTCCACGACGTCCACCTGCCCGATGACGATCGACTTCAGCTTGAGGATCGGGTCCTCTTTCGCCATGAGCTTGCCGAAGCCCTCCTTGCTCACCTCGGCCTTCTTCGGGCTGAGCATCAGGCTCGGAACCGGCGTACTATCCGGAGCAAGCGCGAACCAGAGCGGCGCCGTCTTGAGGTTGTTCCACTGGGTGGTGAGCTTCGCCTTGTACTCAGGGGTCATGACTCGGGGCCGCGGGGTGACACGGGAGTGGGGTGGACGCTCCGGGCCCTCGGGCCCGGCGACGCGCTCGATTATCGGCCCCCCGCAGGCGACGCGATCATGCCTGACATACCGTGAAGGCATCACGCGCCGCGGGCGCCCCACCCCGCGCGTCCACGGTCCCCCGAAGCGCCGACCGTTCACGGCCGGCTCCGCCGGCCGGCGCCGCCGAACGGTGGTCCGGAGCGCCGACGTCGGTCTGGCGCCCCCTTCGGAAACGTCAGGATTTCCCTAGGGAGCGAGGCGCGCGACCTCGCGGACCGGCTCCGCCAGCGCGGCCCCCAGCCACGCGTGACCCGCGGGCGAAGGGTGCTCCCAGTCGGTGCTCCCAGCGTTGAACCACGCTCGTTCGGGGCCGGCCCGGAGCACGGCCAAGCCGTCGACGTAGGGCAGGCCCACGGACGCCACGATCTCGGCCTCGCGTGCGGTGCGCTCGAGCGCTTCCGCGCAACGGCCCGGAGCGCCGGCCCGGGCGTCGCACCGGGAGAGGTCGGGCTCGGCGAGGACATGCGCGGCGAGCCCGACCACCACCAACGGCACGGAGTGGAGCGCGGCTTCGTCCCGCATCGCCAAGAGCGCGGCTCGGTATCGCTCCGGGTCCTCCACCTCGGTGAACCCCCGGGCGCGGAACGCCCCCTCGGCCAGCCGCGCCAGCGACGACCGTTCCCGGAGGAGCGTCGGCAGCGTGCCCGCGTCGCCGACCCAGGCGAAGAGCGGCGGTTCACCCACGGTGATGAGCTCGCTCGGCACGAGATCGTTGGCGTAGGTGGCGAAGAGCACGGCCGCCGGGCGGAAGCGCCACCCGAAGGTCCGGAGCGTCGCCAGCGACTGCTCCGCGTCGTAGCCGTAGTGGCTGAGGTTGATGGTCCGGATCTCGGGCCCGAGCGCCGCCTCCAACGCGCGGGGCCACGCCTGGTCGGCCGAGCCGGTGCCCCAGGTCATCGAGTCGCCGAGGACAACGACACGGCGCTCGCCGGACGGGGGCTCATCGGAGAGCTCCCGCTCGTGGAAACCCAGGAAATTGGCGCCGTGTTCGCCCGGAGCGGTGGCGAAACGCCGCCCGTCGACGGGAAAACGGAGCGTCCCATCGTGGTGGCGGGCGAGCGCCTCCGCTGCGGCCAGCGCCGCCGCGAACCCGCACAATCCAAGCCCGAGCCGCGCGGCGACCCGGGCCGGGCGCTTCGGCGTCAGCCGGGCTTCGGAGCGGCGCCGGCTCCGCCGCCACCGCCGCCACCCCCGCCACCGCCGTGACCGCCGTGCCCACCACCGCCACCCCCGCCCGGAGGCGGCGGGGGCGTAGCCGGGGGCCCGCTCGCGCCGTTGGGGGCGGACGTGGGATCGAACTTCTGCAGGGTGAGCGCCACGCCGGAGACGGCGTCGGTCTTCACGTCGATCCACCCGCTGGCGGCCATGGGCTCGCCGGGCGTGGGGCCGTCCCCCGTGGCGTCGATGAACACGGTGAACTGCGCGGGACCGAGGTCCTTGGGCAGCTCGACCTCAAACGGCCCGAGCCCCTTGAGCGAGGTGGAGTAGACCAGCTCGGGCATCGTCTCGGTCTTCTTCAGTACGTCGAGCCGGAGGGTGCCCTCGACGGTTCCAGCGAACGCGGTGGTGCCCGTGACCTTCACGCCCGTGCCGGGCTCTACCTGCACCAGCGTCGGGCCGGCGCCAGGCGGCGGCGCGCCGGCGCTACCCTCGGGGGGCGGGCCGGGCGGCGTGCCCGGAGCGGCGCCGCCGTTCGGCGAGGGCGTGGCGGCGACGGCCCCCGGAGTTTCCCCGCCCGCAGGCGCGGGAGTGGCGACAGGTGCGCCCTCTTCGGGGGCCTCGGACGGGCAGCCCATGAGGGCGACGAACAGCAGCGAGATCACCAGCGACTCCAGGTTGTCCAGAGCTTGCCAACTCCGGACCGTACGCGCAAGGCCGCCGCTACGGATTCCTCGGAGTCGGGGCCGAGGCGCCGACCGGGAGGGGCGGTCCCTGGGGCGCGTGCGCGGGGCCGGACGGCGGTGGCGGCGCGGCGGAACCGTCGGCGGGCGCGGTGCCCGCGGGGAGCGTGCCGTCGGACGCCGCGGCCGGCGCGAGAACGGTGGCGTCGGCCGAGGTGGCGGCGGCGCTGGCGGCCTCCGAGGCGCCCCCCGGGGCCGCAGCGCCGGAGGTCGTCCCCGAATCCGTCGCGGCGCCGGGCCTCCGCTCGACGCCAACTCCCGGCGGGAGCGCGGGGCCGCCGGGGGTACCGGGCGTGCCGGGAGGCGGCCGAAGGTCCCAGACGAGCACCGGGCCGTACTCGTGCGGATCGCCGAGGTGGGCGCGGAGCCAGGTCTCGAGGTCGGCGGTGCCGCCGAGGTCGGTATGCAGCGCGATCCAGCCGAGATCGCCCTTTTTGTAGGCGGACTTCGGCACCGCGTCGAGCTGGCCGGGGCGCTGGTACACCAACGCCGAGGCGAACTGGTTCCGGTACATGGTGAACGCGTCGGCGCGGACGTTGGGCCCGAAGGGGATCGGCTGCCCGTGCAGCGTCTGGAAGAAGAGCGCGCGCGAGCTGGCCATGCCGTGACCGGGGACCTCCACGGGAAGGTCGAGCACCACGGGCGTCTGACCCTCGAACCGACGCGCGTCCGCGGTGCCGCCGATGGCCTCGGCGTAGCGGACGTCCACCGCCGGCACGCGCGCCACCGGCCATGGCGCGGGGCTCAGCAGGAGCAGCTCCACGAGGAGGCCAGCGGCGAGCCACGGCACGTCCCGCTCCCGCACCCGTGAAGCGCCGAGGCCGGCGACCAACGCCATGCCCAGGAAGCCCAGCCGCTGCGGGTGGGCGATGGAGCCGGGAGGGAGGATGTCGAGCAGAAGCCGGTAGGGCAGCGCCACGAGGTGCCCCCCCACCCGCACCCAGTCGCCCCATACCCAGAGGAACGGGCCGAGGGAGAAGACCAGCGGCACGGCGGCCGCCCACAACCACCGGCGCCGGCTCGAGAAAAACGCCGGCACGAGCACCAGCCAGCCGAGGTAGCTGGTGTGGCGGAAGTTCTCGCCGAGGGAGGCGAGGTCCACCGACTGGAAGTCGCCGGGGAGGAGGAAGCTGAGCGGGTCGACCGCGTTGTGCTGGAGCGCCCAGAAGCGGTCCTGCCAGGCGCCATCCTGGCGGGGAATGATCGCCTGCGCGGAGTCGGCGACGGTGGAGTGTACGACCATCGCCACAGGCACCGCGATCACCATCGCCGGGAGCGCCCCCGCGAGCATCCCGCGCAGCAAAAGCAGGCGGGGACCGCGCCAGAGGGCGCCAAGGAGCAGCGGCGCCGCGACCAGGAACAAGCTGATGGCGTAGTAGTAGGTGCCGAGCGCGGTGAGCCCGCCGAGGAGCCCGGTGATCACCCACTGACGGCTCCGCGCGGGCTCGTCGATCGCGCGCACCAACGCCGCGAGCGCGAAAACCGGCCACGCCACGCCCGAGGCCTCGCTGATCCCGTTGTGGAGCTCCGAGATCAGGTGCGGCGAGGCGGCCACGCCGATCGCCCCAATCCAGCTCGCCCGGTCGGCGGCGCCGAGCGCGCGGGCCAGGGTCCGCCCCGCCACGCTCGCAGCGGTGACCAGGAAGAGGATCGTGAGGTTCCAGGCGGCGGTGAGCCCGACGAGCGGCACCAGGCCCATGCCCACGAGGCCCCCGATGGGGTCGATGAACCAGAGGCGCCCGCCGGCCGGCGCGTTGAGCAGCGTGGTGGAAAGCGGGAGGACGCCGTCCTTGAGGCAACTCCAGAACCACCAGAGTCCCCACGCGTGGTTCCACACGTCGACGTCGGGGTGGCCGATGAGCCGCACGTCGAGCGTGAGCACCATCGGCGCGGTGACCAGCAGCGCGAGCGCGACGTGGCCGAGCGCCGCCAGCCCTCGCTCCGCCGCCAGCTTCCGGATCCCTTCGCCCATCCCCTCCCCTCGTACCACACACGCGGGGAACTCGGGCGGGGTGTTGACGCGCCCGGGGCGGCGCCCTACGCTCCTCCTGCTGCCCCTGGAGAGCTGCTCATGCCGCAACCGTTCGTTGTCCCCGAAGGCGTCGTGTTCCTCATCGAAGAGGACGGCGTCACCATCGAGAACCAGGGGGATGTGGTCCTCCACACCGACTTCGGCGGGCGGAAGTTCAAGCGGGTGGTGAGCCGGGAAGGCTCGATCGAGCTGCACACCGCCGCGCGGGCGGTGAGCCTCGAAGCCGGCGGCGCGATCACCGTAGGCGGCGCCCTGGCCGCGGACTCGGTGCACGCCGGCGGGCCGCTGGCGGTCGCCGGAGACGCGGAATTGGGCTCCGTCACCGCCGGGCGAATCGCGGTCGAGGGTGGTTTGCGGGCAGGGCACGTCACCAGCAGCGGGGACGTGGCGGTGCATGCCGCGCTCGCCACCGAGCGCGCCGACGTTCGGGGCAGCCTCCGGGCCGGCGCGGTGAAGGCGGCGGCGTTGTCGATCGGCAAGAACCTGTCCGTGGCCGGAGATGCCGAGCTCGGCGGGGTCTCGGTCGGCGGGGAGGCCCGGTTCGGCGGGAACGTCTCCGCCACGACCATCCGCGCCAACAGCGTGGAGATCGCCGGTGGCACGGTGAGCGCCCGGGGCATCCAGGGGCGCTCCCGCGTGGCGATCGGCGCAGCGAAGCTCACCGTGGACGCCGTGCTCGCCCCCGAGGTCCACCTGGATCCGCGCACCAGCGGCCGGGTGACCGTGGTGGAGTCGCTCAACGACGTGGGACCCAGCGCGATCAAGGGCGGCTTCCGTCTGGCGGACTACGCGGAGATGTTCGGCGACGCGGCCGCGTTCCTCGCGGATCGCGGGCTCACGGCGCTGGGGGATGCCGAGGCGCCGGCGGACGAGGCGGAGGTCGCCGAGGCGGAGGTCGCCGAGGCGGAGGTCGCCGAGGCGGAGGTCGCCGAGGCGGAGGTCGCCGAGGCGGAGGTCGCCGAGGCGACGCCGGTGGAGACCGCGGTGGAGGCGACGCCCGAGGAGGCAGCCGCCGTCGACGAAGAGCCGGTGGTGGAGGCGACGCCCGAGGAGGCAGCCTCCGTCGACGAGGAGCCGGTGGTGGAAGCCGCGGGAGCGGACCCGGCCGACGACGTCGAAGCCCAGGCGGACGAAGCCTCTGCCGAGCCCGCGGTGCAGGAGTGGTCCCCGCCCGAGACCGTCGCCGTGGAGGAGACCACGGATCCCGAGTCGATCGAAGCCGGCGAGGCCGACGCCGAGGCAGAGGCCGAGGCGGCGGCGCAGCAGGAGGAGCAGAGCGGCCCGGCGATGGTGTCGGTCCCGCAGTACTCCGCGCCCCTGGCCGCCGTGGCGGTCGAGCCGGAGCCGGAGCCCGAGCCGGAGCCGGAGCCCGTCGGCGAGCCCGTCGGCGAGCCCGTCGGCGAGCCCGTCGGCGAGCCCGAGCCCGTCGCGGAGGTGGTCGTCGAAGAGCCCGCTCCGGAGCCCGCGCCCGAGGAGGGGCCGCCGGTGGAGGTCATCGCGCACCCGCTGCACGGGCAGCTGGTCTCCACGATCCAGCGCATCGTGGACTGCTACGCCAATGCCGAGCTCCCCGGCGCCGTCGATCGGCTCCGCACGCTCGCCGAGGCGCGCGCCTACACCGAGATCCGCGCCGAGATCACCAACATCTGGTCGGAGCTGCTGAAGTACCACCAGAAGAAGGGAATCCGCATCCACCCGATGGTGACGACCACCTTCAACTCGGTCAACTCGCTGGTCAAGAAGATGTGACCGGGGCCGCCACGACGCCCCGTCGGTTGCCGCCGGGGCGTCGGAGGCGGTAGGATGCGCGCACTTCGAGGCCCCGGAGCATGCTGGTCTGGCTGCCCATCACCCTGCTCGCCGGTTGCAACAGCTACGAGCTGTTCCGCGTCACCGGTTTCGAGCAGGCGACGTTCAACAACAACGCCGACATCCTCTTCGTCATCGACTCTTCGGGGTCGATGAAAGAAGAGTCCAGCGCGCTCGCGCTGAACTTCGAGACCTTCCTGGGGCAGCTCACCAGCGCCGAGGGGTCCGACGTGCCGCGCGCCACGCTCAGCGATGCCGTGACCAACTACGTGCGCGAGAGCACGGAGAACGGGTCCATCATCGACTACCAGCTGGCGATCACCACCACCAGCGCCAACTACTCCTCCGGCGAGACCGCCGGGGTGGACGAAGGCGAAGCCGGCACCCTCACCGGCGCCTTCCCCGTGGTGAAGCGCGGGGACGATGACGTCGCCACCGAGTTCCGCAAGAACCTCATCTGCGACACGGTGTACTGGAAGGACTCCGACCTGAAGTCCGACCCGAGCTACGCTCCGGCCGACGACGGGAGCTGCCCGCTCCCCGAAGGCGAAGAGATCCCCCGCGAGTACCTCAACTGCCTCTGCCCCGACGGCTGGGTGGAGAGCGAGGGTGCGGGGAACGAAGAGGGCCTGGAGTCGGCGCTCGACACGCTCTGCCGCGCCTCCGACGATCCCCCGGCCGAGTGTTTCGACGACGACGGCGATGGGAGCACCGATCCCGGCTACCCCATCCTCCCGACCGACGCGGGCAGCATCGCCGACTTCATCCGGCCCGAAGCGAGCACCCTGGTGGTCATCGTCACCGACGAAGGCGACGGCAGCCGCCGGGTGGCGAACTCCGACGGCGACCCCACCCCGTACCTCGACATCTTCTCGCAGTTCCCGAACCGGGTGCGCTTCGCGGTGATCGGCCCCTCCTACCAGGACCAGGACGGCACCTGCCTCGGCGGCGCCCAGACCTGGGGCGTGGAGCGGTACCAGATCGCGGCGGGCGCCACCAACGGCACCTACATCAACCTCACCGATCAGTCCGACGGCTGCGCCGCCACCGACTGGGGCGAGAACCTCACCAAGCTCGGCGAGCTGCTCAACAACCAGCTCACCTCGTTCCCGCTGCAAGGCGTGCCCGACGTGGCCACCATCCGGGTGTACACCGACGGCAAGGAGATCGGGGAGTCGGAGCTGGTCAGCGGCATCGTGGAGGACGGCACCGCCGTCTGGGACGATGGCTGGACGTACGACGCGGCGGAGAACGCCGTCTCTTTCCATGGGAGCGCCGTCCCCGGCTACAACGCCGACGTGCGCATCTACTACCGCCCCCTTGGCGGTATCCCCCGCGAACTCCCCATCTAGGCCCGAGGCTGTACGCCCATGCTGATCCTGCTCGCAACCCTCGCGCATGCCGCCGACGTCACCAAGGACGTGGCCAAGGACACCCTGGACATCGGCGTTCTCAAGAACACCGAGGTGAAGGTGGTGCAGAAGGTGCTCTACCGGAAGGCCGGCACCCTCGAGCTGGGCGCCCAGCTCGGCGTCATGCCGTTCGACGCCTACTCCATCACCCCGCAGCTCAGCCTCTCGGGCGTGAAGCACCTCTCCGACACCGTCGGGCTCGAAGTGCAGCTCGGCGGCGGGTACGGCCTGGAGAGCGGCACCTACACCGAGCTCGCCAGCGCCACCTACGGCGTGGCCGTCGAGTCCTACCGGTACCTCGCCAGCGCCGAGGCAGACGTGCAGTACTCCCTCGCGTACGCCAAGATGAACCTCGGCGGCAAGAAGGTCGTGCACTACGACCTGTACGCCCTGGCCGGCGTGGGCGCGAGCCTGGAGCAGTCGATGCTCCCCTCGGGTGACATCGCCATCGCCCCGACGGTGCCCGTCGGCGTGGGCGGCCGGTTCTTTGTGAGCAAGACGAGTTTCCTGAAGCTCGAACTGCGCGACAACCTCCTCGTCGAGCACCGCGCCCAGTCCGACACCTGGGGCTTCAAGCAGAACGCCGTGGTCTCCCTCGGCGTGAGCATCCTCACCGGGGGCGACAAGTGACCCGACTCCCCCTCCTCCTCTGCGTGGCCCTCTGCGCCTCGTCGGCGTGGGCGGGGCCGAAGAAGGCGACGCCGAAGGAGCCGGAGAAGCCGCCCACGGCGGCGGAGCCGGCCGAGCTCTCGAAGAAGGACGTCAAGCTCCGCGAGAAGGCGTTCGCCGCCTACGAGACCGAGCTCGCGTCGGGCAGCAAGCCCCGCGCGGCCGACGCCCTCGTCGCCATCGTGGATGACGCCTCCCTCGCCGAATTCCACGGCGAAGCCTACGCCAAGCTGGGCGACATCCTCGCCGACCTCGATCTCAAGTACAGCGCCCTGTGTGCGTACGAGAAGGCGTTTGAGACGGCGACGGACACCAACGTCGACGAAGTGAGCCTCCGCGTGCCGAAGGCCATCGAGATCGCCCATAAGGTCGGCGACGTGGCGATCCTCCAGAAGCCCTTCGCCGCCAACCTCGGCCTCGCCCGTACGGACGACGTGCGCGGCGAGATGGCGTACCTCGCCGCGAAGGAGACCGTGCGCGGCCAGCAGTGGGGCACCGCCTCCGCCATCCTCAAGATGGTGAAGCAGGGCGACCCGATGTGGTCCGACGCCAAGGTGCTCGACGGCATCGTGCTCAACCAGCAGGGCAAGTATGAAGACGCGCTGCGCGCCTTCGACGAAGCGGGGCGCACCGGCGCCGGCCGCGACGCCCGGTGGACGGACAGCCTCCAGATCAACACCGCCCGCACCTGGTACGGCGCCGGGAACTACCCCCGGGCGATCGAGTCGTTCGCGCGGGTGTCCCGCGGCAGCGACTACTGGCCGGACGCGCAGTTCGAGCGCGCGTGGGCCCATTTCCGGATGGATGACTTCAACGGCGCCCTGGCGCAGTTGTTGCCGTTCGACTCTGCCTTCTTTGCCAAGTGGTACTACCCCGAGGCGGACCTGCTGCGCATCTACAGCATGTTCCTCCTCTGCAAGTTCCCCGAGGCGGAGAGCCAGATGGAGCACTTCAAGGAGAAGTACTCTCCGGTGCTCGCGAAGCTGAAGGCCTGGGATGGCCACTCCAACGCCGAGACCTTCGAAGCGGCCCGGCTCTACGCCCAGAAGGGCAAGACCACCGAGCTCCCGGAGATGATCTGGCGGCCGTGGGGCAGCGAAGAGCGGCTCTCCCAGAGCATCGGCGCGGTCAAGGCCGCGGACGACGAGCTCAAGCGGATGAAATCGGTGAACGCCAACCCGTTCTCCGAGCGTGCGAAGGAGTGGCTCACCGCCCGCCGCGACGCCGTGGTGGACGCCGAGGGCGGCCGCGTGAAGGCCCGCTTCGAGACCCAGCGCGGCGAGCTGGGCGAGTCGCTGACCAACAGCGAGATCTTCATCCTCGACATCCTGCGGATGAAGCAGCAGATGTACGAGCAGTCCGCGCGCGCCGGCAAGGAGCTCGAGGCAGCCAAGACCGTCAAGCGCACCGAGCGGCTCCGCAAGGGCTACGCCGAGTGGCCGTTCGAAGGTGAGTTCTGGGAAGACGAGCTCGGGTACTACCGGGTAGACGTCACGCCGGAGTGCCCCGCGAGCATGCGCCAGAGCGTGCAGTAGCGTGGAGCCGACGGAGGCGGACCTCCGCCGCATCCTGACCGAGAATCGCAGCGTAGGGGTGGTCGGCGCCAAGGCCGACCCCTGGGAGGCTGCGTTCTACGTGCCGAAGTACCTCACGGGTCACGGCTGGCGCGCGATCGGGGTCAACCCCAAGCTCGCCGGGACCGAGTGGCTCGGCAATCCCGCGGTGGGCAGCCTCGCCGCGCTCCCGCCTGTGGAGGTGGTGGAGGTCTTCCGCCGGTCGGACGCGCTGGTGCCCGTGGCGCAAGAGCTGCTCGCGCTGCCCTGGAAGCCGAAGGTGGTCTGGTTCCAGCTCGGCATCGCGAACGACGAAGCGGCGGGCATGCTGCGCGCGGCGGGGATCGAAGTCGTACAGGACCGCTGCATGATGCCCGAGCATCGGCGGCTGGTGGGCTGATACGGTTTGACCCTGATTTCCGCGCGCCCGGCGAGGACGCGGCGGTGGGGGGCGGGATTCCCGGCGCCGGCGACGTCACCCGCACCGTCACCTGACCCTGAACCGTCGGCGAACAACGGCGAGGTTTTCACGCGACGCCGGGAAGCCCGCGGCTGCTTTCTGCACGGGCTCGCTCCGCGTCGCCGCGACGTGTGAGCGATCCTCATCCGGCACGGACCGCATGAGCCGACCGACAGGCTCGCCCCGGCGGCTCCTCGACCGCGGCGTCTGCCGGGGGGAAGGTGGGTGGAGCACCACCAGCCCCTTTACGTGGTTCCCTCTCCCGGCCCTCCCGAACGTGGCCCACTCCGGGCGTCGCGAGGCACGACCGGCGTCACCCCTCGTGCGGCGTGCCCGTGACGTGCTCTTCGGTGCCCCAGTAGTAGTCGAGGGTGCCGTCGATGAGGAGCTGGATCGCCTGCTCCAGGGTGAGCGTCTCTTCGAGCAGGCTGTGGATCTGGGACCAGGAGGCGTTGAACCAGACCAACCCCTCGTCGTCTTCGTACCAGAGCTCCACGGTGAAGCCGACGACGATGCCGTTGTCCCCCGATTCGTCGAACCCGGCCTGGGGGACGAGGCTGATGAACGTGAGCGTGTCCCCGTACCAGCGGAAGTCCTTCTCCATGTCGTAGGGGATGGTCACCCCGAGGAGGGTCTTCTGGATGTGGTTCTGGGTGTCGATGTCGTCGTCGCCGGAGAGGAAGGCGTCGGCGTCGCCGTCGGTGACGGCGCGCGTCCAGATGTCGTAGGTGCTGTCGACGAAGCTCTGGTCGGGCTCGACGGAGGCGGCGACATAGTCGGGCATCTCCCCGCGCATCCGGGCGATGACGCCGGCCCCGCCCGTACGCTCCCAGACCACGTGGTCCTCGTCGTGCTCGTACATGTCGACGTCGTCGGGGGTGAGCGCTCGGAAGGCGAACCCCTGGGGGTCCTCCTGCACCTGCTCCTCCACCTGGGCGCGGAGCGCCAGCATCTGCTCCTCCGCGTCGTCCGCGTAGAAGTGCTGGAGGGCGAGGAGCGACTGCTCCTCAAAGGTGGGCGGGGGCTCCTGCTGCGGGGCCTCCGAACAGGCCGCGAGCGCGGCGACGAGGACGACGAGGGCGGGCTTCACGGGGCGTCAGCGTACCATGAACCGGGATAGCCGCAGCCGCATGTCGCGCCCCGACGGGGACCCCGAGCTCGAACCCGGCCACGGCGCCGCCGGGCACGATCATGGGCACGGCCACGCCGCGGCGCACGATCACGACCATGGACACGATCACGCCTCCGTCGGGCACGATCACGGCCACGATCACGCCCCCCTCACGGCAACCGCGCCCCCTCCGCCCGACGCCCACGATCACGGCCACGGCCACGCCCACTCCCGCATCCGCGACGAACGCCGGCTCCTCGCCACCCTGATCATCGGGGTGCTCTACATGGGTGTGGAGGCCGTCGGCGGCTGGTGGGTCGGCTCGCTCGCGCTGATGGCCGACGCCGGGCACATGCTCTCCGACGCGGCAGCCCTCGGCGTCACCCTGCTCGCGCTGCGCATGGCTCGCCTCCCGGAGGACGACCGGCGGACGTACGGCTACCACCGCGCCGAAGTGCTCGCCGCCGTGGTGAACGGGGCGGCGCTCATCGCGATCGGCGTCGGCGTGCTGATCGAGGCCATCGTGCGGATGGGCCAGCCGGTGAACGTGAACGCGGGCCCGATGATGGGCATCGCGGCGGGCGGCCTGCTGGTCAACCTCGTGGGGCTGGCCATCCTCAGCGGCGCGGATCGCAGCGGCCTCAACGTGCGGGGCGCCTGGTTGCACCTGCTCTCCGACTCGCTCGGCAGCGCCGGGGCGATCCTCGCCGGGGCGCTGGTGTGGTGGAAGGGCTGGGAGTGGGCCGACCCGCTCGCCAGCGCGCTCATCGCGCTGCTCGTGCTCCGGAGCGCCTACACCCTCTTGCGGGAGTGCGTGGGCGTGCTCATGGAGACCGCCCCCGCCCACATCCAGACCGAGAAGCTCCGCGCCGCGCTGCTCGCCTGCCCCGGCGTGGCGACGGTCCACGACATCCACGTGTGGACCATCACCAGCGGCATCGTCGCGATGAGCGGGCACGTGGTGGCCCAGCCCGAGTACGCCCACGCGGACGTCCTCCGCTGCACCGCGAAGATGCTCCGGGACGAGTTCGGGATCTGGCACAGCACCATCCAGGTGGAGCCCGAGGGCTACGAAGAAGTGGCGTTGCACCGATGAGTGTGCCCGCTCCTCGCGCCCCGATCCCCGCCGCCGCGTGGTGGCTGGGCGCGGTGAGCTTCGTGAACGACTCGGCGTCGGAGATGGTGCTCCCGCTCCTGCCTTCGCTGCTCGCCGGTACGGTGGGCGCCCCAGCGGAGGTGCTCGGCGCGATCGAGGGCACGGCCACGGCGGTCGCGAGCATCCTCAAGCTCGTCGGTGGACGCCTCGCCGACCGCACCGGGCGCCACGGCGCGCTGGTGATCGGCGGCTACTCGGTCAGCAACATCCTCCGGCCGCTGATGGCGCTCGCGTCGAGCCCGGGCGCCATCCTCGCGCTCCGCATCGGCGACCGTGTCGGAAAGGGCCTGCGCACCGCGCCCCGGGACGCGCTGCTCGCCGCTGCCACGCCCCCCGAGTCCCGGGCGGCGGCCTACTCCATCCACCGCGGGCTCGACCACGCCGGCACGATCGTCGGCGCGTTGATCGCCGCCTACGGCGTGCGGGCCCTGGGCCTCACCGCCAGCGGGGTGTTCGGGTGGAGCGCGATCCCCGGGGTGGTGGTCATCGTGCTCTCGGTCTTCGCCGTGCGCGCCACCGAGCGGGGCCTCCGCGCGCCCCTCCCCGCCGGCACGGCGCCCGCCCCGTTCATCCCCGCGCCAAGCGAGCCCCTCCCCCGCCGCTACTTCGGCCTCCTCGCGATCATGAGCCTCGCCCGCCTCGGCCTCGCCAGCGAGCTCTTCCTGCTGCTCTTCGCCGGCCGCTTCGTCCCGCTGTGGGGCGTTCCCGGGCTCTGGGCGCTCCTGCACCTCGTGAAGTCGGCGACCTCCTTCGTGGCCGCGCCGCTCGGCTCTCGCCTCGGCGCGCGCGCGATGGTGGTCCTCGGGTGGTCCGCGCACGCCGCGGTCTTCGCCGGGTTCGCGCTCACGGCGGTGCGCTGGAACGCGGTCTTCGCCGCCTCCGCCGCGGCGGACGTGGGGAGCGCCGCCACGCGCAGCGCCGCCGCAGGTCCTGCCGCCATCGCCGCCATCGTGGGCTTGTTCCTCGCGTGGGGCCTCTACGCCGGCCTCAGCGAAGGCGCGGAGAAGTCCCTGGTCGCGGCGCGGGCGCCCGCCACGAGTCACGGCACCGCGTTCGGCGTCTTCCACATGGTCACCGGGCTGGTCGCCCTCCCGGCCTCCCTCGCGTTCGGGTTCTTGTGGGAGCAGATCGCGCCGGCCGCCGCGTTCGGCTTCGGGGCCGTCTGCGCCGCCCTCGCCGTGGGGCTGCTCGTCCTTCTCGGGTAGACTCGCGCCGATGGTGCGCCTCCTCCCGCTGCTGCTGGTGCTCGCGGGCGTAGCCACGCACGCGAGCCCGCTCCGCGAGACGTGGCAGGCGATGTTCTCGCTCCCCGCCCTCTTCCTCGCGCCGGGGTGGGGGCCCGCGGCGCGGTCCTCCCGCGCGGAGGGTGGGGTGCGCTGGTTCAACCAGGCGTTCCACGCGGCGTGGCTGAGCTTGCCGGTGGCCACGCTGGGGTGGGGGCTCGGGCGCCTCGGCGGCGGCGCCTGGACCGAGCTCGCCGTAGCGGCTGCCGCCACGCTCCTCGGGGTGTTCTGGCCCCGCGCGAGGGACGCCGCGGCGGTAACCGGCGCCGCGACGGCCGGGAGCGGCGCCCCGCCCACCACCTCCCCCGCGACGGGCAGCGGCGCCGCCAGCACCGCGCTCGCGGCCCTCCGCAACGAGCGCCTCGGGGGCGGGGTCGCGCTGCTCCTGCTCCTCGCCTGGTTCGGGCGGAGCGCCGGGGACATCGCCCGCCCCCTCGACCGCTATTGGTACCTCGAAGGCGTCGATCGGGAGCTGCCGGAGGCCGGGCGGCCGTGCACCGCGCTCGACGGCTGGGCCGAGGTGACCGCGATGGGCGACCCCGCAGAGGGGCTCACCCGGCTCCGTCCGGCAGGCCGCGTCGCGACCCTCTCCGGCTGCGACAGCCGGCAGGCCTTCGCGATGCGCGCGCCGGTCGGCGCCGAGGTGGACGGGCTGCCCGGCGGGCCGCTGGCCGTCCTCGCGAGCCCCGTGGAAACATCGGACGAAGGCCCCGTCTGGCGCTACCTCGACGCCGGGGTGGCGGGCCGCTGGGTTGGTGGAGAGGTCGCGACGGGGGAGCCCGCGGCGGCCGACGGCGCCCCCGAGCCCACCGCGCTCACCCTCACCTTCTCCCAGCCCGAATCGTCCACGGTTTTCCTGCTCCCGACGCAGGCCGCCTTGTGGACGCTCCACGGCTCCGGGGAGCTCCGGTATGCGCACTACTACCAGCTGCTCAACATGGTGGAGCAGCTCCGGTGGGCGCAGGACCGGTGGGTCACCGACGTCCAACCTCCGCTCTGGACGTGGATCCTCGGCCCGGCCCTCGCGCTCACCGGCGGCGGACAGCCCACGGCCAACGTGCTCTTCACCGGCGTGCTCGCGCTCACCGCCCTCGCCGGGCTCCGGTTCCTGCGCCGCTTCGCACCCGACGCCCCCGCCGCGGCCTGGGGGCTCCCCGGCCTCGCCGCCGTCGTCACCGGGAAGCTGCTGATGGAGCCGGGCAGCACCGGGATGCCGGACGCGCTCTACGCGGTGGCGATCGTCGCCGCGCTCGCCGGGCCGACGCTCCCCTTCGGGATCGCCGCGCAGCTCCTCCGGTATCCGGCGACCGGCGTCGTGGTCCTCGGCGCGCTGCTCTCGGGTGCGTGGCGGGAAGCGGCGCGCCTCGTGGCCGCCGTCTTCGCGACGGCCGCGGCGTTCGGCCTCCTCGGATGGCTCACCGGCGCGCTCGACGGCTGGCTCCGCACCGTGGCGTGGGAGTCGGGCCCGGAACACTGGCACGGCCAGACCGACCCCGCGGCGCTCCTGGCGCGCATCCCGGCGTTCTACCGGATCTGGCTCCTCTATGCGGGCGGCACGCCGCTCCTGGCCGCGGTCGCGTGGCCCAAGGGGACCCGCGTAGCGCTCGGTACGGCGCTCGGGTACTCGCTTCTGCTCTGCACGATCGACCACTCACCGTCGCACTACTTCGTGCCGCTGGTCCAGCTCGCGGCGGTGGCGTGTGGCTGCTCGGCGGCGGCATTTCGCCCGGCGTGGGCACGCACGCTGCTCGCGACGCTGGGCGCGGCAGGCCTGGCGTGGTTCTGCTGGCGGGGGGAGCTGCAGGGGTGAACGTACGGCGCGATCTCCGGCCTTTTGTCATCGTTCCCCCTCCCGGCCCTCCTCCACCCTCGCGAGCCAGGACAGGCGTCGGCGATGCCGCGGCGGCCGGGCCCGCTCGCCGAGCCCTTCTCACCCCAGCGGTGGCTCGACCGCCGACGCCGACCGCAGGGCAAGACCGGGCACCCGCGCCGCTCCGCCCACACCCGCCGACCACAACGCCCACCCCAACGCCGTGAACATCCAGTCGTAGTGGTGCAGCCCCATGAGCACCCCGATGCCCAGGTGCATGACGACGAGCGCGATGGCGTGGCGCACCCGGGCGGAGGGCCAGAGGTACACCAGCGCGCCGCCTTCGAGGAACAACGTGGCCACCCCGATGAACCCGCACACCGGGCGCCACGACGCGACCTGCATCCGCAACGACTGGAACGGCTCACCGACCAGCGACCCCTGCGTGGCGATCTGCAGCCCGATGTTCCCCGGGCCGGCCCAGGCGAAGCCCGACACCCACACCTTGGAGACCGCCGCGACGAAGTAGCCCGCGGCGATCAGCCCGCAGGCGGCTTCGATGCCGCGCCACGCGCGGGTCTCCGGGGCGCCGGGCGCCCGCCGCGCGAGCCACCACGCCAGGAGCGCGCCGCCGGGCAGCATCGTCGCGCCGTTCGCCCCGAGATCGCCGGGGGACTGCCAGGCGAGCGCCTGCGTCCCCGCAGCGAGGAGCGCCACCAGCACGCCCGCCGCCGCGTCCTCGACGATCCCCAGGAGGAACGCGCCGAGGGCGAGGGCGAAGCCCAGCGCGGCCGCGACGAGGATCGGCCCCTGGGTGGGCAGGTGCGCGAGGAACGCCGGGCCGTACGGGAGCCCGTCGACGCGCGCCACGCGGGCGAGGGTGGTGAAGGCCATCAGGAGCCCGAGGGCGACGCAGCTGCGTCCGGCGGACGGGCGCTTCATCGCCGCCTCGCGGTGCCGTGACCATTGACCTGGTCTTCGATGGTGATCGCCCCGTCGGGGCCGCTGCGGAGCACCCGGAGGCCCACCTCCACCGACACGTCGCCGCCGGCGCCGCGGTGGCCGTCGATCCAGGCGCGGACCTCGTAGAAGCGGTGGGCGACGACGGTGGGGAGGCCGGGGTGCTCCATGTCCACCGCGGCGCCCTCCACCCCGGAGAAGTCGGTGAACGCCTCGGCGGAGGCCGACTCGCCGTCGGCGCGGAAGAGCGGCACTGCCATCACCCCGCCGGTGTCGGGGAACGCGAAGGCGGGGAAGCGTACGAACGGGAGCCCGCCGCGGAGGCCGAAGTTCAGGAGCAGGAACGCGCCGCACGCCGCGAGCGCCCAGGGGGTGGGTCGGTCGCGGGGCAGCGGTGTCACTCCGCGGGCCCCCGCACCCACCGCACTCCGCTCACCGCCCACCCCGGCTCCCCGCCCCACGGCGACGATCGGGGCGTGGAGACCTCGGCGAACGCCCAGGTCGACATCGGCAGGGTCACGGTCGCGGCGCCGGCCGCGCCGAGCGGGACGACGCGCGTGCCGACGTCGGTGTGGAGCGTCACTGTGATCGGGCCCATCCAGGCGGGCGCCGCCGCGGTGATCGTCACGGTCGGGAACGCCTCGAGCTCCGCCTCGACCCGCTCCAGGTGCACCCACGGACCGTTCCCCGCCGACGCGGTACGATCATAGAGCGCGCGCTCCACCGCCGGGAGGTTGCGCACCCCCACGTACGGCAGCCAGGTGCGGTGGGAGACCGGTTGCGCGTCGATCCAGGCGTCGGCGAGCGCCGCGAGGACCGGAATGTCTTCGGGGCCGTCGAGCCAGAGCCCGTCGGGCGGGACGGGCCAGTCCCAGGCGGGAGTGGGGCCGGCGAGGGCGGCGGCGGCCCAGTCGGCGGTGGCGATCACGAAGTGGTCCGCGCCGGCGCCGCCGCGCACGAGGGTGAGCAGGTCGGCCGGATCGACCGGGTCGGGGGCGCCGTGCCCCGCGCGGCGGGTCGTCGCGGAAGCGCCCCACGACCACGCGGCGCCGAGGGTGCGGGTGCCGACGAGGGTGAGGGTCTCGTCGCGGGACTCCGCGTAGACCACCGGCACCTCGTCGTCGGCGAGGAACAGCGACAACCCGACGCCCTGCGCGTGCCCGAGCGCGCGGCCCACGGTGGCGAGCCCGGCGTGGTCGGCGTCGGGGGCGGCCTCCACGGCGAAGTCCCCGAGGAGCGTACCACCCGACGACCAGGTGGCCGGGGAGCCGGGGCCGGCGCCCTCCGGCCACGTCACCGTGTCGGGCAGGGACCGGGGCAGCGTGAGCACCTCGGTGTCCTCTCCGCCCGAGAACCAGCCGTGCCACGCGCCATACGCCGGTCCCGCCCACACCCACACCTCGCCGGGCTCGATCCCGAGCGGGGCGCGGCCGCCGCCGGTCGGCAGGGGGTGGTCGGCGGCGGCGAAGCGCACGGTCGCGTCGAGGGGGGTGCCGCGGTCGTCCCGGACGAGGACGGTGAGGCCGCCACAGGCAACGAGGACGAGGCCGTCGTAGCGGCAGCCGTTGCGGGCGGCGCGGAGGGCGGCGAGGGCCGGGGCGTGGAGGGTGGCGACGCCGCCGTAGACCGGCACGCGGTCGACCACGCGGTCGCCGTCGAGCACCTCGACGACGTCGGCGTTGACCTCCACGTCGAACGGCCCAACGTCGGGCCAGCGATCGGCCGGGTCGAGGAGAACCCCCTTCAACCCCGCGACGGGCACCTGCCCCCATCCGTCAAATGACGGATCCGGGGGAGACGCCAGGTCCAAGGAGAAGAACGCCGTGCCGGATCGCGCGACGTCGCCGACGCGGTCGACGCCGGGGCGGGGGACCCAGGTGCCCGTGGGCGCGGCGGCGGCGTCGAGGGTGAGGCGGGGGACGTCGGCGTCGAGGTGCCAGGTGAAGCCGGGGAGGCGGAGCTCTGCGGCGGCCTCGAGGGTGACCGGCTCGATGGTGCTGCGGTCGCCGTCGGGGGCGAGCTCCATCAACAGGTCCGCGCCGCCGACCGGGGCGGCGTCCACCAGGGTGCCGCCGTCTTCGCCGAGCTGGGTGAGCGCCGCGTAGGTGTCGCGCACCACGAACCGCGCGACGGCGTTCTCCAGGAGCCAGTCCCCGATCCGGCCTTCGCCGCCGATCAGCTCGTCGGTGCACGCGATGCGCTTCACGCGCACCTCCCCGGCGGCCAGCTCCCGCGGGTCGCAGGACAGGGGCAGCTCCCCGGGGTCGGGCGCGCAGGCGGCGAGGAGGAGGAGCGCGAGCACCCGGGAGGGTAATCCGGCGGCGGCATGCCAAAGGAGCGCTGACGGTCGCTCGAAGCGCAACCGTGCGCTCACCGACGGTCGGTTGAAGCGCCGAGGGTGGGGATGCGCATCAACACCGCCTGGACCTCGGCCACCCGCTCGTCGAGCGCCACCGCCTCCAAGGCGTGGACCCGCTCCGCGCACCTCCGCACCATGCCCTCGATGAGCAGGTGGGTGTGGAGCTGCACCCAGGGATTGGAGCTTCGTACTCCGTCCGCGACCAGCGGGAGCCGCCCGTACGGCACCAGCACCACCAGCTCGTACCGCCCAGGCGCCATCGTGGCTTCAAGGTAGGGCACCGTGTCGGGCTCGTGGGGATCGGCAAAGCGGTAGTACAGCCAGAAGGCGGCGAAGTCGTACGACGCGCGGTCGGCGACGAAGGACGGATGGCGCGCTTCGGCCTCCTGCCGCTCCGCCCAGAGCCGGGCGACCAACCTGCGCATCCCATCGTGACCGAGGGTGTGGAGATCGGGCCCGCCCGACTCCAGGTACTCCCGCATGCCCTCCGGGAGGTACGGAAAGCCCAACTCGGCGGCGAGCGCCCGAGCGAGGGTGGACTTCCCGACCCCGGCGGAGCCACTGATCGCGATACGCTGGCCCATCGGTCCCGGTTATCCCGGGCGGGACAGGAGCCACGATGGCGCAGTTGGCCGACTTCATCTCCCGCATCCTCTCGTCCGGGCGCACCCAGGGCCTCTCGGGTGGCGCCGAGGTGGTCGTCGACCCCGACCCGAGCGCGGCGTTCTACGTGGCTCGCCTGCGCCGACACCTCGCCGAGTCCGACTTCGTGGCCGACCCCGCGCAGCTCTGGTCCACCAAAAGTTACCAGGATCGGCGGGGCGGGCTCCGGGCGCACATCCACGCCGAGCGAGGGGACGGCATCGCCTCGTTCACCGACGTGCTGGTCGTGGTGAGCCAGGCCGATGCCCGTCGCGCCGCCACCCAGGCCGGCGAAGCGTGGACCGAACGGGCCGCTCGGGTGCTCGGCGAGAGCTTCACCGACTACTGCATCCAGGAGCGCTTCGAGCTGCTCTACGGCACCCGCCCGCTGCGCTTCCGCCTCGTGGCGGATGGCGGCAAGGAGATGCTCAACCAGTCCTTCGGCCTTGAGCCTGGCGAGTTCATCACCGGCCTCCTCCCGAACCTCTACGTCGGCCCCGCGCCGCGGAGCCGCCCGGTGCTCGCGGTGCACCTCAACCTCCCCGGCGTGTGGGAGGGCTACCGCGAGGTCGGCCGCCTCTACAGCGACCAGATCGTGTTCACCCTCGGCCGCCACTGGCTCGACAACTACGCCAACCCCGCCCTGCGGGAGCCGGGGATCTACCGCCTCCAGCAGTACCCCGACGGCTCCCTGGTCCACGTGATCAGCCCCGAGCTCCAGGACCGGTACTACGTACGCTCCGACCAGACGGACGCCGGCCCCAGCGTGCTCACGATCGCCGAGATGAACGGCCGCCCGGTGGCGTTCCTGGTGCTCGCGGTCGTGGAGTCGATGACGGTGGAGCTCCCCGCGCCCGAGCGGGCCGTCGCCGCCCCGCCGCCGATGCCGGCCATCGAGGCGCCTTCCGCGCATGCAGCGGCGCCCGTCACGATCGACGCGCCCCCGCCCGAGTCCCGCCCGGGGCTCTCGAACAAGCAGAAGACCATCATCCCCGACGCGTTCGACACCCGCATCCTGACCCTCCACGAGCGGGGCGCGCTCCTCCAGAAGGTGCACTTCAGCAACTTCATGGAGGGCTATGACGTGTACCTGGGCCCCAAGGCCCAGATCGCGACCGCCGCCTCCGGGCAGCCCCGCGCGACGATCCAGGTGCGCTTCGGCCGGGTGAGCCTCCTGGCCAAGGAGCCGGGCGTGAAGGCGGACGGCAAGGCGCTCGAGCCCGGGCAGCCGCTCGTGCTCAAGGGCAACGTGACCATCGAGGTGGACGGCGTGAAGGTCGAGTATCGCGACCTCAGCGGGGTGAAGGCCGAGGGCTGGCCCTACCTCGGCGAGCTCCGCCGTCCGGGTGGCGGCAGCTACCTCGACTTCGGCGCCGTCTACCAGATCGGCCGCGACCGCCGCACCAAGGTGCGCCTCCCCGACGAACCCCACAACGACAACATCGCCTGGCTGCCCAGCGTGGGCGGCGGCGCCACCATCCGCTCCCGCACCGGCGACATCCCGAAGTCGAGGTTCTACACCGACTCGATCATGGTGGCGTCCACCCACGCGGAGATCGACCTCACCGGCGAGCCCGTGCTCCGCTGCCTCGCACGCCACTGCTATGCGTTCGTGCGCCGGGGAACCGAGGTCTTCGCCCTCTTCCCCCGCGAGGGCGCCGGCGGCCGCCACGAGGTGGACCTGCGCCCCCACGACGAGGTGCTCGTCGGCAACTGCCTGTTCCAGGCCGCCTACCCGCCGGTGACGCAGGCCACCTCCGCCCCGCCCCCGGCGGCGCTCCCCCGCTTCACCGCCACCGACCTCGCTTCGCTGGCCGACTCGGTGAAGCCCTCCGCCCAGCCAGCGCTCACGGTGGACCCCGTGCAGCCGGCCGGAATGGGCCTCGCCGGTCCCGCGCCGCGCCCCGTGCGAGAGAGCCGCGCCGGCGCGCTCGGGCGTTCAAAGAAGTCGATCGCCGAGGACCCGGTGGACGCCCCCGCGCCCGGCACGGGCGCCCCGCCCCCGCCGGTGGCGCTCGCCGCCTCCGACCTCGACAGCCTCTCGATCTCCGCGCCGTTCCCCCAGGCCGCCGCGGCTGAGGCGGGCAAGAAGGGTCGCGGGAAGCCGCCGCCGGTCGAGGTGCCCGCCGAGCCTTCGCCCGCCGCCGCCCCGGCCGAGGCGTTCGACGCCTTCGACGCGCCCGCGCCGTCCCTCGTCGCGCCCGCGGCGGTGAACCCGCCCAAGGCCGC